>CAZUQN010000012.1:0-33371 GCA_964622425.1 uncultured Ruminococcus sp.
GGGCGAGGAATATCACGCTCTCGAAGACAGCATATCACTAAAAACTTAAAAAGCGCACTTACTCACTGCTATTAACTGTGCAATAAAAAAGCCGATATGGAAATAGATCCATATCGGCTTTTTACTATCTTTTAGAGGCCGCATCATAAGCCTTCCGCTTTTTGTATATCCAATTAAAATTAATCCTCAAGAATCTTCTCTGCGCAAGCGCAGATGAGCTTTGCCGTACCCTCAATGCCAAGGGTGGAGGAGTTGATCGCTATGTCGTAGTTATCATACTTGCCCCACTTGTTTCCGGTGTAGAAGTTGTAGTATGACGAACGGCGCTTATCAGTCTTATTGATAACGTCAATAATCTGTCCCGATTTCAATTCTGGGTGCCTTTCGGCAACTCTTGCCTGTCTGTGATCAAGGTCTCCGTAGATGAAAATTCTGAGTAGATTCTTCTCATCGCGAAGCACGTAGTCAGCGCATCTTCCGATTATAACACAGCTCTCTGCCTTAGCGTATTCCTTGATGACCTCGGACTGGAGGATAAAGAGCTTATCGTTAAGCGGCATCTTGTAGCCAAAGTGCATAGTTGTTCCAAGTACGTTTGAGCCCATAGCGAGAGTGTAGAGCAGGCTGTTTGCCGCGGACTCGTCCGCAAGCTTAGTTACCTTTTCGTCAAGGCTTCCGCGGTTTGCCGCCTCGGTTATCAGCTCCCTGTCATAGAGCGCGATGCCAAGCTTCTCGGCTACCAACTCTCCTATTTCACGTCCGCCGCTTCCGTATTGACGCGCGATTGTAATAATGATTTTCTTGTCCATAGATAGCCTCCTTGCTTTTTTATATTATCATTTTACCAAAAAAATGACCGTTTGTAAATACCCAAAATGCAAATTGGATAAAATTTCTTGAAAAATCTGTCATCATATGCTACAATATATCTAAAGAGATATGATGAAGGGAGAGAGAAGATGCTTCTTGTTGATCCGTCTTTAATAAGTGAAATAGATAACTTCGCGAGCGAATCTCTCGGCATACCGGGGAGAGCTCTTATGCTCCGCGCGGCAGTTGCCGTTGCGAAGGCAGTACGCTCATATGTATCTGTGGGCTCAAAGGTTAGTATCCTCGCCGGCAAGGGCAACAACGGCGGTGACGGATATGCCGTAGCTAGTCTTCTGATGCGCGACTACGACGTCAAGGTCTACGACGTCTTTTCCGCGGGGCAGAGAACCGATGAGGGCAGCTACTACCTTGCCTCATACGTTACAGCGGGCGGTGTCATAGAACCTCTTTCTCTTGACGAAAAAAACCTCTTTGACATACGTATGTCCGACTGCATTATTGATGCCGTTTTCGGCACAGGCTTTGCGGGAGACCTTCCCGAGATCGCAGTAAATCTGGCGAAAATACTTGCATCTATAAATGATAAAACGATCATCGCCATCGACGTCCCACTCGGCGTAAATGCGACAGACGGAAGCGTCTGTGACGGCGCCGTATACCGCGCAACCGCGACCGTGGCTCTCGGCTTTGTAAAACCCGGACTCGTCTCATATCCCGCCAAGGAATACGTTGGAAAGATGATTTATGACAACATTGGTTTGCATAATTGTGAGATTTTGTCTAATTTTGTTTTTGATAGCTACTATACAGACTATGAGCTTGCCTCCTCGTTTGTTCCAAAAAGGCAGGAAAATTCCAACAAGGGCAGCTTCGGTAAGCTTCTTATGATAACCGGCTCTATTGACTTTCCCGGCGCGGCTCATTTGTCCCTTGAGGCATCCCTCCGCGGAGGCGTCGGCTACGTAACGTACGTCGGTGAAAAAAGTCTTTGCGACTCGCTTATCTCAAAGCTCCCTGAGGCTATTTACAAGCCTTACTCACTCAAAGATTTAACCGCTGAAAGCCTTGACGAAATATCCTCGCTCTCGGCCCGCCACTCCGCCATGCTTATCGGCTCGGGCTCATCGCGCAGCGAGGGCTTACGCCGCCTTCTTCTCCGCCTCCTTTGTGATGAAGGCTCGCCTCTTATTCTTGACGCCGATGCGATCAATGTCCTCTCAGAGAATCCCGAGGAGGGCAGAGCGCTTATTAAAAATGCCAAAAGAACGGTTATCCTCACCCCTCATCCTCTCGAGCTCTCACGCATTTCGGGCATCCCTACCGATGAGATACAGAGCAACAGACTCGGACTTGCAAAATCCTTCGCTCGCGAGAACAACTGTATACTTATTCTCAAAGGCGCGGCAACTATCGTCACCGACGGCAAAGAAACGTACATCAACTCCTCAGGCTCGTCCGCCCTTGCAAAAGCGGGTAGCGGTGACGTGCTCGCAGGCTTCCTCGCAGCTCTTGTTGCCTCAGGGTGCGACCCGCTGCGTGCTTCAGCTCTTGCGGTCTACTTCCACGGCCTCGCCGCCGATATCCTTGCCGAGGAGCTCTCCGCATTCGGAGTGACGCCCTCCGACCTACCGCGTGAGATCGGCAGACAGCTTGCTAAAGCTATCAGCACTCTCCAATAATACGAAAAGCAGAGCAGCCTCACTTGGTTGCTCTGCTTTCTCTATATTGCGGTTGATCACATTCTATATAGATACTCAGCCGCCTCTGCTCTGGTTACGATGTCCGTGCCTGCGAAATTCTCAATATCACCGTCGAATATCCCGAGCGTGAACATTGCCTGCACGCTCGCCCTTGATGAAAGGGTCACCGACGCATTCTCGAAATACTCTCCGTCCTCCTCGCTCGTCTTAAGTCCAAGTATCCCCGTAATAATCTCCGCCGCCTCATTCTTTGTTATTCCTCTGTTAGGCTCAAAGATAAGCCCTGCCTCTGTGTAGTCGCCGTTTATTATGCCAAGCCTCTGCGCGGTAGCAACGTAGGACACAAGCGCCGCGGGAATTTCCGTATTATCATCAAAGAAGGTCCTCGTCAGGGAAGAATCCGCTCTCATTCCACTCGCCTTCATCGCCATAGCGACAAACTCCGCCTTACTTACCGTCTCGTCTGGCATAAAGTATTTGCTGTCTCCGAGAGTCTTACCGCTCATGATCCCAAGCGCGCTCATAGCTACCGCCGCGTTGTATTCGCTTCTGTTTGTCATATCAGCGTATACCTCGCTGCTCATTCTCTCGATGATCCTTATTCCGACCTCTCGAGGCTCTGAATAGTTGCCGTACTCGTCACGCAAAACGTAGGTGAACGAGTCGTATCCGGTAAATTCCTCCGTGGGAGTGTACTTATACGCGCCCGACTCCTTGTCCACAAACGAGAGCGAGCCTCTCTTCGGGTATGCCGCAATAATATACTCGAGCTTGTCTCCCTCGGGGTCAGAGCCCTCAAGACGGCCGTAGACCGATATCTCCGCCTGAGTGGTGAGCGATAGAGAGGATTCCTTCTCTTCGGGCACCTTCGGAGCATAGTTGATCTTGTCGATAAACTTCATCTCGCACTTGCCGGGCGTATCTGTGCCACCATAGCTCAGCGTGTAGTCAAAGCTAGCCTCGCTCACCTCAGCTGACGCAGGCACGAAGATAAGCGCAGCCACGTTCTTGCGCTTAACTCTCTGTCCCTCCTTGACGCGTCTGCCCGCGAGCAGGAGCGTTCCCTCGTTAGACGAGGGCAGGGTATCTATGCTAACCGAGTCAAAGTCGGTTATCGCGTAAGCGCTCTTGAAATCCGAGTCGCTGAAGGTCAGCTTCTGTCCTAGCAGGCCGGTCTTGATCAGCCGCACCTCACTCGCTACTACCGTATATCCCGAGCCAAACAGAGCGTAACCGGTGAATCCCACACAAGAAACCAATACGGCAAGAAGCACCCAAAATACAATCAGCTTTTTCATTTTTATCTTGACCTTTCGATCTTCCTCCTTTTTGTAGTTATGGGATTATTTTACCCGAGTGAGGTGGCGGTATGCGGCGATTTGACGGAAAAACAAAAAAATATTAGTCCTTTTGCCGAAAAAATTGTAAATAAAAATAAAAGAGCAGATATTTGATTGACTTTCTCACCCCCGTGTTGTATAATTAAATGGTTATCTTAAAAAATAAAATATTTATTGATAGGTTTAAAAGATATGAAGTTGACGAAAAAACAGCTTATAATCATAATATCCGCCGCGGTGCTCCTTGTAGCCGCCGTGACTCTCGCGGTCGTTCTTCTCACGAGGGACAAGCCCGAGGAGCGTACAGTCTATTATCACAATGACTTCGGCTACGTGATCAAGGACGACGGCAAGATCGAGATCGTCTCCTATTCGGGAACGGATAGCGACGTTGTTATCCCTTCGGCTATCGAGAGTCGCTCGGTCACTTCAATAGGTGACGGCGCCTTCCTTGGAAATAAGATGAGGACGCTTAAGATAGGTACGTTCGTTACCGAGATCGGTGACAGTGCGTTCCACTCCTGCACCTCTCTTGAGAAGATAACCTGGAATGCGCTTCTTACCAAAATCGATAAATACGCGTTCTATATGTGCGTTGCTCTTGAGAATGCACAGCTTCCGTCGACGGTGTCCTCAATAGGCGAGGCCGCGTTTGCGGATTGCTCGTCGCTTGAGAGCATCACCGTGCCTGAGAAGATCACCGCTATTCCTCCTCATATGCTCTATAATTGCTCGTCGCTTACCGCCTTCGACTCGGCATCTCATATCGATACGATCGGTGACTACGCCTTTTCGGGCTGTACCTCCTTGTCGACTCTCTCGGTTGTCGGTGTAAAGAGCTTTGGTACTCACGCATTTGAGGGCTGTACCGCGCTTGAGTCGCTTACCATAGACGCCTCTGTCGAGTATATCGGAGAGGGAATTCTCTTTGGCGCATCAAAGGTGGCGTCAATTACGGTCGGAGAGGGTAACGCACGCTACTCCACCTCCTCAGGAGCGCTTGTCGACACCGCAAATGGCGTCCTTATGTATATGCCTCCGAAGTCGCCTCTCACCTCTTATGTATTCCCCGAGGGTATAAAGGCGGTTGACGACTATGCCTTCAATAACTGTCTTGAGCTTACCTCGGTCATTCTTTCGGACTCGCTCGAGACTATCGGCAGCTACGCCTTCAACCTTTGCGACAATCTCTACCGCATAGCTCTTCCGAGCACCGACGAGAGCATTAACTGTGATTTTCCCGATACAGTTAAGTCTATCGGCGGTCTCGCTTTCTTCAATACCAAATTCCAAAAGGAACTTCCCGCAGGATTTACCGTTGTTGGCGACGGTGTCCTTATTGATTTCAAGCCGCACACCGACAGCACGGGCAATTTCGTCGCAGGCGACGGAGTCGCAATCGTTGAGCGTCCTGTTGATATGGGCGGCTATACCGTAAACGAGATACTTGGCGTATCGGTGACGGTGCCCGGCGGTGTGAAGGAAATATCTTCGGCTTTTGCTTATAACAACGAGGTGGTAGAGATAACTCTGCCTTCCACGGTAAGCGTTATCTCGGATTACGCATTCTATTCCGCTCTCATGCTTGAGAAGGTAGATATGTCCGCGACAGGAATAACTCATCTTCCCGATTACTGCCTTGGAAATACGACTCGTCTATCCTCCGTTTCGTTCCCGACTACACTTCGTACGACAGGACAGATGGTCCTTGCGGGCGCAAGCTTGCTCAAGACGGTAACGCTCCCCGAATCGCTTGTTGAGATCGGTCACAGTATGTTCTTTGAGTGCGCGGCGCTCGAGAGCGTATTCATTCCCGAGAGCGTAAAGACTATCGGTGACTATGCATTCTCAAGAACACTTTCGCTTAAGAGCATTTCATTGCCCGACTCGATAGAGAAAATAGGCAAGTACGCCTTCGGCGAATCCGGTCTTACCGAGTTTACAGTTCCCGACGTGGAGATAGGCGATTATATGCTCTTCTCATGCGAGTCACTCACAAAGGTGACAATACTCGGCGAGGGTGAATCGCCATTCGGACTTTGCATGGCTTGCACCTCTCTTACAGACGTGACCTTTGACGGCAAATTTACCTTGATCAACGACGACTCCTTCGCGGGTTGCACCTCTCTTGTTGAGATAACTCTGCCAAGGAGCGTAAAGGTAATCGGTAATACCGTCTTTGACGGATGCAGCGCGCTTAGGACCGTCAACGTAAAGGGCAGACTTACCGAGGTCGGCAACTCAGCCTTCTACGGCGCGGCCAAGATGGAGAGCTTTAAGTTTACAAGATCGCTTAAGAAGATAGGCTCGTATGCCTTCTTCGGTTGCTCGTCTCTTGCCGAGGCGAATCTTAAACACGTAGAGGAAATAGGCAGCAGCGCCTTTGAGTACTGCTCATCTATTGAAAAGGTTAATCTTAAGAGCCTTGAGCATAGCATTCCGTCGAGAATATTCGCTTACTGCGTCTCTCTTTCCGACGTCAAGCTTGCTTCCTCGGTTACCGAGATAGGCCGCGCGGCCTTTATCTCCTGCGAGGGACTCGAGGTGATCAAGCTTCCGAAATCGCTTACCGTAATAGGTATAAGCGCGTTTGCGGGATGCGCATCGCTTGAAGAAATCAAATTCAACGATAATTTAACCACTATATCAAGTCAGGCATTCTACGTTTGTCCGTCTCTTGCCTACGTCGTTATTCCCGATAGCGTGGAAACGATCGGTGACAAGGCGTTTTCAGAGTGCGTCTCTCTCACAAGCTTCGATATGGGAGAGGGAGTTCTCAGCGTCGGCTCGTCCGCCTTTATGAACTGCTATTCTTTACACACCGTTGAGTTTTCGCCGAGGCTTGTGTCTATCAATGACTACACCTTCTACGGATGCTCCGCGCTTACCGACGCGCGCTTCCATGACGGACTCAACACCATTGGAGTCAGCGCCTTTGACGGTTGCTCGTCTCTCGGCACGGTTCGTTTGCCGCTTTCGGTGAATACGGTGTATGAGAATGCTTTTTCGGGCTGTACGGCCTTGTCAAGACTTATTTATGACGGTACGCTTGAGGATTACGCTTACATTTCGGTTGGCGAAGGTAACGATGATCTCGACTATGCCGCAATAACCAATATGACTTAATTTCCGGGTAAGGAGAAATAAAATGAAAAACAGATATGACGTCGTTATCGTCGGAGCAGGCCCTGCGGGTATTTTTACCGCGCTCGAGATGCTAAGGCAGGGAACGAAGCAGAGTATTTTGATAATAGAGAAGGGCAAGGCAATAGAAAAGAGAAGCTGCCCTAAGCATAAGGTTGGCAAGTGTGTCAACTGCAAGCCCTGCAACATCACTACCGGGTTTTCCGGCGCAGGCGCATTTTCCGACGGTAAGCTCTCGCTTTCCGAGGAGGTAGGCGGAGATCTTCCGAGCCTTATCGGAGCGGAATACGCAAAGACTATGATAGATTATACCGACGGTATTTATCTTGAGTTCGGCGCTGATCCTCACGTAGAGGGCCTTGGCTTCACCGAGGAAAAGAAGGAGATACGCCGCAACGCTATCGCCGCAGGTTTAAAGCTCGTTGACTGTCCCATCAGACATCTCGGCACCGAGAAGGCGCAGGAAATTTACTACGCCATTGAGCAGTATCTGATTGATAACGGCGTAGAGATAGAATTCAACAGAGAGTGTCTCAACATAGTTATTGATGAGAATGATACCTGCACCGGCGTTATCGTTAAGGATAAGGGCGAGAGATGCGTTATCGACGCAGGCACAGTAGTTATTGCTACGGGCAGACGCGGCGCAGATTGGCTTGAGAAGCTTTGCGCAGAGCATAATATCGCTCATCAGCCCGGCACCGTAGACATCGGTGTCAGAGTTGAGGTAAGAAATGAGATCATGGAGAGAGTGAATAACGTTCTTTATGAGTCCAAGCTTATCGGATATCCCGCACCGTTTAAGAATAAGGTGCGTACCTTCTGTCAGAATCCCGGCGGATTTGTCAGCCAGGAGAATTACGATAATGATCTCGCGGTTGTAAACGGTCACTCCTACAAGGATATGAAGAGTGATAACACCAACCTCGCAATTCTTGTCTCGCATAATTTCTCCACCCCCTTCAACCAGCCTATTGAGTATGCGCAGAAGGTCGGTGAGCTCACCAATATGCTTGGCGCGGGACACATTCTTGTCCAGCGCTTCGGAGATATTCTCGACGGCAAACGCACTTGGCCCGAGGAGCTCTCGCAGTCCAATGTCAAGCCCTCGCTCCCCGATGCTGAGGCAGGCGATATCACCGCCGCTATGCCTTACCGCGCTATGATGAATATTATCAACTTTATCATCGCCGCAGATAAGGTAGTCCCCGGCTTTGCGTCCTACGAGACACTTCTTTACTCCCCCGAGCTTAAGTTCTATTCCAATAGAGTAAAGATGGATAAGGAGCTTACCACCAACATCAAGGGACTCCATTGTCTCGGTGACTCCTCAGGTTGGACAAGAGGTCTTATGATGGCGTCTGTTATGGGCGTTATTATGGGTAGAAAAATAGTTGAGAACGAACAGAAATAAGCCAAAATGTAAATAATTGCATTCAAAATACGCTATTTTAGCTTATTTTATTGACTGATAATAAAAACTCAACAAACAACAGATACTACTAAAAAACCAAAGAAAAGTGTGAAAAGAAATGTTAACTAAAGCAAAAGGGAGAAATACCGACGTCGATATGACCGAGGGCGGAATAGTGAGGCACTTGATTACCTTCGCCGTTCCTCTTCTTATCGGAAATCTCTTCCAGATGATGTATAATATGGTCGACACATGGGTTGTCGGTCAGTTCGTAAGCGATGCCGCATTTTCCGCGGTTGGTACGCTCGGCTCGGTTACGAATCTTATGATAGGATTTTTCATCGGTCTTACCAGCGGAGCGGGCGTAGTTATCTCTCGCTTCTTTGGAGCAAAGCAGTATGACAGAGCGAAGGATACGGTCAATACCTCGGTTATTTTAACAGGAGTTCTTTGCGTTGTCTTTACGGCTCTTGGCCTTGCACTTATCCCTGTCTTTCTTAAGATACTTGATATGCCCCCTGACGTTAGAGCAGAGGCGCTCACCTATCTTACTATTTGGTTCTCAGGACTTTCCGGTCTTATGGTATACAATATGGGCTCTGCGATAATGAGAGCAGTTGGTGACTCCCGCCGTCCCTTCATATATCTTGTCGTTGCCGCTATTACAAACACCGTTCTTGACCTTGTATTCGTTATTGTATTCCATTGGGGTGTTGCGGGCGTTGCCATCGCAACGATAATTGCGCAGGGACTCTCCGCGATCCTCACCGTTATTTCTCTGTGCAGAAATGAATCGTGCGTTAAGATTTCCTTCAAGGGAATGAAGTTCCATACCCCAATCTTCAAGGAGATACTCGTTATCGGTCTGCCTGCGGCTTTGCAGATGACTATTACCTCGTTCTCCAACATCTTCGTACAGAGCTACATCAACTTCTTCGGCAAGGAGGTCATGGGCGGTTGGACAGCATATACCAAGATCGACCAGCTTATTCTTCTTCCGATGCAGTCGCTCGCTCTTGCGTCGACCACGTTCGTCGGACAGAATATCGGTCAGAATCAGATTAAGAGAGCGGAGAAGGGTGCCAACACCGCGCTCCTTATGTCCTTGATCTCCACTGCAGTTCTCATTATTCCCGTTATGATATTCTCGGGCACCTTCGTATCTATCTTTAACACAAATCCTGAGATCATAAAGCACGGTACTGTTTTCCTCCGCTGGCTCACGCCCTTCTATCTTTTCTGGTGTGTAAACCAGATCTATTCCGGAGCACTCAGGGGTGTAGGTAAGAGCACAGGACCTATGATAATTATGCTCTCGTCCTTCGTTCTTTTCAGACAGACCTACCTCTTCGTGGTATCTAATTTTATCTCCAACACCATACTCCCGATAGCTATGGGCTTTCCGGTAGGTTGGGTGATCTCCGCGATAGTAACCATAATCTATTACAAGATCACAGGTCTCAAGCCTAAGGAAAGAAAAACAAAAATCGGTGATACTGTCACCGCATAATGTAAACTAATATAAGCAAAAACCGCTATATGAGTACCTATAAATGCTCACATAGCGGTTTTTTATTTAACTGAAGTTATACTCCGATTATCTGACCGAGTCTCTTTTGTGTCATATTGCACAGCTCAATCTTCTCCTTGCACTCGGGTATATTCACACCCTCGACGTACCATTTGTACTCGGCATCCGAGCGTATATTAGAGAGCTTCCTGAGCAGCTCATCGAGCATCTCCTTCTTCTTGCCTTCGTCTGCGTTTTTCATCTCCTCGATGAGGGTGAGATAGAAGGCGAGGGAAGCGTTAGTCTCATTCGGCGTCATACTCTTGAAGGCCTCTCTTGCCTCCTTCTTGTGCTTCGCGTAGCTCACTGCCGCAAAGACTCCGCTGACACAAAGGGGCATGAGTGCGAGCGCGAGAGCTCTGCCAAATCCCTTGATGCCTTCAGCCTCGCTCGGCCACTGCTGATGTATCGCCTCGTAATTTTTTCTGTATCGGTTGTAGAGTCTGCCAAGACGCTTCGAGTCATCAAAGAGTATCTCGGATACCACCTCCAGCGACTCTTCGGGGCACTGGTATTCGTTGTTCCTTCCGTCGAGCGCAAAGATGAGTGCGAAGGAAATTTTACCGAGACCGTCCTTGTCCTTCCCAAAGAGGTGCTTGTCTATGTATTTTCTAAATTTCTCGGTGTCACGGCTTAATTCAAGCTCTTTTTCGGAGTGCGCCGCGCGGAATGCCTTAAGCGCCTCCTCGGCCTTTGCCTTGTCTACGCTCAGCCCCTCGACGTTTTGCCTTCTGAAGGAGTTGTTAATGTCGTTTATCACACCGCTCACAAATCTCTTGAAGGCTCCGCCATCCTCGCTTGCGACCTTTGGCGCATTATCTCTTATAGCCGCCTCAACTGCCAGGAGGTCTCCCTCAAGACGGCAGAGGGTAAGGTTGTCTATTATATTCTGTCTTATTCTTTCTCTTTTTTTCTTTCCGAAGATCATCTTCCGAGCTCCTCCTCTATGTACTTCTTTATCTTACCGAGATTCAAACGCCTCTCGTTATCCTTCAGCAGCTTGATCACTTCCTTGAGTGTCGTCGGCTTCTCACCGCTTACCGATGACTGTGCCTTGCCCGCAAACCAGTGGTCGCAGTATTCAAACACACCTCGCTTCGACGTCTCTCCCGACATTATCTTGTCAAAGAGCGACTTCACCGAGTGGGGTATCGCCGAGTAGTTTCCCGACTCGTAGTCGGATACGTATTTGTAGACCGTCGGTCTGCTCTTGCCGAGCAGGTTTGACAGTTCGGTTATTGTTACTATGTCTGTAATTTGCATCTTCATTACCTCCGTTTGACACAATTTTACACTATTTTCCGACATTTGTCAAGTAAAAAGCGTAAAAAAGTGTAAAGAAGTGTAAAGAGAGCAAGATTTGCAATATATAGCTAAAAAACGCGCATTTTCACCGCAAACAGAAAAAAAGACAGAGCCCATAAAAAGCTCTGTCCTTAATTTTTATTCCGTTTCGGCTAACGACTGCATATACTTGTGCATCGTTTCCGCAACGACCTTACTGTGCGCGACCGCCTCAACGACCGTTCTCGGGCCGTGAACCGCATCTCCGCTCGAGAAGATGCCGGGGCGCGAGGTGTTTCCATATTCATCCGCCGCGAGCAAGCCGTTCTTGCCGGTAACAAGTCCCTCTGTGGACTTCACGATAACGTTCTGTGGTCCTTGGCTGATGGAGACGACAACGCTGTCCGCCTCATAAAGCTTTTCTGTCCCTTCCACGTCGGTAAGGGTACCGTCCTCGTTTTCGATCACGTCGCAGAAGATAACTCCCTCGTCGGTGATCTCAACCGGTCTCTTGTTATATTCAAACTGTACGCCGTCGAGCTTGGCGTATGTGAATTCATACTGACTTGCCGCAACCTTGCTCGTGATAGAGAAGCAGGTCAGCTCCTCAGTGCCGTGTCTTATCGCGGTTCTTGCCACGTCCATAGCGGCGTTACCCGCGCCGATCACAATAACGCGCTGCCCGAGCTTGAAGGAGTCGGGGCTGTTCAGATAATTGATACCGAAATGCACGTGACCGAGCGTCTCACCCTTGATATGCAGGGCGTTGGGCTTCCATACACCTGTGCCAACGAAGATAGCCTTGTATCCGTCGCGGAATAGGTCATCAATGGTAATTGAATCACCTATATTAGCGTTAGGTCTGACCTTGATGCCCTTCATCTCGATATGACGGTACTGTATATCGTCAAGGATCGTCTTAGGAAGGCGGAAGTCGGGAATACCGTAACGGAGAACGCCGCCGATCTCGCTCTTGTTTTCAAAGATCGTGACCTTGTATCCGTAACGGGCGAGTATTATTGCAATAGTTATACCCGCAGGTCCCGAGCCGATGATTGCCGCCCTCATACCGTTCCATTCGGTGGGGCCCTTTACCATCTTCGGCGCATAGGCTCTTGAAATATACTGTTCAATAGTGGAGAAGTGCACCGCGACTCCCTTTTTACCGAGCACGCAGTGTCCCTCGCATTGCTTTTCGTGATTGCAGATAAGACTGCAAACGGTTGTCAGAGGATTGTTCTCAAAGAGAAGTCTGCCCGCCTCGTCAAGCTTGCTTTCCTTCAGAAGTCTGATTACCTCGGGAATGGGCGTCTGTATAGGACAGCCCTTGACACATTGCGGATTCTTGCATTGCAGACAGCGATTTGCTTCATCCAGTACGTGTAATGCCATAGCTTATATCCTCTCTTTATTGTTTATATCTTATTATATCATATATACAAACATAATTCAAGTGATAAATATTGGTGAATTGAATGTTAAAATAAGGATAATAAAAAGGCACCTGAATGGGGAAGAATACTTTATAAAATTGTATCATAAAAATGGAAATTTGATTGGTTCAACCGCTAGCCGACGGATTTCGCCTACGGCGAATATACCTACACTCGCCTTAAGTGAGCGAGCTCCCTACGGCTTCGTTTGGTATGTGAACCCGTATCCGCACGCATAACTGAGGTGCGAACAAAGTGCAGTTACGTGCTTGGATAAAAAAATAGAGCGGGATACTAAGTGCGGGCGGGTTCAACCGCGGCTCACCAAATGAATAAAAAATAGCCACCCAAGCGGGTGGCCATTTTTCATTTGGTGGAGCCGACGGGAATTGAACCCGTGTCCAAAGATCCATTCACACAACTTTCTCCGTAGACAGTCAATCTTTTAGATTTCCCACATCGGGACGCCGAGTGACAGGCTTCCGTCAGGGTAGCTTCTTAATGCGTGACCGATACACAAGCGACTCTCGGTTCACGTGCACTACTGATTTGACGCACGGCTTGGGCCGTAGTCCTCCCAAGCGGTACGGGCGGCAATATTAAGCCGCGGCACTGCCATTAGGCAGCCATAGCAACGTTATTGTTGTCGTTTATTATTTAAGTTTGGACATTTTGACGCGATTATCCGGCGCGCTACGCTTATCGTACTTCAAAACCCCTGTCGAAACCATTGCGGCCCCATAAGGTTTTTTGTCTAAGGCTATCGCCCGTGTAAGATATTGTACACTTTTTTCGGGTGTTTGTCAATAGCGAAAAATGGCAAAACAGAAAAACACACGCGCGTTTATATATAAATGGAAGAAAAATAATTACAAAAAATTAATTTTTTCGCTATACTATTGCACACGCCCACGATTTATGCTAAAATGTGAGATGATAAACCCAGAAACGGAGAACTCTATGATTACCGACGAGAGAAGAGACTACTACGTACAAATACTTAAGGACGAGCTTGTGCCCGCTATGGGCTGCACCGAGCCTATCGCCATCGCTTACGCCTCTGCAAAGGCAAGGGCAACGCTTGGAGCGTTCCCCACGTCCTGTGACATAGCCGTCAGCGGCAACATAATCAAAAACGCGAAATCCGTCGTAGTACCTCACACGGGTGGCATGAAGGGAATTGAGACTGCGGTCGTTGCGGGTATCGCAGCAGGCAACGAGGATGCGCGCCTCGAGGTTCTCTCGTCCGTAACCGACGAGGACATTGAGCGTATGCGCAAGGTGAGAGAGACTCTCCCCATCACCGTCCGCCTCTCTGACAGCGACTATCCCTTTGACATTCTCGTTACCGTGACCGACGGAGTGAATAACGCATCCGTCAGAGTCACCAACAGACATACGAATATAGTTTCCATAACCAGAAACGGAGAGGCGCTCTTCACGGGCGAGATCACCGAGGCAATTGAGGTTAAAAAGAAGGATCTCTCCATTGAGGAGATAGTTGAGTTTGCGAATACAGTCGACATCGAGCTCATCAAGCCGACTCTCAAGCGTCAGATCGACTGCAATATGGCTATTGCCGAGGCAGGTCTTTCGGGCAATTACGGAGCCAACATCGGCAAGGTTTATCTCTCAAGCTACCTCCCCGACATCAGCGTTAAGGCTAAGGCATATGCCGCCGCGGGAAGCGACGCGCGTATGAATGGCTGTGAGCTTCCCGTTATTATTAACTCCGGAAGCGGCAATCAGGGCATGACCGCCTCCATACCCGTGGTAATTTATTGGCGCGAGCTTGGCCTCGACGAGGAGAAGCTCTACCGCGCTCTTTGTATATCCAATCTTTCCACTATTCACGTAAAGCAGGGAATAGGCACTCTGTCAGCTTATTGCGGCGCGGTTGCCGCAGGTGCGGGCGCAGGTGCGGGCATCACCTACCTATACGGAGGCGGCTATAAGGACATCGCCCACACTCTTGTCAACGCTCTCGCGATAGACTCAGGTCTTATCTGCGACGGTGCTAAGGCGAGCTGCGCGGCTAAGATCGCGACCGCTGTCGAGAACGGTATTCTCGGCTTCCATCTCTACCGTACGGGCAATCAGTTCTTCGGCGGAGACGGTATAGTCAAGAAGGGTGTCGAGAACACGATAGAGAGCGTATCCCGTCTTGCCAAGGACGGTATGCGCGACACAGATAAAGCAATACTTGAAATTATGTTAGGCAAGGGAGAGTAATCCCGAGCCTGACTCAACAGGAGATAAAATGAACGGCAAAAAAACGTTTAGTTGTATTTTGTGTCTCATTCTTATATTGACAGTATTAGCATTTCCCACGTCCCTAGCTTATGAGGCACACACCGCCGAGCTTGACTACTCAAAGCCGGGGTCTTATTTCAATGTTACGCTCACCTCCTCAGATATAATTGAGCTGCTTGGTGAGGAGCTTACCGATGGCGAGCGAGCCTATCTTGATGCATACGGCGGACTTAGTCTCAGCTATGAGAGCGTGACCTCTCAGCAGGTGACCGTGATTACCGCGGACGGCGTCACCGAGGTCCATGCGCGTCCTTACACCTATACCACAGGGCGGGGAAGCACTGCTACCTGGTCACCCTCGCGCGTTACAATCGACGGTATTTCCGGTGAGCTTGTGCTTGAAGATGGCGTATACGTAGCCCGCTTTGATGCATCCGGTATCACCGATGAGTCCATGCTTTGCGTCGAGTACGTGCTTGACGTTACCTTCCTTATTGCCCGAGAGGATATTAACGAGCTTCTCAATATGGCATATTCAAATGCGCCCGCCATAAAAGCAAGCATTGACGAGGCGAGATCCGATTACGAGGAAAAAAGAAATGCCTACGATAGCTTCTATGCGGAAAATTCCGCCGCGGTAGATAAGTATTACTCCGATAAAGAGCTCTATGCTCAGTACCTACGTGAAAAGCTTGTTTACGACGAGGAGAAGGCAAGCTACCTTGAATACCTCGACAGGTACTCCGAGTATGAGGCTCAGCTTGACCTATACAACGCCTACCTTGCCGAGCTTGACGAATATAATGCGGTTTTAGATAACAACCTCAATTACGAGGACAATTATGCAAAGTATCTCGCCGATATGGAGATATATGACCGATATCTGGCGAATAAAGCGCTCGTATCTCAGCAGATATCCACGCTTGACAGCGGACTTTTTGATAAGGTGACTTCGCTTAACCGCCAGCTTTACAGCTCTCTGTTTTCGAGTCTTGTTGACGAGGTCATAGCCGCCAACAAGGATATTTACGTCAACGTGCTTGGTATAGACGCAAAGGTTATTGATGACTGCGAGGAGGCATCTGCCACGGTTCGCGCCATTCTTGCGCCCGAGGGAGGAGTGGCTTATAAGAGCCTCAAGAGCGAGGTTGAAAAGTACGAATTCTACGTCAACAACCACGCCGCCTTCCGCGACGCGATCGTAAAGCTTACACGCTCGCTTCACACGCTGTATTCCAACAGCCGCTTAAGAGATATGATGCACGCCGCTCCGACTCTTGTAGGCAGACCCGATTATACCGAAAAGCTTTCTATATTTATTTCTCAGCTTATTTTGTTCTCAAACGCGCTCTCCGATGAGCCCGTGAGAGATTTTACGGATTCATTCGTCCTTGACGGCACAACGACTCTCAGCTATTGGGATCAGGACGGAAACAAGATAAAGGACAGAGCCGTGACGGATATACTCGGGGGCGAGTACGTCGAGGACAGCGGCAACGCCTCCCCGATTCCCGGAGGTTATCCGTCCGAGATGCAGGAGCCCACTCCGCCCGAGCTTCTTCCCGTGCCTGATAAGCCCGCGTCGGTAGCTCGCCCGATAGAGCCCGATCCCGTTGCAGATCCCGGAGAGCCTCCCACAGTCGTTGCAGAGCCCACGCCCCCCGTCGGATACGTAGAGAATCCCGAAAGACCGACGGTGCTTGACGATGAAGCCTTGTTAAAGCTAGTATCCGATTACTCTCTTGGCAACCTTCACGAAAGGGAAGAGGTCACTGAGGATCTTCGCTATACTCCTACTGTCAATCTTGAGAGATACGTCGGCGGTGCACAAACCGTTACGGTGACCTTCGAGGACGGATGTGGCGGTGTGATCTCCGAGGTTACCGTTGATAAAGGCACCTCTGCTCAATTTATGGGAGATCTCCCGACCAAGGCGGAGGATATCAGCGCTACCTATTCCTTCTCATCATGGGCTGATTCGGACGGATCGATCTATGATCTCTCCTCGGTAAACGAGGATATAACACTTTATCCCTCCTTTACTCCAAACTATAAGTCTTATGACCTGAACGCCGCAGGCACGCGAATCAACGTCTCTGTGCCACACGAGCAGCTTACTTATCTGCCTCTTGAGTATTTTACCGGTCTTGCCAAGGATAACTCTGTCGGCTTGACTGTCAGCGCATCCGGTATTGTCATCGACCTTTCCTATGGCGTTCTTATGCAGCTTGAGGACGGGGGCGTGTCGTATCTTGATGTCCTTGTGGACGTCTCCGAACTTAGAGCTTATTCCTTCGAGCTGACGCCTATGGATTCGCACGGTGAGCCGGTAGACTTGTCCGTAGGAATCAGCGTGGCTCTCTCTTGCCCCGATCCCGCATTTGCAACCGATTCCTTCCTTACCTACGTTGAGGACGGAGAGACGAAATATCTCGGCAAATCCTATTCCGACGATGCGGTCCGCTTTACCGCCTCGACAAACCGTTCATATCTTCTTTCCATCAGGTATCCGATCAATCTTCCGACAAGCCTGAAGGGCAGGGTAACCGTGCCTGCCGATGCGATTCCAGGAGAGACGGTTACCGTCGACGTGGAGCTTCCTCTCGGTCAGTCGGTACAGATCTATTATTTCCTCGAATCCGATTCGTCGACAAAGCACCTGATCGGCGGTATGAGCTTTACTATGCCCTCGGAGGCAATAAATCTCCGAGCAACCTTTACCGAGCTCACCTATACCGTAAGCTTTGTCAGCGACGGAAAGGAAATATCGGTCGGCACCTATAAATACGGTGAGACTGTGAGAATTCCGCGCGATCCGATAAAGCTGAACGATTCCGAATATAGCTACACCTTCATTGGCTGGTCACCCGCGGTTTCCACAGTGACGGGCGACGTTGTCTATACGGCTCAGTTTGAGCGTGCCGAGCTCCCGCCGGAAGAGACGAGCTTCCCGTGGTTTACCGTAATTTACTACTCGGTGATCACTCTACTAATTCTCGGAGTCGTCACCGTAGTCCTGATTATTCTTGACAAAAAAGGCATTTTCAGCATCCGTGTTGCGCTATTCTCCGTTTTTCGAAAGCTCGCACGGGTAGGGGTTAAGACAGAAACGGCAAACACCCCCGATGACTCTGATACCTCAATAATCAGTGAGGAAAACGGCTCGGACGAGCAGTAACGCGAAAAAGGCCACCCCCTCACCCGTGTCAAGTTTAGCGGTGTGGAAAAATGCGGAAAAAATGGCTTAAAAAGGCGTAATTTCGTAAAGTTTATTTTACTGCAAATTTAATAAAAATGAGATGGGTTTTTGTGCAAAATGTGCACAAGGCCCATTTTATTTTAAAAAAACTTTAAAATTCGTAAAATATTTTTAAGGTTTTTATTGACAAACTTAACACGGGGTGGTATAATTTTGCTATAAAAGACTTTAAAGGAAATAAAATAATTATTATTATAAAAAATCACACGAAAGGCAGACAAACAAATGAAAAAGACATTACGTTCGATTTTGACGTTGTTGCTTGTTGTTATGATGGCGTTTGGCGTTATCGCGCCCGTTGCCATTTATGCAGCAGAGCTTGCTCCCGCAAGCAGCAATGACTCTCCTGACAGCTCTTACGATGCCGGCTGGCTTCAGGTAGAGCGTGTCGGAGACAGTCTCAGCGTAACCTTGACACCGGATCTTGATTCTCTCAAGCAGGTCAACTCTACGGTTATCAAGGAAATTCTTGGTGAGATCCTTGCAGGCGCAAAGGACATCGTTATCGATGCTCTTGCAGAGGATATTGTCAAGGATATGTACGACAAGGGCGAGATCGAGGTTGACGACCCGGATGATCTCGAGAACCTTGACGTAGACATCACCTTAACCGACATCATTGGCTACGTTAACGGAGTTTCTGTTAACGGCCATACCGTATACGGTGCCGGAAGCACCGGCGCAATGGAGCTTAAGCCCGGCGCTATTCTCGATCTTCTTGCGGATCTCCCCGCATTCGAGGAGATCTCAAAGATGGCTGACGGCGAGATGCAGGTCTCCCTTGATGTTGAGATCAGCACCACTCTTGAGTCCGATTGCAGTCTCACCGTTACCGGCAAGATCGGCGGCGGTTACAAGTACGTCAGAGCAATGGCTGCGTTCCTTGCGGATGCCTTCGACGTTTCTTACGTTGACGGTCAGATAGTTCTTGACGTTCAGATCCCCGACGTGGTTTGCGAGGCTCTTCTCAAGGCTGCAAATAGCGATGCTATCGATCCCGTACTCAAGCACAAGGTCTTTGCCGCATTCATGGCAGACGGAAATGACGTTCACGCTCTTATTAAGTCTCTTTCCTTCGACGATCTTCTCACTCTTCTTGAGTGTGTAGACCTTGAGGGTATTCTTAACACCGAGTTTGTGAAGAAGTACGTTGATCTCACCTCTTACACCAATGATGAGATCAAGGATATTGTCAAGAGATATGAGAAACTCTTCACCAAGGCTCTCAAGTACGGCGTTCGTATCGCGGACGGTGTAGCAAACGTTCTTCCCGAGAAGTATATGAATGCATCTCTCATTGATGCTATCGGCTACGAGGACGAGAACGATAAGCTTACATATTCCGAGGGCGTATTCAATTACGTTGGTACACATACCGTTTCCTACGAAACAGTAGAGAAGCTTGCAGGCAAGGGCGCTGATCTTATCGGCGTTGACGATTCTCTTGTTTCTCTTCTTCTCGGCTTCGTTCCCGAGTCCTATAAGGAAAACGGCTTTACCGTAAGTGCTGACGTTTCTGTCAGCCTTGGCAGCATCTACCGCGTTGACTACGTTGTTGACGGCGAGACCGTAAGATCCGGCTTCCTTCCCGCAGGCGCTGACGTTGCTTTCTTTGCTAACGTTAACGACAGCGATATTATGTGCTGGGTTGACGAGTCGCTCAAGGCTGTGGATAAGATGCCCGGCCGTGACGTTGTTCTTACCGCGGTTTACGAGGACGGTAAGGCATATCCTACCGATGACGTTGAGAAGGTTTATGACGGCGAGTCCGAGACCGTTGGCGTTATCATCGGAGAGAGCCACAAGACCTATACCTACGAGTGGTATAAGGACGGCGCACTTCTTTCCGTAACCGACAACACCTTTACCGTTTGTGACGTTGCTGACAGCGGCGTTTATACCTATCGCGTTTACAGCTCAGGCGAGCTCACCCACGAGGGCGAGATCAAGGTAGCTATTTCTCCCGCTACCATCGATGCATCTGACGTTGCTATCGAGAAGAATTACTTCGCGTACGACGGACAGGCGCACACAGTTACTATCGTTGGCGTGCCCGCGGGCGTTGATGCAACTCTTACTGAAGACGTTACCGCTACAGAGATCGGTGACTACACCGTTACCGTAATTCTCACTGCTCATAACGAAAATTACGTTGCCGATCCTGCGACCGTTGAGTTCGACTGGTATATCAGACACATCATCGACCTCTCCGACTTCGAGTGGAGCTGGCCTGTTGATAAGAATGACCCCGATAACGTAACCATTCCCGTTTACGACGGAACAGAGATGACAGTTACCCTCAGCGGTGACAATATGGATAAGCTTGTACTCACCCTCGAGGGTGACAAGGCTACCAACGCAGGCAAGTACGTTGCCTCCATCGTTTCCGCAGAGGTTAAGGATGAGTATAAGAGCGAATACATGGTCATCGGCCTTGAGGACGCTCCCACTCTCAGCTGGAGAATCGATCCTAAGAGCATTGACGTTTCCGGCGTAACCTGGACCACCGACGCTACCTTCACCTACGACGGTGAGGAGCACAGTGTATACGTAGAGAATTGTCCTGAAGGACTTCTTCCCAAGTATACAGGCAACAAGGCTACCGACGCAGGCAGCTACGTTGCATCCGTTACCTTTGTCGCTGCAGAGGGCTATGAGGGCAACTTCACAGGCCTTGGCGTGATCGAGGATCTTGAGTGGAGCATTATCCCCGCTCAGTTTGACGTTTCCACCCTTACCTGGTCCTCCTCCGAATTCGTATTCGACGGAAGCGAGCACAAGGTGGAGATCAATAATCTTCCCGATTATATCGACGTTGAGTATGCTGAGGCAAGCGCGACCAACGCAGGCGGCTATACCGCTGTTGCAACTCTTACCTCTAAGAGCTCTAACTACGTTCTTTCCGACAATACCGTTTCCTGCGAGTGGATCATAGCTAAGGCTCCCGTGACCGTAAGCGGCATTAACTGGAATTACGCAGCTGACAGCATTATCTATAACGGAGCAGAGCAGAGTATTGCGGCTCCTGCCTTCAGCGTGAGCGTTGAGTCTGTTAAGCAGTTTATTTCCGCTGTTGTAACCGGTAACACCGCTACCAACGCAGGCACCTATACCGCTAACGTTACCTTCGAGTGCTCCGATTCCAACTACTACGCAGTAGTTGCAGACGGTGAGCCTACCGCTCTTAGCTGGGGCATCAAGGCGCTTGAAGTGGACGTTTCCACTCTCACCTGGAATTATACCACTCCCTTCACTTATAACGGTCAGCTTCAGGGCGTCACTCTCGTGAATGTTCCCGCAGGCGTAACCGTTGTATATAGCGATAACTCCTTCACCAACGCAGGCGACTATACCGCGATCGCAACCGCAACCGCGGAGAATGCTAACTACAACGTAGTAGGTACTGTTCCTACCGTTGACTGGACTATCGCCAAGGCGGCTATCGATGGCTCGAGCATCAAGCTCGACGATGCGACCGTTACTTATGACGGAACCGCTCACAGCATAACCGTTACAGGCAACGCTGATGTTCTTGCAATGCTCGACGTTACCTACGAGGGCAATGACAAGGTGCTTCTCGGCGCTTACCCTGTAACCGCTACTCTTACCGTTAAGGCAGAGTATGCAGCTAATTATACTTATTCCGACGAGCTCACCGCAACCCTTACTATTACCGGTGACAAGAAGACCAACCACGAGATTACCGATGGCACCGACGTTATCGTTAAGGTAGAGGCTACCGACGGTCTTGATCCCGATAATATCATCGCAGGCGGTGTGACCGAGGACGCTGAGTCCACCTATGAGGTTGACGGCAAGGATGCCGAGACTCTCGTAGCATACGATATTTACTTCACCGAGGGCGGCGCTGTTGTTTCTGTTGACGGCCAGACCTTCACCGTAAGACTTCTTATTCCCGCTGAGTACCGTGCACTTAAGGATGATGAGCTCAGAGTTATCCACATCAAGGATGACGGATCCGTAGAGGTTATGGAATCCACCCGCGACGGTGATTACATGGTATTCGAGACCACTCACTTCTCCGTATACGCTATCGTTAAGGTAGAGGGTGCTAATCTCACTTGGCTCTGGATCCTTCTTGCAATCATTCTTGTTGCAGGTATCGCAGTTGCGGTTTACTTCTTCCTCAAGAACAAGAAGGATGAGACTCCCGCTCCCGATGAGATCCCCGCAGTTGAGGCTGAGGAGCCCGTTTCCGAGCCCGAGACCGAGGAGGTTCCCGAGGTTGAGGAGGAGCCCGTAGTTGAGGAGGCTGAGGAAGTTCCCGAGGTCGACGAGACCGTAGAAGAGGCTGCTGAGGAAGAGATTCCCGAGATCGACGAGGAAGTAGTTGCAGCTGAGGAAGAGCCCGTAGTTGAAGAGGAGCCCGTAGTTGAAGAGGAGCCCGTAGTTGAGGAGCCTGTATCTACTGAGCCTCAGACCGCTGTACTCGTTATGGGTGAGGACGGCAAGGAAGCTACCGCTATCATCGGTGGTCAGGTCGTTCACATCAGATTCAGAAGCTCGTTCATGTCCAGACTTATCCAGTCTACCGAGAACATTCAGAGCTTCTACACCGAGATCAAGAATCACGTTCTTTCCTATAAGGGCATCAAGGCTCGTGAGAGCTGGAACTATGAGGCCTTCAATAAGGGCAGAATCCAGCTTGTTAAGCTTAACATCAAGGGTAGAACTCTCATAGTTAACCTTAACCTTGATCCTAAGGAATTCAATATCAACAAGTATCACTTCATCGATTGCTCCGACAAGCCTAAGTTCGCTAAGGTGCCTATGATGATGAAGGTGAGAAGCACCAGAGCTCTTAAGTACACTCTCGAGCTTATCGATGAGATGATGGCTAAGTATGAGCTCACCAAGGGTGATGAGCCTACCGTTGATTACCGTATGCCTTACGAGACCACCGAGGAGCTTGCAAAGCGCGGTCTTGTTAAGATCATACTTCCCGCAGGCGTAACTCTCAGCGACGATATGACCTTCGTACACGTTAACGTAAGCGAGCTCATTGAGTCCGGCACAAGCGAGAAGACTACCGAGCAGATCATCGCGGTTGACGTTCCCGAGACCGAGGAAGCACCCGTAGTCGAGGAAGCACCCGTAGTCGAGGAAGCACCCGTAGTCGAGGAAGCACCCGTAGTCGAGGAAACTCCTGTTGTTGAGGAAGCTCCCGCAGTTGAGGAAGAGCCCGTAGTAGAAGAGCCCAAGGCTCCCGTAGTACAGATCTTCGACGACGGCACTGCTCACGCTGACGCAGAGGTTGCTGACCAGCTTATCACCGATGAGGAAGCTGAGGCAAAGATCGAGATCGTAACCGTTGAGGCTGCAAGACGTGCAGGCAAGATGGGTGAGATCAACCTCGACGTAATCTGCGAGAACTTCGAGGACGATGACGTTGTTGACGTAGAGGCTCTCAAGGCTAAGCGTCTCGTATCGCCCAAGATCGCGAGAGTAAAGGTTCTTGCCCGCGGTATCATGTACAAGAGACTTACCGTTAAGGCAAGCAAGTTCTCCATTCAGGCTGTCAAGATGATTACTCTTGCAGGCGGTAAGGTTGAGCTTGAGGAGTAATTAACTCAAATAATTACCTGAAATAAACGAGAGGGTGCACGGTTTCGTGCACCCTCTTTAGATATTGTTATCGAAAAATGGAAGCAAGCAGGATCAAAAGGGAAACTCCTTCTGTTCCTGCTTGCTTTGTCTTTATACAGTCTTATCAAACTTGATCCTTATCTGTCTGTGCTCAAGTTCGGTAAGCGACCTCACAGTTACGTTTTCATATGATTTGACAAAGCCGTCCTCACTGAGTATGGCATCAAGATCCGCATAGTCCTCAACGCCAAAGTAACGCAAAAGACTGATTGCCACACTTTCACCGCCGTATGCCTTT
Source organism: uncultured Ruminococcus sp. (assembly GCA_964622425.1). Taxonomy (GTDB): domain Bacteria; phylum Bacillota; class Clostridia; order Oscillospirales; family CAG-272; genus UBA1740. The sequence goes on from CAZUQN010000012.1 coordinate 24,134, forward strand.
CCTCTAAACAAGCAAACGTCGCCATCTTCGCCGTCCTCGTTTGTAAGCCACTTAATTTCAGGATTGTAGCCCTCATTACCGAAAAGCTTGACACTTAGCCGTTTTTTCTCTAAAAGGTCAATTACGAGCGTTTTTCCCGCGTTTACGGTCGCGCTATCCCTTGAGGTGAAGCGTCCTATGTGTTTTATCTCGCTGTATGAGACACTTATAAACCTGAACAGATATACAAAGGTGAAAATAATCGCGCCGATACTGAATAGGATAAGAGGGTAGAGCTTGATCGCTCCGTCAACCGTATTGTTAAAGCTGATTGAGAGCATCAACAGCATCGACATTGGCACAAGCACCCAAAACGCGCGTAAGCGCGATGCGTAAATATAAACTGCCTTCATTTGTCCTCCGATAGAACATGATTATAACTCGGGATATCTCCCGAAGCGTCTTATATAAACATTATACCACAAGTTCTTGAAATAGTAAAGAGCAAAGTGCAAGATTAAAAAATTCCTTTCATAGTTGCCATCAGCAATATATCGGACGCCACAGACGTATATCGAAAATCCCGCGAGGGATTTATCTCGATGCGCGATACTCCGTTAAGAGTATCACGCCAATGCAGACGTTTTTTGTAATAGCTTATTTACAAATAGGCAAAAATTAAAAATTATTAAACTTCATTTAAGGTAATTGACATATGAGTACAAAAGTAGTAACATTAAATTAACCTTAAAACGAGTTTACATCAGATTGAAAGGGAACAGTGTTATGATTATTCAGATGTTTAACCTATGGTATTTCTTTTGGCTCATCCTTCTTGGCGGTCTTACAGTAGGTCTTTACTTCCTACTCCGTAACAGAAGCGAAAAGACGCAGAGGATCGTGCTGTTTGGTATTCTCCTTTTTGGACTTCTTATGCATTTCCTCAAGGTTTATTATCCTCCTTACTCTGTGGATAATGCCAGAATGCTCAGGGATTCCTGGTTCATTAATATCTGCGGCGCCAACATTTCTCTTTTCCCGTTCATTTATCTTTCCAAGAGCAAAAAAGCCAAGGATTATATGTTCTACATAGGCGTTATCAGCGGCCTTATCGCGCTGTTTTATCCGCAGGAGCCCCTCGCAAAGGTCGATCAGCTTGCCGAGCAGCTCGATATAATCAGATTCTACTTCCATCATTGGATGCTCCTTGCCGTTCCGCTCCTTATGGTCCTCCTCGGACATCACAAGCTCTCCTACAAGCGTGTATTCACTGCTCCCACAGGGCTTATGATATTGATGCTCTACATTATGCTTAACCAGATATTCCAGTCCGAGCTCGGATTCATTCCTCTCAGAGACAGGGGAGAGTTCTTCGATATAGGCTACAAAAATTCCTCCTACATCTGGGGCCCCGGCACCAATGACGCCATCGGTGAGTTTCTCGCTATATTTACACCGAAGATATTTAAGACCGTCCCCGTAGGTGAATTCGCAGGGCAGGAGAAATATTGGCCTTGGTTCTGGCTGCTTGTCCCGGTATATATCATAGTACCTATTTTGTCCTTCCTTCTTTCTATGATCTTCGATCATAAGCAGTTCGCAAGTGACGCTAAGTGGCTTTGCTCTCGCGTGAGAGAGTACGCGCTTAGATTAAAACGCAAGACCACCAATACTGAGCCACTAGAGGATGACGAACTTATTACACGCTGATTTTTACCACAAATTAATAATCACGCCTACGCAGTATTTGTTCTTTGTAACTCATACCACGTAGGCGTTTTTTGTATTGTTCAATATGCACTAAACTCGAAAAAACTTTTGGTTATTTTATATACCATTTGTTATGAAAAATTATTAACACTACTTGCGGTGAGAAAAAAGTATGTTAAAATAAAAGAAAAAACCTCCGCGATATGAGTAGATATCGTGGAGCAAGCTTGAAAGGAGACTAAATGAAAAACACTAAAAGATTTCTGCTTTGTATCATGCTCCTTATGACCTGCCTTATGGTATTCACCCTTGTCGGATGTGATACCTTACTCGGCGGCGGTGAGCATGAGCACGAGTTTGTTAAGCATGAGGCTAAGGAGCCTACCTGCACCGAGGAGGGCTGGTTAGCTTACGTTACCTGCTCGGGCTGTAAGGATTACACCACCTTCAAGTCTGTGCCCGCTCTTGGCCACGACCTCTCCGAGAATTATGTCGAGGGTGACGAGGACGTACACTCCCGCGTGTGCTCCCGTTGTACCTACACCGTAGATATGCCTCACGGCTGGAAAAAGGTCACAGATGCTGTTCTTCCTACTTGTACCGAGGACGGTAAGCAGGATTACACATGTGAAACCTGCGGCAGTGAGAAGACCGAGACTATTGAAGCGCTTGGCCACAGCTATCCCGAGAAATACACCTCTGTCGGTGACGTACACGCCATTACGTGCTCCCGTTGCCTTGACAAGAAGGAGGAGTCTCACAGCTGGTACGTGATCCAGTCCTCCGATCCCACCTGCACCGACAACGGCGTGACTTACTACGGCTGTGATGCTTGCGGTAGCTCGAGAAACGAGGTCGCCCCCGCGAAGGGGCATAGCTTCCCTGAGAATTATCAGCCTACCGATGATGGCCACAGCATCACCTGCGCCGATTGCGGCGAGACCTTTGACGGCCCTCACGAATTGGTTAAGGTTGGAGTAGAGAAGGAGCCTACCTGCGCAGAAACCGGTATAGAGGTTTATGCCTGCTCCGTATGCGGCTATGAGAAGAGACAGACTCTTCCCACAGTTGATGAGCACTTTGACGGCGAGTGGGAGATAACAAGCAGCCCCACAGCTACCGTTGACGGCCTCAAGGTCCTTCATTGCTCGCGCTGTGATAAGGTGATCGACCAGGAGGTTCTTTCTTGTGATGCCAAGTCGATGCCCATTATCTACCTTGAGGGTGATTACAAGGCTGCGACCGCTGCTAAGAACGAGGTTGAGATGGCATTTACCTACGTTGATCCTAACAGAGATGACTTTGAGGGCTACGCAACCATCAAGGTTCAGGGCGCAAGCTCCGTAGCATATGCGAAGAAGAATTATACGATCAAGTTCTATAAGGCAGCTGATTTCGATAAGAAGCTCAAGGTTGACCTCGGTTGGGGCAAGGAAAGCAAGTACGTTATGAAGGCTAACTGGGTAGACTTCATCCAGGCTCGTAACGTTGTTTCCTGCCGTATCTGGGGCGATATGGTCAAGACCCGTAACCCCTCCGCTATTCAGGAACGCCTTGCGGCTCTTCCCACTAACGGCGGCGCTATAGACGGATATCCAATCGCAGTATATATGAACGGCGAGTTCCACGGCATTTACACTATGAACGTTCCTAAGGACGAATGGATGTTCGGTATGGATGATTCCGAGACAGAAGCTCTTCTTGGTGCTGATGACTGGAATCACACCAACTTCAGTAGCCTTATCGGTTACTTCGAGGAGGATTCCGCAGGCGACCTCGTTACCGACGGTTGGGAGCTTAAGTACTGTGGAAGCGACGATGTTACTTGGGTTACAGATAGCTTCAACGCTTTGATCAAGTTCTGCTGGAATAATGAGGGCGAAGCCTTTAAGGCAGGCATCTCTCAACACCTCGACGTTGACGCCGCTATAGATTACCTAATTTATATGTACGTTAATTATATGCGTGACAACACGTCCAAGAATATGCTCTGGGCAACCTACGACGGCAAGGTTTGGATTCCTTCCGTTTATGACCAGGACGGCACCTTCGGTCAGGTATGGGATGGCAAGCGTTACGCGCCTGCAAGCGAGGCTCTTCCCACAGTTACATCCAACGGTCACATTGAAGTAGGTCATAACCTTGGACCGGATAATGATCACCTATACAACGGTGTTCGCTTCATCCTTTGGGACCGTATCTGGAATGCTTATACCGAGGAGATCCTCATTCGTTACAAGGAACTCAGACAGACAATTCTCTCAGAGGAGAATATGATTGCCGAGTTCGAGGCATTCCGCGTTTGCATTCCCGAGTCTGTGTATCAGGCAGAGATAGATAGATGGGCAGCAGACCGTGCATCCTGGTGGAGTGGTCAGAGCGGAACATATTACGAAAGATTCGATTACGAGTACACCTATCAGTGGATCGGTGATCGTCTTGATTATGTTGACGAAGCTATGCGCAGCATCTATAACAATGCATATCTTCCCACTGTAACTGCACCCGCACCCGAACTGCAGTGATACAGTAATAATATCAGTTAAATAAAATAAACACCGCTATTTGCAAACTAAAATTTGCAAATAGCGGTGTTCTGTTGTATGTATCGCAAATTTAATGTGAGAAAAACAAAATTAAACTACACCAATTACGATTTGAAAGGATATAAATCCCGAGCCCATATCGTTGGATAGATATGCCGTACTTACGTAAATAACGGTACTGTCATCCAGCGTGATCTTGTAAGCCAATTCTTCCTGCACAGACTTGCCGGATGTACCTGTGGAGACATTTACGTTGATACCTGACAACTCCTTAGAAGTGACATTTCGCCCATTGATATATTCAATCATTTGTTCAATCGCGTCATCTGTGCCCTCGGGAGCATCTGAGTGCATAAGCTCCTTTGCACCGGATAAGTTAGCGTTCGATAGGGCAGAGAGCATATCATCCACTTTTGATGCCGACTCTGCATTTTCCTCGAGCGTACCGGTCAGCTTTTGGGTGAAATTGCATGCGGTCAGACAGAATAATGCTACCAACATAATCAGTGCAATAGTAATTAATCTTTTCATAAATATTACTCCTTATAAAGTATTTCTGATAGCTTAAGGCCTGAATTTGTTACTTATATTATGACTGTCCTGTTGTATCGGAATAAACCGTAAAAAACGATCAAAATTGCTTCTCCAAAACTAAGGCATCATATTCTTTTCCATCCACGATATGAGCGCCTTTTATTCGTTTCACCTCGTAAAAACCGAGCTTTTTAGCACATCCAAGCATCCTCAGATTTCCACTCCAAGTCTGAATCACAAAGCGACTTTCGCCATAGCTACGATAATACTCCATTAGGGCGGTGAGTGCTTTGGTGTCAATCCCTTTGCCCCAGTAATCCATCTCGCAAATCTCAATTCCGATCTCTCTGACTGAATTGTTATCCGGAGCATTCTTGCTCTGATCTATCGAGTCCCAAGGCGTATTGTTAAAATCACTGTCTAAATAACATGAGGATGCTAAACCGATATGCTTACCATCCACTTCAATCTCAAATCTCCATCGGATAGCGCTTTCAGGCATACTCTCCATTATTTCAATCATATCGGCACGAAGCTCGTCCGGGTCAACCTTTTCCATAACCATCCACGGAGTATCCTCGTAGAACCAATCGGTATCTACGTTAGTCCACCGAACCTCATCTTCTACATCTGATAACTCATAATCTCGAAGAGTAATATCATCATGAACGATCTTCATTTCTTTTCTCCATTGAAAACGACTTTATCCGTAATTGCTCAGTAATAAAAAAACTAAGCGTCACTCAGGATTACGTTAACATTCTAATGCTTTATCGCTTGCTTTCAGGGGATAAATAAGTAATCGGATTTTGAGCAGTTTGATTTACTTTTAAATTTGCTAATGACTTATTGAGATAAAAGCGTCCTTCTTCATCAAGAACACTGTAATCCTTGCATGTAAAATATATCCGATTTTTGATTTTCTCATAATCCTCGGGTTTTAATAGATCTTTTTGAGGAACATCAATCATTTCATAACAATAATGCCATTCATCAGGTTTGTAAACGGCAATTATTAGTCCGTTATATACGCCAAAAACATATTTTACTTTTCTTGCTTCGATAGATTTTATGGAAGCCGCCCAGCATCCTCTGACCGTATCATATAATTCCGCTTCGCTCATTCCTCTTCGATAAAGCTTATTGATTTTGATAACGAGAATACTGTGCCTTATTTCTTCTGCTTTCAATGGGATAGCACCGTACTGTAATTCAAAATCTTCGACTGTCAAGCTTTCATGTGTGTGATGTCCCGATACTTCATTGGTGAGTTGAAATGATGGGATGTAATTCAGTAAATTTATAAGTGTTGCTTCGGCAATAAAAGCTTCTTCTTCGCTCAATCCCCAATTTATAATTAACCTTTTTACATATAAACCGTCTTTTTCTATTTCTCGTATTTTCTGTAATTTTTGTTTTTCGGATTCATTTAATTTTCCACTTTCAATTTCGTGTGAAAAAACTCTATTGCCTGTACCTTTGCCAATGTAAAAAACTTTATCATCTCTTGGGTCGATAAGTGCATAAACATAAAATCCATTGAGTGAAGCAAGTGCTTTTTCGGAAAAAGAGCAAATGCGTTTTTGTGTTTTTTGTCTTAGTAGGTTTATAATGCGTTCAATTATAGGTTTCACTTGTCCGCTACGTTGACGACTGACAAAACTTCCGTTAGTAAAATAATCCTCTCTCAATAACATTGTAAGTAGGGCACAACATAGCTCATAGTCAGCAGTAGGCAGCCTACGTAATTCTTCATTACAATTTATAGGAGCGGTTGTCATATATTCGTGATAATTCGTTTTTATTGCTTGGCATTGCTCTAATACTTCGTAGAATAAACCTATGTCTAAAACATTGTTACTGTTTAATTTTTCAAATAATAAGATTTTCTTATTTATCTCCATTGCTACCTCTTCAAGTTTTCGCGTATTTCTATGATATTGTGAATTCATTTAGGATTATCGTAGTGACTTCCTACGGGCTCCGAGATCTTCGCCGTATCCGCGTCAAGCTTTTCGTATTTCAAGGCTTGGTATCCGCCGCCAACAATGCGATACATATTTGTCGAGGGTACATACGCAATCTGAAAAACTCCAAGACAAGCATAGCCTATGGAAAGCTCCATTACTTCTTCGGGAATCGTCAGGGCTTCTGTGTGCTCGTATTTGCAAGATAGAAAATTGCTTTCCACACCGTAATTCTCGTTGTAGTCATCAATACCTATTTCTTTTACAAAATAAAACCCTTCGATTTCTTTATAGTCTTCAAAACGCGCTTCTCCAAAGCTGACAGCGGTATCTTGATACTTAGCATTAAAGAAATATACAGCAACGCAAACGATGGGGCAGTCCTCACCGTTATCACCGCCAACAAAGCCGCCTACGTTCGAATAAGCACCGTTTCCGTATGAAAAATCGAGAGTAACCTCATCAATACGGAATTCAGTTTTATCACTCTTTACTCCAAAATATACCTCGGGCAATAACCCCCATTTTCCGTCAAATCCTATATTGATGCCCGCGGGAGTATAACATGATGAAAAAACGAGGCAAAAGAGCAATAATAAGCATATCGCGCAAACAGTTTTTCTCATAGACGATCCTCCTGCTAAATTAAAATTTACCAATCGATCTCATAGTTAAAGACCTTCTTGAATTTTGAATGATCAATTTTATCAGATGCAGACCACCTATTTACAGGATAAGCAAAATCACTTTTCGCTACGATAGGATCTCTTTGATACAAATCCACAAATCGATCTTCATAAGAGGGGTAATCCTTATTAACCAATACTCCACAAATACCGAGAATATCCAAAATATTACCTACTTCGCTCTTGTTACAACTTAGTATCTTCTGTGAAATTATTACATCTCTTAATTTTCCCACTTTATTGTGTGGAGCTAATTGATCTATACATTTTAATATCTTATTTAGAATTTCTTTGTCATTATCTGTTGGAGTTACTTTAGGCAACTTAATAAATTGTTCCAGGTCAAACAAAGCGTAGTCCAAGAACGTGTGTTCAACGCCACCCCATTTATATCTCTCAAAATTGAAAACATTTAATCCATATCTTTTATCTCGGTCGCTTGGCTCGGTTTCCCATGCATCCCAGCCGCATAAATAACAACGTATATGAGCAGTCTGGGGAGGTATGGATGCTGATATATTTTCATTTAATTTGTGCTCAGGAATAGCTTTTGCATAATAAAAACTGCCTAATGCAGATCGGTATTCAAGTTTTCTTGTTGACAAGCTGTACAGAAATGCATTTGCAACGTCTTCCGGATTTATTTCTGATAATAATCGGTGAAGTTTATTTATTGTTTCATCATGAGTTGTATAATCGGGATAGTCAAACATAAAACCTTCGTTTTTTGCAATTTCAAAATCCTCCTTTGAAATTGTTCCGTTTTTCCAACCGTTACTCGACCAATATGTTTTTAACAATATTTTTAATCCGTTGCTCAAAGTTCATCCTCCCGTCAAATTGGAATTGGTTTAACTATGTTTAATCCTTGTAGATAATGCATACTCTGCTTTCTGCAGCTTTCATAGGGTCATCAAGTTCCGATTCCCAATCTGTGGTTTCGTGTGTAAATGCGACGCACCAATTCATGGTTGCGTCAAAAACATACACCTCGCTTGGGAAATAAGCATTAGGATTATACATGTTCTGCGTTTCTAATCTGTAATCGTCGTACCATTCCTGCTCAATCCTTGCGGCTAAAGTATGTGCATCTGCTTCAGCGGTAAAATCAACAAGTTGGCAATAAGCAGAATTCCCTTTTTCTGTTATAAAGAATACACAACCACTGTGTTCTTTTAAAAATGCTAATGCTTCGTTAAAGGATACCGTTGGGAAACGCGAGACCATTTTTTCCCACATAAAGGACTTCTCGTACCAATCTGCGGTAATAGGAAAATTGGTTTTTGACATTTCGATAATCCAATCTTTATGTTGAATTTGAAACTCTTCCCAGGACATGACAAAGCGGTCTATGAATGCTTTGCGGATGTCCTTTGCATTATCAAGTAGTTTGATATACATATTATACGCCCCTTCGTCAAATTCAAGTTTATCGATTAATTAGATTATACCATAAAAACGGTAAAAAGTAAAGAGGAAAGCGGAAAGCGGAAAACGGGGAAGAGTTTAGAGCTATGAATTTGCTCCGCAAACGTTATGATACGCGTGCCGCGTAGTTATGAATTTGCTGACGCAAATATTATGATATGATTGCCTATCTAACTTTAAACTGCCCGTTAGGGCATCATAACTTGGCGAAGCCAATCATAACTCATAACTTGCCGTAAGGCAATCATAGTTGTTCTCGAGAGATAAAAACAAAAACCCACCTCGTAAGGTGGGTTTTGAACTGTGCCAAAGGCACAATGTTTTTATCTCTTCGAGAACTGAGGTGCACGTCTTGCGCCCTTGAGTCCGTACTTCTTTCTTTCCTTCA
>CAZUQN010000013.1:0-30010 GCA_964622425.1 uncultured Ruminococcus sp.
ATAAAAAATCCTTTCCGGGAGAAACACACAACTCTCCGAGAAAGGACAACCAAAATGAACGCAACGGTATTCCATCGCGTATTATTATTGAATTTGTCTCACCTCGGCAGGAAAGCTATGCGCTTTTACCGGAACCTGCTGTCTTAGGATACCTATGGTATTATACACGAAGTGAAGTCACTTGTCAATACCTTTTTAGAAAAAAGTTTGAGAAAATTTATTTTGTCCGCCGAGCTATCCACCCGGCGGATATTTTTAATCGTAGTTATTCTTCTTTTCCTTTAAAACTCTATATATAGAGCGATAGGATTCGAGCCTTGATTCGGGGATAATGCCGTCAAGGGCGGCCTTTGCGATAGCGCACTCGTCAGCTCCCTCTCCTACGTGGGCGCAGTCTGTATATCTGCACTTGCCTACGTATGGGAGAAACTCTGGGAAGGTCGGAATTATCTCCTCGAGCGAGAAGAAATCGAATCTCGCAAAGTCTATAAGCGAAAATCCGGGGGTATCGGCAAGGAAGCCCGTATCTTCTCCGCCCTGAATCTCGAAAATCTCGACGTGGCGGGTGGTGTGTCTGCCGCGCTCGATCTTGCGGGAAATCTCAGCAGTTGCGAGTGTGAGACTTGGGAAAAGGGCGTTCATAAGAGTGGACTTGCCTACTCCTGATGCGCCTGCAAAGGCGGCGGTTTTCCCACTTACAACCTCTCTCTGTATGTACTCGGCAAGCGGCTCGACTCCCGTCCTATCCTCGGACGAGGTGACAAAGGTCGGGATTCCTACCTTAATATATATCGCGGCAAGCTCCTCGGCAACTCCTGCGTCAAGATCGCTCTTAGTGATGACGATAACCGGTGTGATGCCGTTATGCACGGAGATGGCAACAAGCTTATCTACCGTCTCGATCACGGGCGAGGGCTTCTTGGCGGCAAAGACGATGAAGAGATAATCAAGGTTTGCCATCGGGGGACGGATAAGGCTGTTTTTGCGCTCGACTATCTCGGATATAACGAGGCCATCGGGCGTTGAATCATCAAGGAGAATCTTGACGTTGTCGCCGATAAGCACCTTTTCCTCGTCGCGCTTAAGGACACCCTTGGCACGGCAGGAAAGCCTTTCTATTCCGTTTTTCGTGACTACGCGAGTCTCGTAAAGACCGCCGAGTCCCTTAACTACCTTTCCGTATTTTGTGACTATCAAATGAGTTTCTCACTTTCAAAGATTGGATAAAAGTTTGTGTTTTGAGTTTAACGTAGAGGATTTAATCCTTGCTCTCACCAAAATTCGGTGGGAGAAGTGACGTTAGATGATTTAATCCTTGCTCTCACCCGAATTCACGGTATTTCTTCTTAGCTGTCCGCAAGCGGCGTTAACATCCGAGCCGAGTCTGCGGCGGACGGTCGCGGTTATACCGCGCTTTTCAAGAAGGGCGGCAAAAGCGTTTGCCTGCTCGGTGCTTCCCTGCTTGAAGCCTGTCTCCTTAACCTCGTTTACACGAATGAGATTAACGTGGATAGGCGCGCTTATCGGTCTAAAGTATGAGTTAAGCAGGTCCGCAAGCTCCCTTGCGTCTGCCTCGGTATCATTCTTACCGCTGATGAGAGTATATTCAAAGGAAATTCTCCTGCCCGTGCGCTTATAGTAGCGGACACACGCCTCGAGAAGGTCCTTTATCTTCCACTTATTGTTGACGGGCATAATTGCCGAGCGCTTCTCGTCGGTTGCGGCGTGGAGCGAGATGGAGAGCGTAATCGGGATATCTACCTCGGCGAGCTTATCTATGCCCGTAACTACTCCGCAGGTAGACAGAGATATATGTCGGTAGCCGATATTAAGGCCGCCGGGGAGGTTAACGAGCTTCAAAAACTTGACGACGTTGTCGAAGTTGTCAAGCGGCTCGCCTATACCCATCATAACGATGTTTGAGACTCTCTCACCCGTGTCGCGGGAGGCGGCAATTACCTGGCCGAGCAGCTCCGAGGGGAGGAGGTCACGCACTCGTCCGCCAATGGTGGAGGCGCAGAATTTACATCCCATACGGCAGCCGACCTGACTGGAAATGCAGAGCGTGTTGCCGTGCTTATAGCGCATAAAAACGCTCTCGACACACTCGCCGTCGTGAAGGCGGAAGAGATACTTTATAGTGCCGTCAACCTTAGATACAAGCTTTGCCTCAACGCGAGGGAGGGTGTCGAGGGTTTCCTCCTCGAGCCTTTCCCTGAGCTTCTTGGGCAGATTGGTCATCTCGGAAAGGGGCGTGCCCTCAGCAAGTCTTGGGAATACCTGCTTGGCTCTGAATTTCGGCTCGCCGAGCGAGATAAAATACTCCTCAAGCTCGATGTCCGTCATCGAGTATAAATCGTGTTTTTGTGTCATTTTTTCTCTTTTCTTATCTTAGCAATAAAGAATCCGTCTGTACCGTGGATATGCGGCAGAAGGGTGAGCATACCGCCCTGTGAGCGTATATCTCCGACCGAGAAATCAGCTAAGGAGAAGTCCTTGTGCCCCTCCAGAAATCTCTCGACCACTCTCTCGTTTTCCTCGGGGTTAAGCGTGCAGGTGGAGTATACAAGAATGCCGCCATCCTTCAAATAGTTCGCGGACGCCTCGAGTATCTCGTACTGCAATTCGGGCAGATTTTGTAAGCTTTCGTTGTCTTTATGACGTATATCGGGCTTCTTGACGAGAACACCGAGTCCTGAGCAAGGAACGTCACATATTACTCTGTCAAAGGTGCCAAAGAGCTCCTCTTTGGGCTTTGTGGCATCGCGCTCGCCTACCTTGATATTCCTAAGTCCGAGCCTTCTTGCTCCGTCCTCAACGAGTGAAAGCTTACTCTGGTGGATATCGAAGGCACAAACCTCACCCGTACGTGAGAGTATCGCCGCGGCAAAGCTCTTGCCGCCGGGACAAGCGCAGACGTCGATTACTCTGTTTCCCGCCTTGACCTCAAGCGCCTCGGCACTGATGGCGCAGGCGGAATCCTGCACGAAGAAGAGCCCATCGTCAAAACCGGGAAGGTGTCTTGGATTTACGGAGCCCGAGAGCCTTAGGGTCAGGGGCGAATCTATGAAGGACTCGGGCTCATAGCCTTTGTCCTTGAGGAGTGCGATAAGCGCCTCCTTAGTTGTCTTGGTAAGGTTGACCGTGAGGTCGGTGTATCTCGCGGTATTGAAGCGGTCAAGAAGCTTTTCGGTCTCGTCTTTGCCGTAAAGCGAGATAAAATGCTTCACCAGCCAGAGCGGGAAAGAATAGGCAACCGAGAGGTAGCGCGAGACCTTCTTCTCTCTTGGCGGCAGGGGCAGCTTATCCTCTGCCTTCAGCCTTGCGGCTTGTCTTAGCACTCCGTTGACAAAGCTCTTCTCCCCCGGATTTCTCGCGAGGGCAACAGTCACGTTTACCGCCGCGTGGTCGGGCACGGAGTCAATATGTACTATCTGGCACATACCGAGGCGCAGTATGTTAAGAGTCGTTTGATCTATCTTATCAAGGCTGCGGCCGGATATAGCGCCGATATAATAATCGTAGGTTATCTTGCGCTCGACGGTGGTATAAAGAAGGGCGGTAAGAAACGCTCGCTCCTCCTTTGTCAGCTTGTCTGCCATATGGGAGGATAACGAGAGATTCACATACTTACCATTCACCTCATACTCCGTAAGGAGCGAAAGTGTTAATTCTCTTACGGTCATATTTTAGTCTCTTCTGTTTCCGAAAATTCTGATGAGTCGGAGGAGCTGAATAATTGACATCGCTAATGCCGCCACGTATGTCATTGCCGCGGCGCGAAGCACCTTTCTTGACATACCGAGCTCCTCTCTCGAATACCAGCCCGAGAGCTCAAGCTCAGTGAGTGCGCGGCGCGAGGCGTTGAACTCACAAGGAAGCGTAACAAGGTGGAACAGCGTGGTAGCCGCAAAGAGCAAAATGCCGAAAGAAACGAGGTAATTGCCAAGTATAGTTGACGAATACGTGATAAACATACCGATTACGATAGCTATCCACGAAAAGCTCGATGCAAAATTAACCACAGGAACCAGCTTGGTCCTGAACTGTATGGGAGCGTATTTCTCCGCGTGCTGAATGGCGTGTCCAACCTCGTGAGCGGCAACTCCGACCGCTGAGGGGGAGGATGATGAATACACGCTCTCTGAGAGCCTTAAGACTCTCGCGCGAGGGTCGTAGTGGTCGGTGAGGTGACCGTGGACTCTCTCGATTCCAACGTCAAAAAGACCGTGAGCGTCAAGAATCCTGCGAGCGACCTCTGCGCCCGTTTTACCTCTGCCCGCTCCTATGTGCGAGAACCTGTTAAAGGTGCTCGACACCTTGATCTGCACGATGAGAGTGAAAACAAAGGTCACTACCAAAAGCAAATAAAGTATATCCATTATTCGAGTATATCTCCGATTTCAATTTTTCTGCCGCGGACGAAGTCTCCCGCGCTCATTCTTCCCTTGCCCTCGGGAATAACGCCCTTGACTATAAGAGCGCCCTCGCCGCAAGCAACGGTAAACGAGCCCTGCCCCTTCGAGTCGGCAGCGATGACCTCGCCGGGGTTACCCTTTCCGTCAGTAGGTGTCGCCTTAAATATCTTGAGCATTTTGCCCTTAAGATATGCAAAGGCTCCGGGAATGGGAGTCACGCCTCGGATAGCGCAGTCGAGGACCTTAGCACTCCTTGTGAAGTCTATCTTGCAGTCCTCCTTCTCGATCTTTGCGGCGTGGGTAGCCTTCGAATCGTCCTGAGGAGTCCTTGTTGCGGCGCCTTCGGCTATATCCTTGATAGTCTTTACAAGAAGCTTTGCGCCAACCTCGGCGGAGCGGTCGTGAATGGCCTCAAAGTCGTCCTCGGGGCCTATCGGGAAGGCCTCGGTCGCGATTATATCGCCAGTGTCGACACCTTCAGCCATATACATAATAGTGACGCCTGTTTCCTTCTCGCCGTCGATTATCGCCCTCTGCATGGGAGCGGCGCCTCTGTACTTAGGAAGAAGCGAAACGTGCACGTTAACGCAACCGTACTTAGGGAAGTCGAGCACCGACTTCGGAAGTATCTTGCCGTAGGCAACGACCGCGATAAGCTCGGGGCTTATCTCACGGAGCAGCTCGGCGAAATCCTCGCCCTTGAGGCTGTCGGGTGTGTAGACAGGGAGCGAGTGCTCAAGCGCCAGCGCCTTGACCGCGGTGGGTGTCATAACGTTGCCTCGTCCCCTGGGCTTATCCTTGCCCGTGACTACCGCTACTATCTCGTTGTCCGAGGCTATAAGCTCGGAAAGGCAGATCGCGGATATTTCGGGCGTACCCATAAACATTATTCTCATATTCTCAGTCCTTGATAGGTCTTATCTGTACGTCGGTATAGAGCTTGCCGTCAAGGTGATCGCACTCGTGGCAAATAGCTCTGGCAAGAAGGTCGGAGCCGGTGAGGTCATAGGTCTCTCCGTGACGGTTCATCGCTCTGACGGTAACCGTTCTCGGTCTCTTGGTTATACCTGCGTAGCCGGGGTTGGAGAGGCAGCCCTCTCTGTCCTGCTGCTCGCCCGAGAAGGCGATGATCTTGGGATTAATGAGCTCGTAAACCGTGCCCTCCTCTACCTCGATGACCGCAATTCTGCGGAGCACACCTACCTGGGGAGCCGCAAGGCCGCAGCCTTCCGCCGCGCGCATGGTATCGATCATATCGTCGAGAAGCTGCTTGATCCTCGGGGTGATCTCATCAACGGGACGGCACACCTTTCTGAGTGTTTCGTCACCAAACTTAACTATCTTTAACGTTGCCATTTTATTATCTCCTGATTCATATCGGCGCGTTAGTTGCGCACTAAATCTAAAAAAATTATATTGTGAGAGGATTGAGGTCGACGGCAAGAGTTACTTTTCTGTCCTTGGCAAACTCCGTAAGGAGCTCCGAGAACATCTTACGCGAGCGCGCGTTGAGCTTACACTTGACCATCATTCTCATCCTGTATTTTTCATTCAGCTTGTATATCTGAGCCTCAAACGGGCCGTAGACCACGAAGGGCAGATTTGCGTATTCTCCGTCAAGCTTTGCCTTGACCATAGCGGAAAGCGTATCCGCGGCGCGGGAGAGCTCCGCCTCATCGTCTGCGGTGAGCGTGAGCTGGACCATATCGCAAAACGGAGGATATGAAAGCTCACGTCTGAGGGCAATCTCGCCCTCGTAGAAGCTATCGTAGTCCTGCCTGCAGGCAAGCCTTATCGTCTCGTTTGACGGCTGGAAGGTCTGTATCACCGCCACGCCCTCTTCACTCGCTCTTCCCGCTCGTCCTATGACCTGCGTGAGCAGTGAGAAGGTGCGCTCGGCTGCGCGGAAGTCCGTGACGTGGAGCGAGGTGTCCGCAAGAGCTACGCCGACGAGCGTTACCCTCGGGAAGTCGTGCCCCTTGGCAACCATCTGCGTGCCGAGTAAGATATCCGCCCTGCCCTCTCTGAAATCCTCGAGCATTCTGTCGTAGGCAAGCTTGCCCTGAGTGGTATCTGCATCCATACGCATGACCGTCATCTCGGGCAGATACTTTGACATCTCCGACTCCAGCTTCTGCGTGCCGAAGCCGAGGAAGGAAAGCGCCTCTGCCGAGCAGGAGGGGCAAGCCCTCGGTGTGGGCATACGGTAGCCGCACATATGACAAAGCATTGCGCCGCCTCCGTGAGAGTGGAAGGTAAGGGATACCGAGCACCTCGGACACTCGAGGACCTCTCCGCATTCCTTACAGCTTATATGACTGCTATAACCCCTTCGGTTTAGGAAGAGGATAGCCTGATTTTCATTCTCTTTAACGTCCGTGAGCATATTGTAGAGTCTCTGGCTTATCGGCGAGGGATTGCCTAGCCTGAGCTCCTCACGCATATCGACGATGACCGCCTTAGGAAGCCTTGCTCCTCCGTATCTCTCGCGCAGAGGCACGAGAGTGTATGCGCCCGTCTTTGCCTTGTAAAAGCTCTCGACGGCGGGTGTGGCGGAGGCAAGAAGCATAAGGGCCTTGTGCTTTCCGCATCGGTAGCTGGCGATATCTCTTGCGTGGTATTTCGGATCGCTCTCGGACTTGTAGGTGTGCTCGTGCTCCTCGTCGATAACTATCATACCGATGTTATCAAGGGGCGCGAAAATTGCCGAGCGTGTGCCAATGACGAGGTCGACGTCACCGCGGCGTATCCTGCGCCAAGCGTCAAGACGCTCGCCCTGAGAGAGCGAGGAATGTATGACCGCTACGCGCTCGCCGTATCTTCTGCAAAAGATGCTCACAGTCTGTGGGGTGAGCGATATTTCCGGCACGAGCATTATGACCGACTTGCCGTCGGCTATGGTGCGGTCTATCGCCTTCATAATAACCTTGGTCTTGCCTGAGCCCGTGATTCCGTAAAGGAGCGCCGCCCTCGGCTCATTCTCCGAGTAGAGAGAGTCGATGGTCTCATACGCCGCCATCTGTGCGCGGCTGAGCACTATCTCGGAGGTGTCGCGCTTCTTCGAGTAATCGGCGTAAGGATTCCTTATCTGTTCGTCCTCGTCGATGGCTAAAACGCCCTTATCGCGAAGGGCGCTGATATGCGCAGCGGTAACTCCGGGGAGCTGCTTTAAGATATCCACCTCAGCCGCTCCGAGGTCCATAAGGAAGCGTAAGGCAGTCCTCTGCCCCTCGCTCCTGATTCCGCGTCTGCCCGTCTCGGTAAGAAGCGTTGCTACCGCCTCCCTCTCAAGAAGGAGTCTTGCCGTTTTTCTGTACCTGACGTTAAGGCTCTCGGAAAGAGCTCCGGGTGGGAGGACGGTCCTTACCGCCTCGCCAAAGGTACAGAGGGTAAACTCCTTGAGAAAACGGCAGAGCCCCAGCATCTCCTCGGTGAGAGTGAAGACGGGTGAGACGACCGCGGATACGCTCTTAAGAGTGACTCCCTCGGGAATCTCACACTCGTCCTTTACCTTAACCGCAACGCCGAGTCTCGTACCACCCGCGCGGCCGAAGGGAACGCGCACGATATTGCCCGGGGTGAGGCTTGCTCCGCAAGAATAGTCGAAGGGTCTGTCGATATGATACGGCGTATCTAAAAGATATACCTCGCAAAACATCAGCATCCCCTCCTTCCAAAGCTATTTCTTTTTTCTTATTCCTCGGTGCCGCGGGAAAGCTTGAACTCTCCGCGCTCGATCTTTGCGATGGCGATCTTAACCGCCTTCTGATCCTTGTACTCGGGATCGATGAGAGCCGCAAGAGGCTTGTCGGTCTCGTGGTTCTCGATCATCTTCTGTGCCTTGAGTCTCATCTCAACGTACTTGTCGGTCACGATTCTCGCGCCCTTTGCTACGCCGATAACGAGCTCATAGCGGTTGAACTCACCGCCGGTAAGTTTGTCAATGGTAGGATAGATCATCTTTGTTTTCCTTTCATATATACGGTGGCTTTCGCCTGTTTTAGTAAATTAAAGTTTGCAAATAGATAATTTATTCGGTTTCATCTTCATCGCTGTCGTAAGCCTCATCGCTCGACAGTCTGTTGGTGATGGTCTCGGTCTGTATCGCCGAGAGGATAACGTGGTCGGAGTCGGTGATTATAACCGCTCTCGTCCTTCTGCCGCAAGAGACGTCGATAACTCTGCCGTCCTCACGCGCGTCCTGAACAAGTCTCTTTACGGGTGCTGAGTCGGGCGATGCTATCGCCACTATTCTGCCCGCGCTGACCATATTTCCAAATCCGATATTAATAAATTTCATCATAAGGCATCTCCTTATTCGATATTCTGCACCTGCTCGCGTATCTTCTCAAGCTCGCCCTTGATATTGACGACGATGCGGGCGATACGGGCATTGTTTGCCTTAGAGCCGATGGTGTTGGTCTCTCTGTTCATCTCCTGCATAAGGAAGTCGAGCTTTCTGCCCGAGGGCTCCTTAGCCTCTGCTATGTCATAGAAGGCGCCGAAGTGGCTGCGGAGTCTGACGAGCTCCTCGTCGATAGCTATCTTATCTGCCCAGACTGCGCACTCTGTAAGGAGTCTTTGCTCGTCGATCTCAATGGAGTTATCACCGAGTATCTTTCTAAGTCTCTCCTCAAGCTTGTCGCGATAGCCGACGGTATCCTCCTTGGAAATGGCCTCTATCTCGTCGACGAAGGAGCGGATAAGCTCTATCTTGCCCTTGATGTCGGCGATAGCCTTCTCGCCCTCGACCGTACGCATTGCGGTGTGGTCGGCAATAGCCGAGTCAAGTACGGGGCGAAGGAGCGCCCACTCAGCCTCAAGGTCAGCGTCGACCTTGGTCGTTCTGAATACGTCCTGATTTCTCGCGACCGTCATCACGCTCACGTCGTCCTTAAGTCCAAATCTGTCGCGCAGCTCGTAAAGAGCGGCGATGTAGCTCTCGGCGTAAGCGGTGTCGACGTCAAGCTTCTGAGGTGCTGTCGATTGGTTGTCAACGGTGATGAAAACGTCAACCTTAGCTCTCGATACCGCGTTCTTCTGTACGTAATTCTTGATTCTCTCCTCGAGTGAGAGATATGCTCTCGGCATCTTCACCGAGCAGTCGAAGAATCTCGAGTTAACACTCTTGATCTCGACGGTTATATCCTTTTCTACACCCTCGACCTTTGCTCTGCCGAAGGCTGTCATACTCTTTATCATACTTCTGCTCCGGGGGCGCGAGGCGCCTTTTTCCTTCCCTTTCTGCCAAGGCTCTTTATCTCCTCCATAAACGAGTCGATATCCGCAAATTCACGGTAAACCGAGGCAAAGCGAATGTAGGACACGATGTCCTTCTCCTTAAGTCTTGCGAGAACCATCTCGCCGATATCCTTGGACGTTATCTCCTCAACCAGCTCGTTCTGAAGCTCGGTCTCAATATCCCTCGCTATCTCGTAGGGATCGACAGGACGCTTCTGGCAAGCTCGCTCTATACCGAGCACAAGCTTGTGAGTATCGAAGAACTCACGTCTGCCGTCGCGCTTTACCACAGCGATCGGTACGGTATCTATAACCTCGTAGGTAGTGAAGCGCTTGCCACACGAGGGACATTCACGGCGGCGCTTTATTCTGGATCCGTCTTCAACGGGCCTTGAGTCAAGAACTCTTGAATCGGAGTGATTACATACGGGACACTTCATAATGAGCCTTTCATAAATAAAAAATATTTCGCACACAACATTATATCACATAAAATATAAAAAGTAAAGGGTTTTTAAAATTTCTTTGGATTTTGGGAAAAGCGACCGCGGTCTCTGCCTATATTCTTCCGCGACTTCGCATTTTTACAGCAAAACGGCAGAGGAGCCGCGTTTTTGACTCTTCTGCCGTTTGTTTTGTTTTTTTGTTATTCCGAAATAGCTTTTTCCTTCTTGAACTTGGAAAGCACCCACTCGGTGAATTTCTCAAGCTTCTCTACCCTGAGCTTCTCGAAGAACTTAAAGGTAAGGGGCCAGAGTCCTCCCGCGAAGGCTACGATAAGGAAGTATCTCACAGCTCTTGCCACGTACTCATTACCAAATACAAACTCAAGCGGCGCCCTCGTGCCCTCCTTGATAAGAAGGACTACCGCAATGCCAACAATAAACTTGATAGCCTGAGAATACCATCTGCCCTTGGTATCAAACTTGATGACGTATCTGTCAAGCGGATAAACAAGCGCAAGGCCGAAAAGACAGCCTGTGAGAGTCGCGGCATTTTTCTTTGCGCTGAGGAGGTTTGCAAGATCCGCCTCGGTAGCAAAGCCGCTCTCGGGAAGAAGGAAGGTGTAGATAATAAAGCCGATGGAGAATACCACAGAGCCGATCATTACCCGGAACATATATTTGTTCACGCTCTCCTCGGTGCGGAATACGAAGTGAAAGGCGAAAACGAGTGCCGCCGCAACGCCTAAAGAGACGGTAACGTCAAGAGGGGTATGTACTCCGAGATACATTCTCGAGAAGGCCACGAGAAGTATTATCGATACCGAAAGAATCTTCACCCACTTCTGCTTGTTGTATCTTCCGATACAGCCCCACGTGCCCGCAATATTCTGCGTGTGTCCTGAGGGGAAGGAATAGCCCGTAGCCTCCGCAACCGCGTCGCCTACCGGCTTGAAGTTAGGATCGATGATCCACGGACGGGGTATTCTGCAAAGGATCTTGAGCCACTGATTTATCACACTGCCGACAACGCCGGTGATGAGAATGTAGTAGCCCTGTCTCTTGCTTATGCACCAGTAAAAGAGGATCGCGATAGCAAGGAAGAAGACCTCCTCGCCCATATGTGTAACGGTGGCGAAGAAGAAGTCGCCAATACCCGTACGTATGCTTTCAAGAAAACGTAAAAATTCCATACTGTGTCCTTTCTTAAGACTTGTGTCCTTCGAATGCTTTTATTGCCTCGGCAACGGCATCTGCGCCGTCCCAAAGCTTCCGCTTGTTCTGCTCATCGACCGCGCACCACGTGGTCTCTATAAAGCCGAAAAGACGCTCCTTTGAAATATGCTCCTTACAGTATTTTGCCAAGAGCTCAAGATTGTTTTTGTGATACTCGACGCTGCCGCCGGGAATCTGGTCAAAGCCATGCTCCTCGAGTATGTCAAAGGGCGCGACCCTTATGCGCATCTCTTCCCTGATATTCTCGCCGTACTCAACGAAATAATACCAGTTGACGGGGATTACCGATTTCGGCAATTTCTCGACAAACTCATCAGGTCTGTGGCGGGCATAGTCGGACCATACGAGAGCTCTGGCACCGCCCCTCTCGACACGGTCAGCAAGCAACCTTAGATCGTGCCACCAAAGATCGTTCTGGCGTATTACAACGTAATCGTACTTCGACTGATTGGCGTAATCCTCCTCGTCAAACCCGATATGGAAAAAGCGAGGGCGGAAAAGCTCTATGACCTCATCTATGAGATCGCAGCAAACCTTATAGTACGTGGGCGTCGAGACCATCCTTGCGTACTCACCAAGCCACACGTCGTGAGTGGTTGAGAAATTGAGCTTCGGTATGACCTCAAAGCCAAGCGAGGACAATCTATCAAGCTCGCGTCTCATCTCGTCCTTGGTAAACGCCCCCTCCACGGCAAGCTCGGGATGCGAATCGTATACCATACTGTCACCGAGGTCGATGACGATAGCGTTGCATCCGCTCTCCTTGAGCTTCATGACGTACTCGTCCCACATTTCTCTGTCAAAGCGCAGAGTATGTGATGCGGGAGTGTGATAAAGCTTTGAGCAGTCGCAGACCTTGTTGTCAAAATCGTGCCACAGGTTCGTGCTGAAATGAACAAGCGTAGACCATATAAAATCGTGATAAACTCTCATTTTTGTACACCTTTATTTACAATAATGTGTAAGATTTAATGCTTATTTCATTCGCTTCGTGAGAGAACTTTTTGAATCTTACGGTTCTCGTTTCACCCTCGAGCATAGTGAAGTAGTTATCCGAGAAGAGATAGTCGCCCTCAAGCTCCACTGCCTGAAGGTAGCTCTTAGCCCTAATTGTAATCTCGGAGTCTGCCATCGAGATAACCTCAAAGGCATCACATCTCTCTATCTCGAGCTTACCGGATTTGTAGAAGGAGCGGTAGATATTCTCCTCTAACTCGACGTCAACAACAGCGAGAATTCCGTCTCCAAGCTCGTCTGAAATATCGATAGCGGCGGTGGAATAGGCATCAAGGAGCGCCGAGGTTTCGATGCACTCCCTCTCCTTAAATCCGTCCTTCATATCAAGAAGATGTACCCTTACCGATGCGCCCTTCGGCTCGTCCGAGGTGTTGGTGATAACAAGCTTTTTCGTCCTTATATCCACAGAGCCCGTAACCGGTGAGGTAAGGCGCTTGAATGCGTAATATGAGGGCTTTCGTCTGAGGTAGTAATCAACAAACGCCCAGCCCACGGATGCAGGCCAGCAATCGTTAAACATCCAGTAGATTATACCGTTTGTGTAGCCAAGATTCCTAAGAGCTAGCTCTTGGGTTAACCTTACCCACTCACACTGAATGTACTTCATCTTAAAGTATCTGTCCTCACCGTCAACGAATCTGCCCAACACGTGTTCTGTGAAGGCGCGTACGTAGTCGTATATGTGTACCGGTAAGCAAGGATTCGTTTTGGAATGATATTTCAGTATGCTCTCGTCCGCGCCGACAAGATCCTCCTCGGTCATAAACTCGAGCATAGACTCGCGGCATATGGCGCCGAAGGTAGGCTCCTCCGAGACAAATCTCGAGGTAAACTGCGCTAAGAACTCCTTGTAATCCGAGCAATCGGTATAATAGCCGTAGTTGAAGATCTCCACGATGAAGTTCGTGTTATGCGACGTACCCGACGTAATGGAGCTGTATTTATTTCCGCCCCAAGGACTTGACGGAAGGAAGGGGATATTCCTTGAATACTTGTAAATACTCGGATATATTCCGTCGAGCGCGGCGCTCATGCCCCTATAATTTTGAGTAGCATCGTTCCCATCAAAGACATTCTCGTTGTCACCGTGGAACCAGGCGAGCGAGGGATGGTTTCTCATAAGCTTAACGGCATATTCCGACTCAAGGCGCAGCTCCTTAATGAACCACTCCTCCCACTCGGGATACTGCGCGCAAGCCATAAGGAAGTCGTGGCAGACAAGTATACCCTGCTTATCACACTCGTCATAGAAGCACTCCTTCTCAAAGAGGCCTCCTCCCCAGACTCTGAGGATGTTTGCGCCCATATCCTTAGCGCTTCTTACGAGCGCTCTGATCTTTTCCTCCGACTCCTCCGATGGGAATGGATCGCAGGGTACCCAGTTGCCTCCGCGACAGAACACTTCCCTCTCGTTGACGATCACCTTAAAGCCGAAGAATCTATCGTCGCAGGTACGCTTACCCGCAACCTCGGATTTTGAGGATTCATGGGCGCGCTCGTAGTATTCGCTGCCCGGCTCGTCAACACGGTTGATTATTCTTACAGTTCTTATACCGAGCTTCGTCTCATATGCCGAGCCGTCGGTCCTTGCTCTAAAGGTATACAGCGGCTGATCGCCGTAGCCCGAGGGATACCAGAGCTCGGGATCGGATATATCCATTTTTCTGACCACGAGCTTGCGGTCGGCAAAGAATCTATCGCGGTAAACGATCTCGCCGGAGGGGGATACAAGCTCCGCCTCGATGATCCCGGGCTTATCAAAGCCCGAGAGGGTGTACTCCGCGACGATGGACGCGCCAAAGCGGTCTATCGCATCGGTGCGGACGTAGACGTCCTCTATCTCAAGTCCCTCGCGGTATTCAAGGTACACGGGGCGATAAATTCCCATCGTAACGAATCTGTCAACCCAATCCCAACCATAGGTGCATTGCATACGGCGCGCGTTAATTCGATCCTGCGTAAATGCAAAGCGGGTTGACTGTGTCATGCCCTCAACCGCCTTAACGGGAGGAGTAAACTCAACTCTGAGGTGGTTGTCCCTCTCCTTAAGCACGTCCGACACGTCGAATGAGTGGGGGATAAACATATTGTGAGTATCACCGAGATGCTTACCGTTAAGATAGACCGATGCGAAGGTGTCAAGACCGTCGAATCTCAGGGTTACTCTATCGCCGAGCTCTGCGTCAAAGCACGTTTCGTATACGGGCGAGCAATTCTCTACCCAGCCATAATTGTCATTGTTATCGCGGTAGAAGATGTCCTTGATTATGCCCGCATTTATAAGGTCGGTATGTAAGCAGCCGGGGACGGTTGCGGGCATGCTTTCCTCAAAGCTCGCGTCCGTGAGCGTCCAGACCTCGTTTACGTATATTTTTCTCATTTCAGATCCTCAATGTAATTGTGTAGCTTAACGCCACGTTTTTCGAGATGTGCCTGAAGCTTTTTTATGTCTATATTCGCAAAATCCGAGCACATAGCCGCCGCGGCGCCCGCAGCCTCACCCGAGACCGCGCACACAGGGATAACTCTCGTCACGTCCCACATCTCGTCAGTGACAGATATACATCTGCCGGCTACGGCGAGATTCTTTACCTCATTTCCGTAAAGAGCCGAGAACGGAAGCTCGTAAACGGGACCGAACTTCTTCCAGTTAGGAAAAATGCCGACGGTGTCGGAGTATTTGACTCCAACCTCGTCTATATCCTGGGTGTAGGCGCCGACAAGCCTTCTCGTCATACGCACCTCGGGTGTGGTGGCTATCGTAACGGGTACAAGATCGGGAATAACCGTTCTTCTTTCAAGGAAGTTATGCATCATCGCAGAATGACCTATCTGAACCATCTCGGATAACTCTTCGGTGTCAAGGCCGGTAAATCTGCGCGTATCCTTAAGGTCGGTCGCATTCTTGTCGTCGTTGATGTCGTGGACACCGACCATATATAAGTCAAGCTTTCCGTTACCCACACCGTAGTACCAGGAGGCAAGCTTATTTCCGCTCGCAAAGTTAGCAGTCCGAGCTCCCGCGAGCTTACACACATCCGCATCACCCGTGCAGTCGACGACCGAGCCGCGCACGGTTACCGCCTCGCGGCCGCCCTTGCCCTCGATAATGACGTCGGTTATTTTTCCGTCCTCTACGTGCGCTCCAACAACCGACGCGCCGTATATGATCTTGACACCTTCACAGCGAAGGAGTCTCTCCGCGCTGAGCGCAAATAGCTGAGCGTTGAACTGAACCTCAAATCGGCGCTTCGCCCTCTCCTCAACAGTACCTCCGTTAAGCCACGCGGTCGGGTATCTCGCCTCCGCTCCATGCTCTATCGAGAGTCTGAAAAGCTCCTCAGCAAGACCGAAGCACACCTGATGTCCGTAGCCGTCGCAAAGCGCAAGATATATGGTAACAAGGCCCGCAGTAGCAAGACCGCCGAGCATAAATCCGCGCTCAAGCAGGATCACCTCACGAGCGCCCGCGCGCTTAGCCGCAAGAGCAGCGGCAATACCCGCAACTCCTCCTCCACACACGCAAACGTCACATTCATATTTCCTCGGTGTAATCAGGGTTTCACTTATCATTTTATCCATCGATAATACTCCCATTGTAAATCTTTTACACCTGCATTATATCACCGCGCGCCCGAAAATACAAGATAATTTACTATTTTTCGTGAGTGTGCACAAAGGCGCACGGGTAAATATATAAAATTTCACTCGCAACAAGAAAAAAGAAGGCGTACGGTTTCCCATGCACCTTCTTAATTATCACATATATCAAAATTGTTGCAGGAATAATTTTGAGTGAGAAGGGTCGTTCTTTTGGACGAAGTCGTATACTCATACGACGAGCCTTTCCAAAAAACGGCACTTATCGCCAAAATTATTCAGCAAGAACCTTTCTTACGCAGTTTGCAATTCTGTCATCCTTGCAGTTAGCAAAGAACAGCTCCTGGAACTTAGGTCCGCCGAGAGCGCCCTTAACAAGCTCTCTGTCGAGGTTCTCAAGAATGTAGCAGATGTCGGTGTGAGTAACCTTCTTTACCTCGTCGAGGATCTTCTTGTTTCTCTGCTCGGGAACTGCTCTCTCGCGGGGATAACCAAGGCCCCACTCGGAAACGAAGAGCTTCTCGAATACGTACTGGAGGTTGAGCTCACAGCCCCAGCCCCACCCCTTAGCAAAGGGCATTGCGATAGCGTTACCGTTGTTTACCTGAGTGAACTGGTAAGCGTCGGTGGGGTCAACAACGTGACCGCAGAGAACGCCGGGGAAGGAGTTACAAGCGAGCATTGCGCCCTCGCCTGTGCCGCAACCGGTGATAACGAGATCACAAGCGCCGGAGTTAAGAAGAACTGCACTAAGGATACCGATCTGAACGTAGGTGAGCTGCTCCTTGTCCTCAGCGGAGTACATACCGTAGTTATGTACCTCGTGACCGAGGGGCTCTACTACCTTCTTAAGAGTGTCGCAGATAAGCGCGTTCTTAGCCGCCTGGCTATTCTCGTTGATAAGTGCGATTTTCATTTTATAAAAATTCCTTTCGAATGTTAATAATCGTGTTTATGTAGCCAAAACGACAAGCGATGTTGTCATTTCAGCCCTTTATTTCATTTTCCCAAATTACGGAGTTAGACGGTTAGGTCCTCTGAAGAGGAACTGAACCTCCTTAATGGAGAGACCGAGGAAGAGCATGGTGAGACGGTCGATACCAAGTCCGAAGCCGCCGTGAGGAGGACAACCGTACTTGAAGAACTCGAGGTAGAACTTAACGTCCTCTGCAAGTCCCTTCTCCTCTGCCTGAGCCTTCAGGACGTCGTATCTGTGCTCTCTCTGCGCACCGGTGGTGATCTCTACGCCGCGCCAGATAAGGTCGTAGCCCTGGGGAACACCATTTTCATCTCTCATATGGTAGAATGCTCTCTCCTTAGCATCGTAGTCGGTGATAAAGAGGAACTCGTGATCGAACATATCGCGGCAAAGCTGCTTGGTCATTCTCTCAGCCTCGGTGGTGAGGTCGCCGTGAAGCTCTGCGGGAACGGTGTAGCCGTATCTCTTCTCAAGCTCAGCGTAAACGTCAGCAAGCTTCATTCTCGGGAACGGGAGAGTGGGTACCTCAAGGTCCATACCGTAGAGCTCCTTGATAGCCTCTCCGTGAGCCTCCTTAACCTTGCCAAGAGCATAGGTGAGGAGCTCCTCCTCCATCTTCATAACGTCCTCGCAGCCATCGATGTAGGAGAACTCAAGGTCGAAGCCTGTGAACTCGGTAGCGTGCTTGTTGGTATAGGACTTCTCTGCTCTGAATACAGGGCCGGTCTCGAAGATTCTCTCAAGGCCTGCTGCCATAGCCATCTGCTTATAGAACTGAGGTGACTGAGCAAGGTATGCGTTGCCGTCAAAGTACTTAACCTCGAATACGTCGGAGCCTGACTCGGAGGCAGCGGCAATAAGCTTGGGTGTGTGGATCTCAACAAAGTCACGCTCAACAAGGAACTCACGAAGAGCCGCGGTGAGGGTGGTCTGGAGCTCGAGCATAAGATGGTTCTTCTCACGGCGGAGGTCGATCCATCTAAAGTCCATTCTGACGTCGATATCCGAGTCATCCTTGATAGGGAGAGCCTCTGCATAAGACTCTACCTTCATGGTGTCGGGGTACATTTCCTTGCCGCCCATCTTTACGTATTCGGAGGCAACTACCTCGCCCTCGAAGGTAACGACGGAGTGAATGGTGAGGTTATCAAGCATCTCGAGCATCTCGGGGTGCTTCTCTTTTTCGATAGTAACCTGGAGCTTACCGGTAGCATCCTTTACTACGATAAACGCCATTGTTCTCTTGTTACGGAAGTTCTCAACGAAGCCCTGCACCTTGTGGTAGCCGGGGATAACGTTTTTAATATAGGTTCTTTCCATTTTTTTACGTCCTTTCGCACTTGTGCATATTTTTACGTATACATTATATAGATTTTTGCCTTAGTTGTCAATAGCTTTTCAAGCTTTTCATCCACTTGACGCTGTCCCTTACCCACCCATCGGCAAGAGGCTGTACCCAATCGGGGTTACCCGAGGAGGTCTCTCCACTAGCAAGAGCTATGCCGTGAGGGCCGTAAGGATATACGTGAAGGGTGAAGTGTCTGCCTATCGAGTAGTATGCCTCGGCAAGCCTTAATGAGCCGAGCACGGGAACCGCCTGATCCTCCGAGGTGTGCCAAATGAATACGGGCGCGGAATCCGCGTCAACATTTGCCTCAAGTGAGAGCCTCTCTCTTTCCTCATCGGTTATTTCCGTGAAGGGCTTACCCGCGAGTCTTGCAAACGAGCCGCCGTGGGTGTTGACCTTTGCGGATACGACGGGATATGCGAGCACAGAGCCGCAGGGCTTGTTATCTCCCTTCTCGATACCGAGAGCCGAGAGCACCTCGGGGTCCTTGTGGAGTATCGCCATAGAGCCCGAAAGATGGCCGCCCGCGGAGAAGCCGACGGTAAATATCCTATCCCTATTTATGCCGTATTTTTCGGCGTTCTTCTTCAGGTAAAGAATGGAGTATGATGCGTCGATAAGATGCGAGGGATACGTATATTCGCTGCCTACCGCGTAATGCACGACGAAGGCGTTAAGCCCCTCTTTTAGATACGCTCGAGCAACCGCACCTCCCTCGCGCTCGGTGGAAAGATGCTCGTATCCTCCGCCGGGGAAAATGAGCACTGCGTCTCTGTCACGGCTTCCCTCCTCCACGTAGGAGATGAAATTTATCTTATGACCTTTTACGTCAAACACCAGAGTCTCTTTTTTCATACAGTCAACCTCCGAAAAAAACTTGCAGATTTATTTTACCACGTGTGAGTATATTTTTCAAGGGGTATATTGACTTTTCTTTTTTCGTGTGTTACCATTATCTCAAAGAAACGCTTTGGAGGAAATATGAAAAATCCAATCTATTCGGCAAGCTTTATCCAAGCTCCCACGGAGTGGATACCCGCCGCTCCTTACTTCAAAAAGAGCATTAATCTAAGAGGCGAGATCAAGCGCGCTGTGCTTAATATTTCGTCGCTTGGAATCTTTGTTGCCGAAATAAACGGCGTTCGCGTCGGCAGCGATTTTATGGCTCCGGGCTGGACAAATTATAACAAACGTTTACAATTTTACGCTTATGACGTCACAAATATGCTTTCCGAGAATTCAGAGCTTGTCGTAGGAGTCGGCAACGGTTGGTACTCCTCACGCGGCGGATTCCCCGAATCAAAGGACGGCATGTACGGCACTCACCCCGCGCTTATCGCCGCTCTTGAGATTAACTACAAGAGTGGAGAGAGCGACCTGATACTGACCGACGAGAGCTGGTCTGTCGCAAAATCCGAGTGCCTTTTCACCGGTATATACGACGGAGAGATAACCGACGCGAGAATTATTCCCGAGTTTTCCGAGCACGCAAGGATTCTCGAGCGTGACAAGAGCATCCTTATCCCCCTTGAGGGAGAGAGAGTTAAGGAGATAGAAATCGTCTCTCCTAAGAGCGTATTCACCACTCCCGCGGGCGAGTGTGTTATCGACTTCGGTCAGGAGGTTACCGGAAACATCGAGTTTACTCTCAATGCCAAGGGCGGTGAGACGGTAAGAATCAACTGCGCCGAGGTGCTTGACAAGGACGGAAACTTCTACAACGCTAACTACCGTACCGCAAGAAGTGAGATAGTTTACACCGCGAAGGAAGGTAAGCAGACCTACAAGGCAAAATACACCTTCTTCGGCTTCAGATACATAAGGCTTACCGACTGGCCCGAGGAAGTAAAGTCGGATAACTTCCGCGCCATCGTGATGCACTCCGAGCTTCGTCGCACAGGCTACTTCAAGTGCGGTCACGCAAAGCTCAATCAGCTCTACTCCAACGTAATCTGGGGACAGAAGGACAACTTCCTCGACGTGCCCACAGACTGTCCGCAGAGAGATGAAAGACTCGGTTGGACGGGTGATGCGCAGGTCTTTGCAAGAACGGCGTCAATCAATTTTGACACTGAGAGATTCTATAAAAAATGGCTTGGGGATATGGCGAGCGAGCAGCTTGATAACGGCGAGCTCCCCCACGTTATTCCGGATGCTCTGCGTGTAAACGGAACAAGAAATTCGACAGCTTGGAGCGATGCCTCCTGCATTATCCCGTGGGAGGTATATCAGGCATTCGGTGACAAAAAGGTCCTTCGCGACAGTCTCCCGATGATGAAGAAGTGGCACGGCTACGTTAAAGGCCGCGCAGGCAAAAAGTGTCTGTGGATCGGCGACGAGCACTTCGGTGACTGGCTCGGAATGGACGCTCCTGCAGGCTCTTACACAGGATCTACCAACAAGGACCTTATAGCGAGCGCATACTACTACCTTATAACGACTATACTCGCAAAGACCTGCGAGGTCTTAGGTATGAAGAATGACTCCTACGTACTGCTCGCAGAGAGAATACGTAAGGCATACAAAAAGGAATTTATCAAGAGAGGCAAGCTCACCTCGGATACGCAGACCGCTCACGTAGTGACTATACACTTCGGTCTTGTTGACGACGAGCCAGAGCTTAAGGCAAAGCTCGGCCAGAGACTTGTTACGCTCATCGAGGCGTTTGGCGATAGACTCCAGACGGGATTTGTAGGTACTCCCTACCTTCTCGACGTACTCACCGAGGTCGGTCGCACGGATAAGGCTTATACCCTTCTCCTTCAGGAAAAGTTCCCCTCTTGGCTCTTCTCTGTTAATCAGGGCGCGACAACCATCTGGGAGCACTGGGACAGCAAGAACGATAAAGGCGAGTTTTGGAGCACGGATATGAACTCCTTTAACCACTATGCTTACGGCGCGTGCGCAGGCTGGTTCTACCGTAATATTCTCGGCATCAAGCCCACCTCGCCGGCATATAAAACCTTCTCGATCGCACCTATTCCTTCGGAGAAGCTCGGCTTTGCAAAGGCACAGATAGAGACCCGCTCGGGTGTTATCACGTCGGAGTGGACGTACACCGATGACGGTGTGAGATACTCCTTCTCTATCCCCGAGGGCACAACCGCAGAGGTAACTATCGACGGTGTAACAAAGAGCTATACTTCGGGCTCATATACCGTATGGGGCAAAAAATAAGCTATGTTCCAGATATTGGCGATATAAATATAAAAAAGCTACCGAAAACGTAAGTGATCGGTAGCTTTCTTCGTTTTAGAGGCTCAAAAATGGAAAAATCCCGATTTAGTCATATTTTCTGCGGTTTTTTGACATCATAATCTTTATTTTTTTACATTTTTCAGGTTTGGGTGCGAAAATTCGCACTTTTTACTATTATTATATTTTTGCTCGGGATTTTGTGTCACATTTCTTTATTTTTTACCGTTTTATCAGAGAATTTAATCCTTGCCGTAATATAGCATTCTCTTTTCCTCGTCGGTCAGCTCGTCGATATCCTTGCCGTTTTTCATCGCTGTCCAAGCTCTGTTTGGTACGGGAGGATTAAACGCCGGAGGAGCGATTTCGGGCGAATTTATGCCTGGGACTGAGGTCGAGTTGACAAGGGGATTTCTGTCATCTACGGAATAAGTCGAGTTATTGTTCTTTTTATCCTTCATAATAAAAACCTACCTTTCACATAGGATTGTCCTTAGTTTTACCGTAGACGATATCCTTATGCAAGGTAGGTTTTTCTTTTTTATTCTTGTATGTCAGGTCAAAAAAAGATGTTGAATTATGAGAATCTAAGAAAATAGACCTCGTTCTTACCGACTCTCAAGGTTACGGTGTCGTTGCGAAGGGGTAACCCTTTCTCCTCGGTAAAGAAGCCGCAGCCTTTTTCGCCGCCGCCGATGATTCCCTTGATCGAGTAGGTCTTAAAGCTCCTGCCCGTAAGCTTTAGCTCAACGACTCCGCTGTAATCCGAGGTCGAGAATACGCACGCGCCTTCCTCGTTGCCTAGGGTTGCGAGCGAGTATATCTCGGTGCGGTAGTCCTCTGTGGAGTCAACGATGTTTCCAAGCGAGGAGAGTGCGCCGAAGGCCGTCATAACGTGGTAGGCGGAGTAAAAGTGCTTGTCACTTCTTGCGCTCAGCGTGTAAAGAGAGTTCCATTTTGACATAGGATCAAGGTGTGAGTAGAACATCATATCGATATTGCTCTTTTGCGCTATTATTATAGCTCTTGCAAGAGTCGACGGATATTTACGCTCAAGGAATGCTTCCTGCTCCGTGCCTTTAAGATTAAACTCGGAGATAACACTCTGCGTCTTTTTTAGACCGTACTGTCCGAGATAGGACTTAGCGTAATTTGCATGCAGGCTTATCTCCTCAGGAGACTCCGCATAGCATTTCCAAGAGAAGAAGTCGAGCGGAGCTTTTTTCTCTTTCGTTATATAAGAGAAGAAGCCATCCATAAAGTCGATATACGCCTTCTGCTCCTTTGAGCCGTTGTAATGGTTAAGACTGAAGAATCCGCCCGAGGAATATGCGCCGACCTTCAGCTTCGGGTGGGTCTCCTTAAGGTGATTTGCCACCGTCGCGTAAAGCTCGTAGTACTCGCAGGGAGTGCCCGACCAGCCCGACTCGGTGTCGACATCGCACATTATCTCTACGTACTTGATATTATACTTAAAGCCGTTTGCCCAGCCCTTGTTATAGTGGGCAATGATCCTCTCACATATTCTCGCCACTTTGGAATAATCCTTCGGCGGACGGTTATGTGTCTTTACCTCATAGGGCTCGTGTGATTCTCCGAGGCGGAGGAATATATCCGCTCCGCACTCCTTAACCGAAGCAAAATAGCGGTCTGTGGGCGCAAAGTTATAGGAGGCCTCAAAGCGCTCGTCAAGCTCCATATCGGGAAATATGCAGTGCAAATCGAGATATCTTGACGAGGCGTATGGGGCTTCAACGCCGCTGACGCGAACAAATCCCGGGGCCATTTCCTTGTACTGCTCTGTGAAATCGGATTCAAGCTCCATACCGAATCTCGGTCCGTTATTTAAGCAGTTTACCGGCTTGAATTTACCCGTTTTTCTTGAAAAATCTATGCTGACCGTTCTCTTGATCACGGCGTGCTCCTTTCGTTAGTATCTTTCGATAGTGTTTTCGTTAGTTTTTATTGTACGTCCAACCCTCGCCGTTTATCTCATGAGCTCGATGGACGGTAACGAAGGCATTTTTATCAATAGAGGAAATAAGCTGAGTGAAAGCGGGATACTGTCGCATTGCGAAGGTTATGATAACGAGCTTTTTGCCCTCGCCCGAGTAGCCACCCGTTGCCTCGACTATGGTAGTTGTACGCGACATCTTATCAATAACCGCGCGGTTGATCTCGTCATACTTATCCGAGACAACGTGAGCAATGAATGCGCTCGACTCGCCGAGGAAGAGCTTATCCACTGACATAGCGCATATAAATGCGGAGATAATACCGAGAAGCGAGAGAAGGAAATTGTCCACTGCAAAGACGCCGATAAGGATTATAAGAGTGTCGCAGATAAAGAAGGATACCGAGCTCTTAAGTCCCTTCACGTACTTCGAGAGAGTGAGAGCTATAACGTCAACACCGCCTGTCGAGCCTCCGCCGAGGAAGGTGAAGGCGCAGCCCGCTCCTATGCACGCGCCGCCGAATACGGTTGCCACGATAAGAGCTATCGCCTGATACTCGCCCGTATATTTTGTAAGATCAAGAAGGGTGGCTATCGGCGAATCGTAAACGATATATTCCGAGATAAAGAGCGCTAAGGGATAAAACGCGGTAGAAATAAGAGTGTTTAGCGCGAATGTCTTGCCAAGAATCAAAAAGCCGAGTGCGAAGAGTATCCAGTTAATCACAGAGGAGTAGACGTCAGGACCTAAATCCCCGAGAAACGGCACACCCGAAAAGGCCTTTGCAAGAATTATACCTATACCGGATATACCGCCCGTAACGAGATCAAACGGGAAGATAAACATAGCAATACCGAAGGCAAGAATGAACGTGCCGAGAATGATAAAGCCGAAGTTCTTCAAGAATATCAGCCACTCGTGTTTCCCCTGAGGCAAAATGTTTTTCATTTTCTCTCCTTTATAATTAAAGAGTATTATGTCAATGATACGGAGCAAAATAGTTAAAAATGCAAATAGTAGTTAACAAATTTAATCAAGTTCGATTATTTCATTATAGAGATCGGAATACCTGCCGCCGAGCTCAAGAAGCTCCTCATGGTTACCTCTCTCTACTATTCTGCCCTTTTCAAGCACCATTATTGCATTCGAGGAGCGAACCGTCGAAAGCCTGTGAGCGATAACGAAGGTGGTCTTGTTCTCCATAATTCTGTCCATACCCTCGTCGATGTGCTTCTCGGTTCTTGTATCGACCGAGCTCGTCGCCTCGTCAAGAATGAGAATGGGCGCCTTGCTGATCGCGGCTCTGGCGATATTGAGCAGCTGACGCTGTCCCTGCGAGAGGTTGGCGCCATCGTTCTCAAGCACTGTGTCATAGCCGTTCTCAAGGTTGATGATGAAGGAGTGAGCCGAGGCGATCTTAGCCGCCTCAATGACCTCCTCGTCGGTCGCGTCGAGTCTGCCGTAGCGTATGTTCTCACGCACTGTGCCCGTAAAGAGGTGAGTGTCCTGAAGGACCATAGCAACGTTGCGTCTGAGAGTCGCACGGTCTATCTTTTCGATCGGAATACCGTCAACGGTGATCGTGCCCTCATTTATATCATAGAATCTTGAGAGAAGATTGGTAACGGTAGTCTTTCCCGCACCGGTCGAGCCGACGAAGGCTATCTTCTGTCCGGGCTTTGCGTAAAGGGAGATGTTGTGAAGGACCGTGGTGTCGGGAGTATAGCCAAATGAGACGTTGTCAAGGACGATATGTCCCTTGATCTCGGTAGGAGAAACCTCGTCCTCGCTTGACTGCTCGGACTGCTCATCGAGCACCTCGAATACTCGCTCAGCTCCCGCAAGAGCCGAGAAGATAACGTTCATCTGCATGGAGATCTCGTTGATAGGTCTGTTGAAGGATCTGGTGAAATTAAGCGAGATGGCAAGTCCGCCGTAGTCAAAGCCGCGAAGGGCTACGAGAAGACCGCCGACGCAGGCAACGATGCCGTAGGAGACGTTGCAGAGCTGGTGCGTAACGGGTCCCATAATGCCCGAGCGGAACTGAGCCTTGATCTGAGACTCAACGAGCTCATCGTTAAGGAAATCGAACTCGTCGATGGCAACAGACTCGTGGTTGAACACCTTGACGACCTTCTGTCCTGAGAGGATCTCCTCGGAGAAACCGTTGAGCATGCCGAGATTTTTCTGCTGCTCCTTGTAGGCGTTTCTACCCTTTTTCATTATCAATCTGCTAACATAAGTTAGCACAGGAGTCATTATTAAGGTAATAAGACCGAGTATCCAGTTTGTATAGATCATAAGCACAACTGTGCCAACAATGGTAATCGCGCCGGAGATGATCTGAATAAGAGTAGTGTTGAGCATCTCACCTACTGTGTCAACGTCGTTGGTGAAGTGGCTCATAATATCACCCGAGCGATGGGTGTCAAAGTACTTGATGGGGAGAGTCTGTATCTTGCGGTAGAGGTCGCTCCTCATGCGCTTTAAGGACCTTTGTGATACCGCGAGCATAAGTCTTTGCTGCAGCCATTGGCTGAAGATGGAGATAGCGTAAACAAGCGCCATAAGCGCGATACCAATAGCGAGCGAGCTCATTCTCTGGCTCGGCGTCTTGCCCTCCTCGGTAAGGAGGTTGAGGACGGGCCTCAGCATATATGAGGATATGAGAGAAGCCGCGGTGTAGACGAGTGCCGCAACAAGTGCGCCAATGAGCACTGCTCTCTCGTGAGAGAGGTAGGCAAGGAGTCGGCCGAGCGTCTTTAAGGTATTCTTCGGCTTTGCGCCGCCGCGCATCATACCACCGGGGCCGCGCCTTGGCATAACGCTCATTTCTTTCTTGCCGCCGCCTTCTGCTCCCGCATATTTCTTTGCGAATCTTTCGCGTCTGTCGAGTGCGTTCATTATGCTTCCACCTCCTCGTCCTT
The DNA here is from genome assembly GCA_964622425.1 of uncultured Ruminococcus sp. Taxonomy (GTDB): domain Bacteria; phylum Bacillota; class Clostridia; order Oscillospirales; family CAG-272; genus UBA1740. Next base: position 26,360 of record CAZUQN010000013.1, read on the forward strand.
CTGAGAGAGATAGATCTCGCGGTATTCAAGGCATCTCTTCATAAGCTCCTTGTGAGTGCCGACGCCGACTACCCTGCCCTCATCGAGCACGACGATCTTATCGGCATCCATAACCGACTGTATTCTCTGCGCGATAATAAGCTTGGTAACACCGCCGAGCTCCTCACGGAAGGCGCGGCGTATGGAGGCGTCGGTTGCAGTATCAACCGCGCTGGTGGAGTCGTCGAGAATGATTATCGCGGGGCTCTTGAGAAGCGCTCTTGCGATACAGAGTCTCTGCTTCTGTCCTCCTGAGAGCCTCGAGCCCTCGCGGCCTATCTCGGTGTCATAGCCGTCCTCGAAGGAGGAGACGAAGCTGTGAGCCTGAGCGATCTTACATACTCTCTCGAGCTCCTCGTCGGTAGCGTGCTCGTTACCCCATCTGAGGTTTTCGGCAACCGTACCCGCAAAGAGCGTGTTCTTCTGAAGCACGCACGCGATGCCCTCTCTGAGATTAAAGAGTGAGTAATCCTTGACGGACACGCCGTCGATAAGCACCTCGCCCTCGTCAACGTCGTAAAGTCTCGGGATCATCGAGACGAGAGTGGTCTTACCCGAGCCTGTCGAGCCGATAATACCGACGAGCTCGCCGCCCTCTATCCTGAGGTTGATATTGTCAAGCACCTTCTCGGTGTTGTTCTTGAAGTAGCGGAAGGAAACGCCGCGGAACTCTATATCGCCCTTGGTAACGCGTCTTTCCTTCTCGGAGGAGTTATCGTCGTTAAGGTCGACCTTAGCGTTAAGAACCTCGGAGATACGTCTGTCGGACGCCGCGGCTCTTGTTCCCTGCAGGATTATGTTGGCAAGGAAGTTAAGCGCGGTGAGTATCTGTGTGAGGTATGTAATAAATGCGGTGAGAGTACCGATGGTCATATCGCCGACCATGATCTGTCTGCCCGAGATCCACACAACGAGAAGCGTCGTCACGTTGATGGCGATGGCTGACACAGGCATCATAAAGAGCATTACCTTAAGAGCCGAGGTGCTCTTCTCAACAAGCTCGGAGTTGCGCTTCTCAAAGCGCTCGATCTCGTAATCCTCGCGGACGAAGGACTTGATAACTCTCTGGTTGGTGACGGTCTCGCCGATGTTGTTGTTAAGACCGTCGAGAGCCTCCTGCATCTTAACGTACCTCGGGCTCGCGGTCTTGATGATAAGGAAGATACCGAGCGCCATAAAGGGAATGATCGCGAAGATCACCCAAGCGAGCTCGCGCTTCAGGCTAAAGGACATCACCAAAGCGCCGATGAGCATTATCGGGCTGCGGAACATACCGCGCAGAAGTGTGCCGGTGAAGTTCTGTATCTGGGTGACGTCGTTGGTTATTCTCGTAATGAGCGAGCCTGTGGTAAAGTCGTCAATGTTTGAGAATGAATAGGTCTGAATTTTCTTGAAAACGTCGCGTCTGACGCCTGCGGCGAGTCTCGTCGAGCCGCGGATTGCGAAGTTCGCACCGAGAATGCCCGTGAGCATCATAAATGCGGCGAGCAGAACCATATAAAGGCCGTTCTCGAGTATGTACGGAACGTTCCCTTCTGCCGCGCCTTTGTCAATAATATTAGCGTTTATATACGGGAGAATGAACTCACCGCACGCTTCCAGCACCATGAAGAATGGACCAAGGAGAAAGCTGTACCAGTACTTTTTTACGTATCCTACGTATTTTTTCATTTTCTTGCCTTTCTCGCGCCGTGTGCGCATACATAATTATTATATATTATTTTGAAAGAATTGTCAACGAGTTTTTTGCGACAAAGCCACAAAATGCAGAATGCAAAATGAGGGCGCAAAGCGCCAATGCGGAGTGCGGAGTGCGAAATGCGGAATTACGACGAGGCACAAACCGTAGGGACCGGCGTCCCCGACGGTCCGCCAATGCGAAATGCGAAGCGCGAAGTGAAGGACGAGGAACGGACCGTAGGGGACGGCGCCTCGACGTCCCGCCAATGCGAAATGCGAAGCACGAAACAGGAAAGAGTGTCATCCTGAGCTTGTCGAAGTTTTGCTCCGGCGAGGAGCAAAACCGAGGAGCGTAGCGACGAAGGGATCTAGTATAAGTCTGATGACGGCTTCCTGAACTACTGTTTTTAGATAGTTATCGTGTTAGCCGAAGTAGATCCCGACACTCTGTGTCGCCCTGCGGGTGCGACTTCGTGCTGTCGCACTGCGCTCAGAATGACACCCTATCCCGCTCCGCATCCCGCATTACGCATTGGCGCTTCGCGCCGTGTTTTCGCTCATTTTGCTAATTTTAGTATACAAAAAAGGCGCGTTCTTAAGACGCGCCTTTCGGTTTATTGTTTTGTTACTTTTTCTTAAGATGTTGAGTTTTCAAGAATTTTCTCTTGGGCGTCCCTCTTCTTTTTCAGGTAGTCCCTGAGGGCTATTATAAGCGAGACGAGGATCGTCACGATCGAGATCGTGTTAGAGATAGAGGAGGCAATCGAGCCGGTGATGATGTTGTAGATAAGCCAGAGAGCAACCGCAGGAAGGTTAAAGAGCTTCAGGAGTCGGGGATCGTTGCACCAGAATCCGACAACGGCAAGCACAGAGCCAACAGCAGGCAAAAGGCTATACCACCCTGCCCATCCGATAGCCGTGCATCCAATAGTGAGTATGCTGAATATCACGGGCACGGAAATATGTGATGCAAAACGTTTCTCTCCCCTATAATAAAAGACGATACTGCGAGCGGAGTTAACAAGGCAGATTGCTCCACCGACACCAGCACCGAGCATGAAGAAATGTATAGCCGAGGTGAAGTCGCATGCAAGCTTTGCCACGAGTATATGCCGCCTCTTTGATAAGGCGAAGGTAATAAGTCCGAAACCAAGCGAGATAAATCCAATGATCTGCGCCCAGAATATGAGCGGCTCACTCGGATCAAGAGTGAAAAATGCAATCAGTTCTTTCATTAAATATATATTCTCCGTTATTATCGGGTTTCAACTCGTACAGTATAGCACAGTTCCCTTCACATTGTCAAGACGAGTCAATATTTTAACCTGAAATCTCAAAGTAATTTTATAATTCGGTTGACTTTTTTCTTATATTATGATAGAATATACGAGCGGAATAAAATCCCTCTCCTAAGGGACTATATCAAACCAAATACGCCTGCATAGTTAAATGCGAGCAAGTAAAAACAACTGAATAACACGCCTGCATAGTTAAATGGATATAATAAACCCCTCCTAAGGGTTAGTTATGGGTTCGATTCCCGTTGCGGGTGCCAAAAAGACCTCTGCCCTTTTGGGCGGAGGTCTTTTTGATTCCCGCACTGAATCGACCTGCTCCAAGGCCTCGCCTTGGAGTCGGGTTCGACTCTCAGCCTCGTCGTCTCGTGTCGAGACCTTGTAAGACGAGGCTGATTCCCGTTGCGGGTACTGCACACCCACTCCGCGAACGAAGTGAAGCGGAGTTGGGTATTGCCACTCGCGATTAATCCGCGGTAATTGTTCCGCTAAGTACAAGTTTTACCGATACGTGCTCGTATGGCAAGATACCGCAAGCGGTATGCGAAATATTGCTCTGTCCTTCTCACCTGCGGGCTCGGTCACCTTGTGGGAAAACGATACTCAATCGTTTTCTAACACACTCGGTTTCACTCCG
>CAZUQN010000014.1:0-29839 GCA_964622425.1 uncultured Ruminococcus sp.
GTTTTAGTCTTTATAAGTATGAGATGACTGAATTCTTAGTGACTCAGCCCCTTTTGACATTTTTATTTTTTTAGATTATAATTGACATTTTAATTATAATGTGGTATACTGTATCCGCTACACAAATTGCATAATCAACTTCGAAAGGGAAAACACTTAGGTAAAAGGTGTTTTCTCTCTTTCCTGATTCCCTTTCGAGGTTCGAGTTTGGCATTTGTGTAGCAGCTTATGTGAGAGAGGCACTTTTTCGGTGCGCTCCTCCGTGGGCGCACCTTTTGTTATTTGGGGATTAGGGTATGGAAATATACCGAGTATCATTCATAGGACACAGAGAGCTACACAGTATCAGATACGTAGAGGACAGGATAGAAGGTCTTGTACGCGATCTATTATCCAAAAAGGAATACGTGGAGTTCTACCTTGGTCGAAACGGTGATTTTGATATATCTGCTGCATCTGCAATAAAGCGTGCGCAAAAGGCGCTCGGAGCCCATAACAGCTCACTTATACTCGTCCTGCCTTACCACACAAGAAATGAAGAATATTTTGACACATTCTACGATGAAATTTTACTGCCTGTAGACAATAAAACGCATTTTAAAGCTGCAATAACAAAGCGTAATGAATGGATGATAGATAACTCTGACCTACTTATCGTTTATGTGGAAAGCGAATTGGGCGGAGCTTATACAGCTCTTAAATATGCAAAACGAAAAGGTGCATCCGTTATCAACATTGCAAAAAGCTACGAGTGATGAGGTAAAAATGAGGTATTACGACGTATTTGATTCAGATGAATTCGACGAGGATCTAGACAATCAGGACGGAACGCACTTCAAGGATTATGAACCTCCGTACGAGGATTATTATTCAAACGACAAAACTTTAATTGACATCTACGAGGAAAATGATTTTAGCACCCTTCTTTTCATCCGCGCACATTATGACGAGCTTATCAATGACGAAGCTTACAAAAAAAGCTTATTTCAGGCTTCTCAATGAGATGATAAGAAAGGCATCATACTTCGTCAATGAACCAATAAGTACAATCTCGGATGAAGACCGAGAAAGTCAAGAATCCGCCTTGGATTTTCTGATAAGCATAGAAGGTAGAAAAAAGATTGAAACATATAAGAATAACGCAATGTATATCGTCAATCTGATCAACTCGGGGAAGGTTTGACAATATATTTGTATAGGCACAAAATAATCTGATTTATTTTGGTATTATCTAAAAAACGAAAGAAGCGGTTTTTGTCGCTTCTTTCGTCAAACGCAGTCTATTGAGGAGAAAACCGCGGATAAAAACCTGCGGTTTTCTCCTTTTCTGTTTATTTCTCCGCTTTTCGTCTTACGGCTAAGGTTCGCATTGAGTTGAGGATAGCGAGGACGGCTACGCCGACGTCGGCAAAGACCGCCATCCACATACCTACGAGTCCTGTGGCCACGAGGATCATAGCGAGGACCTTGACTCCTATTGCGAAGATTATATTTTGCTTTGAGATATTGAGGGTTTTGCGCGCTATGCGGATAGTCTCGGGGAGCTTTGTAAGGTTATCCGAGATTATAACCGCGTCTGCGGACTCGATAGCGCTGTCAGTGCCCTTGCCTCCCATAGCTATACCGACGTCTGCGCGGGTAAGACACGGAGCGTCGTTAATTCCGTCGCCTACGTAGACGACACCGCCCTTTGAGTCGGATATAATATCTTCAAGTATGCGGTACTTATCTTCGGGCATAAGGCTGTGATGAACGGTATCGATACCGAGCTCAGCGCCAACCGACAAAACCTCACTCTCGCGGTCGCCGGATAATATATACGTCTTTTTAACGCCGAGAGTACGGAGCGAAGCGATAGCTTCCTTCGCTTCGCTTTTAACGGTGTCGCGCACAAGAACGGCGCCGATATACTCACCGTCACGCGCGGCGTAGACCGAATAGCACTTCTCGTGAACCTCCGCGCCGACATCCTCCATAAGCAGAAGGTTACCGACGGCTATCTCGCGCGAATCGACGGTAGCTATGATACCCTTGCCGGGTACGTCGCGGATCGAGTCGGCAGGGGCAGCCTCCGGCGAGAGTAATTTAAGGCATCTTGCGATCGGGTGATTGGAGTTATGCTCGGCTGATGCAAGGAGCGAGAGAAGCTCGCTCTCATCTATCACGGAATGTACTTTCGCAACCGAAAACTCGCCGGTTGTAAGTGTGCCTGTCTTGTCGAAAACAAAGCTTTCCGCACGGGAAACGGGGGAAAAGGTGTTGCCTCCCTTATAGAGAATTCCGCGTGACGCCGCCGCGCCTATACCGCCGAAGAACGCCATGGGAACGGAGATAACAAGAGCGCAGGGACACGAAACAACGAGGAAGGACAATGCGCGGTAAATAGAAGTCTGCCACGGAAGAAGTTTGAATATTCCGGGAATTACCGCCATCAGAATCGCAAGCGCGGTAACTGCGGGCGTATATACTCTTGAGAACTTGGTGATGAAGTTTTCCTCCTTTGATTTACGCTCTCTTGCATTCTCGACAAGCTCGAGGACAACCGAGGCGCGGGAGGAGGAATGGTCTCTTACGGTAACGCAGGTGATCGCTCCGTCGAGCACTATCACACCACTGTCGACCTCGTCACCGACTACGGCATCACGCGGCATAGACTCACCCGTAAGAGAGGAGGTATCAAGTCTGCAGGCGCCAGTGATGATGCGCGAGTCAATGGGCATACGCTCACCGGGTCTGACGAGTATGGTCGAGCCGACCTCAACGTCCTCAACGTCCTCCTCGCTCTCCTCACCGTCAACGATAACGCGCGCGGTGTCGGGGCAGATGTCGAGCAGCTCCTTGATGGACTTACGGCTCTTTCTGACCGCCTTGTGCTCGAAGTATTCGCCAACGAGGAAGAACAGCATAACCGCAACGCCCTCGGTGGCTTCGCCGATTATAAATGCGCCAATCGATGCGATCGACATAAGAAATTTCTCATCAAGGAAATCGCGGCGCAATATTCCCTTCACCGCACCGATGAAAACGGGAAGTCCTGCAATGAGAAGCGCGGCGATGAGGAATCCGAACGAAAGGTAGGTAAATCCGAGGTGCGAGAGGATAGCGCCCGGGATAAAGAAGGATAGCCCTGCGATTATCCTAAACAATTCGTTTTTAATTAGCTTTTTCATTATTTAATAGTAATACCCGATTCAAACGCCTTTGCGGTCTTGCGAAGCGCGGCAAGGAGCTCGCCTTCCTCAAGAGATGACTCGACGGTCAGCTTTTCGGAGAGGAAGTTTATCTTTGCGGAGTCGACTCCGTCAAGCTTCTCCATCATACCTGCAAGCTTTGCGGCGCAGTTGGGGCAATCAAGTCCTTCGATAGTGTACTTAAATTTCATATGTATTCTCCTTTTGATTTATATATCAATATTATTCTTCAATATGCTCGAGCGCTTTTTCGATTATGTCGCGCACGTGGTCGTCGGAAAGCTCGTAAAAGACGTTTTTGCCGACCTTACTATACTTGACGAGGCGATTCTGCCTCAATACCTTGAGCTGATGGGATACAGCCGATTTTGTCATACCGAGGGCGGCGGCAATATCGCAAACGCACATAGGCGCGCCGTCAATGGCGAAGAGTATGCCGAGTCTGGTGGAGTCACCGAGAACCTTAAAGAAATCGGATAGATCGTAAAGCTCGGTGGTCTCGGGCAAGAGGGCCTTTCCCTTCTCTATAAGCTCCTTATGCTCCTCGTTACACTCGCACTCGGGTATATGCTCGTGATTGATCATTTTTACCTCCTAACAGTTGAATAGTTGTTCAACCGTCGATTTGATTATAGCACTACTGTATGAGTTTGTCAATACCTTATTGATGTTTTTTTAGCGTATGCGAAAGATTTTTTTACCAAAGTGTCGAAAATGTAACCCGGAATTAATAATTTTTCATCAAAAATCAATTGACTCGTTCAAAAAATATGTGTTATCATTTTCGTAGAAACTTAAAAACCGGAGGTATCTATGAAAAAAATTATCACAAGCATCATTCTTATCCTTATGCTTTCATCGATTATCCTCACGTCGGTATCCTGCTCGCTCATCACAGGCAATACGGGCAACGATAATACCGACAAAGGCGGTAACGATGACGGCGCAACAAACGAAACCGCAAGTAATGCGGCAAGCTTTGTTTCTCTTGATATCAACCCCGAAATCACTCTCACACTTGATGAAAACGGCGCGGTCCTGACCGTTGTCGGTGAGAATGAGGACGCAAACGTGCTTCTCTACGGTGAGGAAACACTCGTCGGAATGAACGTTGAGGAAGCAGTAGAAAAGATAACTGCTCTCGCAACCGAGCTCGGATATCTGTCCGAGGAAAACGGCGCGGTAACCGTGCTTGCAGACGGATGTGAAAGCTCCGAGAAGCTCAACGAGCTTGTATCAAAGATTTCCGCAAAGATCACCGCAACCGCTCAGAATTCCGGTCTTTCGGTAACTGTTGACACCGAGGGATCGTATTCCCTTCTCAGACAGTATGAGGCGTTCAAGGCTGAGCATCCCGAGCTTGCAGACTCCGTGAGCATCTCCAAGTATAAGATGGCTCTCACTGCACGCGAGAATGGAGATATCACCCTTGAGGGTGCTCTTGAGCTCGACGACAGTGAGCTTATCGCTAGAATTTCCAAGGCTCACGAGGACATCGAGACCTATTACACAGACGTATATGAGGAAAGACGCGCTGAGGCGATGAGAATATACGAGCTTGCGCTCGAGACCGAGGTAGACAAGGTCTACGTCGAGTATCTCACCGCAAACGGCAAGGGTATGAGCTTTGAGATGCTCTACGCTTACGTATATCAGATGTACGCTATTACCTCCCGCGGACTTAACGCGGCTGCAGATACTATCGAATTCTTCGACACCGCGAGAAACTACGAGCTCGACGATGCGAAGGTTGCGGCTATCGCAGAGGATCTCGGTCTTGGCGAGGACGAGGTTGAAAAGCTCAAGAATGAGGACGGCAAGGTTACACTTGACAGCGTGCTCGATTACGTTGACGTATACATGAAGAATGCGGGCGAGGACGTAGATAAGGAAGCTATCAAGGCGGCTATCGAGGAGTCTATCGCAAGCGCTGAGGCTGACGTTATCGCAGAGGCTAACAGACTCGCTGAGGAATACAAGCCCCAGATTCAGGCGGTAATCGATAGCGCAGAGCTTATCAAGAGCACCTACGACAGTATGCTCGCTCTCATATCCCCTATCCTTCCCCCTGCTGTTAAGGAGGAGTTGACCGGACTTATGGCTAACTACGAGGCGGCTATAGTACTTCTTAACGAGCTTATTGATGGCGGTACACCTACCACCGACGCGCTGCGCGAGGTAGCACTTGACCTTGCTGAATCCGCGGACGAGACCCTCGCAAAGCTCGAGGCTATGCTCAGCGATGAGGCAAAGGCTGACATCGAGGCAAGAAAGCAGGCTAAGCGCGAGGCAAGAGCAGCTGAGAGAGCAGCTTTTGAGGAAACTATCGCAAAGGCGCGCAAGGACGCCGAGGATAGACTCGCGGCGCTCAAAGCGGCAAGAGAGACTGAATAATCCGAATAAAATACAACAATACACCCTGCGCCACAGCGTGGGGTGTTTTTTTACATACCTATCATATTTCGACCGAATAAGCGGTACGTCTTGGATATAATAGTCGAGTTGGGGCCTTCTTACATATATTGAAGGTAAAAACGGTAAAAGGAGATAATATGCAGATATACCGCACGGGAAACAACGAAAGCATATATGATATAGCCGCGGAGTTTGGTGTCTCGCCGATAAAGATAGCCGAGAACAACGAGCTGGAGATCAGGGGGAGACTGCCAAAGGGACGAGAGGTGCTTGTGCTCACTCCGTCGAGGACGTATAACGCCAAGGGGACGGACACACTCGGGAGGATAGCCGAGCGCTTTAAGACCACGAAGGAGGCCTTGATGCGCTTGAATCCCGAGCTCGGGGGACGGGAGAAGCTGTACAGCGGACAGCTTTTGACTATAAAGGAGAGTACGCCAAGCTACGGAATGATAAGCACTAACGGATACCTTTATGCGAGTACACCGCGCGAGAGACTTATAGCCATTATTCCCTACCTCAGCTACGTGACGGTCTGCTCGGCGGTATACAAGGACGGACACGTGCACAGTCTGTATCCGAGTGAGGAGACGGTTGAGCTGATAAAGAGTCTCGGGCGCGTGCCTATGCTGCGAATATACCTTACGGAATTACCGAATGAGGGTGAGGTCAGCGGCTTTGCAAGCAGTATCGGAATACTTGCGGCAAGCGGCGGCTTTGCGGGTATTACGCTGTCCTGCCTGAACACTATGACAAAGGATAAAGAAAGGCTTAACAGCCTTGTTTTCACAGTGAGGAGAATGCTGATGGAGAATGATTTATTACTCTTCGTCGAGGGGGATCTCGACGAGGATACCTCATATATGGAATATGCCGACGCGGGAATACTTACTTATGATAAACTACACGTGGGGGATGCGCCGAGCTTTGCCGACGGAGAAAGGGCGGCGCTTGAGAAATTCGCCTACTCGGGGGAATCGAGCAGAACATTCCTCGAGATATCCAGCTTTGCCTACTCGGGAGGAAAATATATAGAAAAGCGAGAGGGAGCGAGACTCTGCGACAAGAGGCGGGCTGAGACGGTATATGACGATGAGAGAATGTTGAAATGCGCATCATTCGGAAAGCAGAAGAGACGCGAGATATTATTTGAGAGCCTTGAAAATACAAAAGCCAAGCTCGAGCTTGTAAGCGAGCTTGGCTTTATGGGAATAAGCTTTGATATAGGCAGAGTATACACACCCGACCTTATGATAGCGGCAAGTATGTTTGACGTTATCAGCTACCCTGTTATGACTCCGAGAGTCAATCAGGATATATAATCTCTGACCTTAAGAGTAACGCCGAGGCTGTCGGCAATTCTCTGACACTCGTCAAGCTCCTCGGGTGTGAGGAAGTCCTTGACAACCGAGAGAAGGACGGAGGGGACGTGTTTTTTCACCTCGCGGGCAAAATCGAGCATAGCCTCATATGAGCCCGATTTTACGGGGTGGCATATCTCATCATATCTCTCGGGAGAGGGAGTGTTAAGGCTGATGGATACGCAGTCAAAGGCGCCACCAAAGGCGGAGGCGGTGTCGTATCCGTGATAGAGCGTGGAGTGTCCGTTGGTGTTGATACGCACCGGGAGCGGACACTTCTCTTTTATTCTGAGAGCAACGCTTCTTATAACGTCGAGTCTTATCGAGGGCTCGCCGTAGCCGCAGAAAACCATCTCGCGGTAAGCACTCAGATCACGTTTAAACACCGAGTCGAGTATCTCCTCCTCGGTAGGCTCACGCTCGAGCCAGAGCGAGTCCGAGCCGTATGCTCCGTCACCGTTTTTTCTGATACAGAAGTCACAGTTGTTAGTGCAACGGTTGGTGACGTTGATATAGAGCGCGCCGTCGACCTCGTAGGTTATTGTCATATCCTTTTTCATATGCCGAATACCCTCCTTGCATTCTCCTCGGTAATTTTTGCGCACTCCTCCTCGCTGACTCCCCATATAGCGGCAAGGCACGCGTTGGTATAGGAGAGATAGCCCGAGTTGTTGATCTTGCCACGGTGAGGATGAGGGGTAAGGTACGGGCAATCTGTTTCAATTAAGACTTTATCTTTAGGCAGAACGGCGGCAACCTCGCGAGGCTTTCTCGCATTTGTGAAGGTGAGAGTGCCCGAGAAGGAGATGTAATAGCCGAGCCTTACAAGCTCCTCTGCCATCTCGGGAGAGCCTGAGAAGCTATGGAGTATTCCCTTCACATTCGGGTGGCGTCTGATGACGTCCATCACGTCGCCGTGAGCCTCTCTGTCGTGTATTGAAACAGGCAGACCAAGCTTTTCAGCAAGGAGCATCTGTCTTTCGAAATACTCCATCTGCTTGTCCTTATCCGTGCCGTCATAGTGATAGTCAAGACCTATCTCGCCAAGGCAAACGCACTTGTTCTTGGGGTCGCGGATAAGCGCCTCAATATCTGCAAGCTCGGAGTCGATATCCGAGAGGAAGCGGGTGTCCGAGGGGTGAATGCCTATGGCGGTATACATATTTTCATGGCGCTTCGCCTGCTCTATTGCAAGACGCGAGGTCTCGGGCGAGGTGCCGATATTAACTATACAAGAAACCGAGTCTCGAAGAAGAGCGTCGATAAGTGCATCGACGCTCTCGTTTATTTCCGACTCAAATCTCTCATCGTAGTAATGAGCGTGTGAATCGAAGTATTTCATCAGTGGATTCTGTCTCCGTTCTTTGCCGAGGGATCAAGGAATACTACCTTGACGTCCTCCTCGCCCGATGCGAGGATCATACCGAAGCTATCGACTCCGCAGAGCTTTGCGGGCTTGAGGTTGGTAACAAGACAAACCTTCTTGCCGATGAGGTCCTCGGGCTTATAGAATTTAGCGATGCCCGAAACTACCTGACGCTTTTCATAGCCGAGGTCGACCTGAAGCTTGAGAAGCTTCTTAGCCTTGGGAACAGGCTCGCAAGCGAGGATTTCAGCTACGCGAAGCTCAACAGCAGCGAATGCGTCGATACCAATCTCTGCCTCGTGCTCGGGCTCCTCGATGGGCTTTGCAGCCTCAGCGGCAAGTCTGATCTTCTCCTCCATCTCCTCAAGGAACTTCTTCTCATCGATTCTCGCAAAGAGGGTGAACGCCTCACCGAGAGGCTTGCCGCTCTCAAGAGCGCCGAACTCGGATACGGTCTCAAACTCGGTCTTGTCCGTACCAAGCTGACCGAAGATAGCGTTTGCGGTCGAGGGAATGTAAGGAACGAGAAGAACCGCAGCGGTGCGGATAACCTCGAGAAGGTTGTAGATTACGGTTGCGAGACGGCCGCGAGTTTCCTCGCTCTTGGCAAGTACCCAAGGCATGGTCTCGTCGATATACTTGTTAGCGCGGCGGAGCATCGAGAAGATAGCCTCGAGAGAATCCGCTACGTGGTAAGCGCCCATAAGCTCGACGGACTTATCTATTCCCTCTCTTACTGCCGCGTAGAGCTCGTCGTCAATAGGCTCCTTTACGTCGGGAGCGGGGATAACACCGTCAAAGTACTTCTTGGTCATAGCGTGGGTACGGCTGACAAGGTTACCGAGGTTGTTGGCAAGGTCGTTGTTGTATCTGGAAATAACAGCCTCGTAGGTGATGGAGCCGTCGGTGCCGTAGGGCATCTCGGAAAGAGCGTAGTAACGGACCGCGTCAACGCCGAAGGTCTCGGCAAGCTCGTCAGCGTATACTACGTTGCCCTTGGACTTGGACATCTTATCGTTGCCGAAGTTGAACCAGGGGTGTCCGAATACCTTCTTAGGAAGAGGAAGCTCAAGAGCCATAAGGAAGATGGGCCAGTAGATGGTGTGGAATCTGAGGATATCCTTACCGATAATGTGAACGTCTGCGGGCCAATACTTCTTGAACTTCTCGGACTGCTCCTCATAGGACTTGTCGGGATCGTAGCCGAGCGCGGTAATATAGTTTGTGAGCGCGTCGAGCCATACGTAAACGACGTGCTTGGGATCAAAGTCTACGGGAATACCCCACTTGAAGGAGGTACGGGATACGCAAAGGTCCTGAAGGCCTGCCTTGAGGAAGTTGTTTACCATCTCCTTCTTACGGCTCTCGGGCTCGATGAACTCGGGGTTGTCCTCAATGTGCTTGATAAGGCGGTCCGCATACTTGGACATCTTGAAGAAGTAAGCCTCCTCCTTAGCCTGAGCAACCTCGCGTCCGCAGTCGGGACACTTGCCGTCCACTACCTGAGTCGCGGTGAAGAAGGACTCGCAGGGAGTGCAATACCAGCCCTCGTAGTAGCTCTTGTATATATCGCCCTGATCATAGAATTTCTTGAATATTTTAGCGACTACCTTCTCGTGGTAATCGTCGGTGGTACGGATAAAATGATCGTACTCTACGCCCATAAGATCCCAGATGCCCTTGATCTCAGCGGCGATCTTATCAACGTAAGCCTTGGGTGTGATGCCTGCCTCGATAGCGAGATTCTCGATCTTCTGACCGTGCTCATCAGTACCGGTGCACATAAATACGTCCTTGCCCATTCTCTTCTGGAAGCGGGCAAATGCGTCTGTCATAATGATCTCATAGGTGTTGCCGAAATGCGGCTTTCTCGATGCGTACGCTATCGCGGTGGTTAAATAGAATTTTTCCATAGTTTCCTCCTAAGCGCCGGCGAATGAGCCCGCGCATATTACTTCAGTTTATTATTTTAGCACACATTTCCCGAAAATACAAGTTTTTCTTAAAAGATTATCGCGGGAAAATAATAAATTTATTGACTTTTGCGCGAAAATATGCTAAAGTATTAAATGGCGAAGAATTGCAATTGGCAAGCGGTATACCGTTATTGCCCGATAATTCTATCGACTACTCGGGACGGGGGAAGCTATGAGAACGTATTTTCCGACGATTTTCGGCAACGATTTTCACAAAAACAGAATAGCTGAAGCCGTGCTTGAGGAAAGACTGCCGCACGCCCTGCTCATCGACGGACCGAAGGGCTCGGGTAAGATGACGCTCGCTACCGAGATAGCATCAGCACTCAACTGCGAGAACCGTGCGGACGTAACGCGCCCCCTTCCCTGCGGAAGATGTAACGCCTGCAGAAGAATTCACGAGGGTGGTTTTACCGACGTTAAGATACTCCGCCGCACGGACGGTAAGGCAACGATAGGCGTCAGTCAGATAAAGGACTTCAGGGCGGATATGTATCTCTCTGCGACAGAATCGGGCTACAAGGTATACATCATCGACGAGGCCGAGAAAATGACTACGGAGGCGCAGAATGCTCTGCTCATAGTGCTTGAGGAGCCGCCAAAGAACGTCGTGATCATGCTGCTGGCATCGGGAACAGACTCGATACTCACCACCATAAAGAGCAGAACGCAGTACGTAGCGATGTCGCGATTTACGACAGAGGAGCTTTCCTCTCACCTTAGCGAGGTTAGCTCGGAGGCAAGAAGCCTATCCTTCAGAGACCCCGAGGCGTATAAGGCACTGCTTATAAGCGCGGACGGACGGATCGGCAAGGCTATGGAGCTTCTTAACCCGAAAGCGCGAGAGGAAAACGAACAGACGAGAGCCGAAATAATGGCTATCATCAAGGCGCTGGGAAAGAAAGCACCCTACACCGAGCTATACGCGGCGATAGGATCACTGCCGCAAAAGAGAGCGGAATTCTCAGCATCGCTCGAGATACTCATATCTGCGCTCGGCGACCTGATCTCGTCTAAAAAGACCGAGAGCTTCTCACCCGTATTCTTCACTGAGCCGAGCTCGGCAAGAGATATGGCGCGGGATATTCCCCTGCAAAGACTTATCAAGATATACGACATAGTTATGCACACCTGCCGCGAGTGCGAAAAGAATGCTAACGTAACTCTCGCCGCGGCGAATATGACATCAAGCATCAAGATGGCATAAACAAAATCAAATTCAGAACGGATACACAAAAATGGCAGACAAGAACTACAATAAAAAGAATGATACCGCGCCCGTAAGCGAGGCACCCGCTCCCCTTCCCGAAAAGGTCGAGGTTGTGGGTATAAACTTCCGCGAGGCGGGAAAGATATATTATTTTGCTCCGAATGAACTTAGCTTCAAGCTCGGTGACAAGGTCATTGTTGAAACCGCAAGAGGCGTTGAGATGGGTACTGTAAAGGTGCCTAACAAGATCGTGCCCTCAAGCGAGATCGTACCTCCGCTCAAGAGCGTAACGAGACTTGCGACCGACGAGGATATCGAGAGAGATGAAAGAAATCACGAGCTCGAGCTCGACGCGGCAATCATCTGTAAGAAGAAGATCGCAAACCACAAGCTCGAAATGAGTCTCGTGGCTACCGAATACACCTTTGATAACTCAAAGCTCATATTCTACTTCACCGCAGAGTCACGTGTCGACTTCAGAGAGCTGGTAAAGGATCTGGCATCGACCTTCCACACAAGAATCGAGCTTCGTCAGATAGGAATCCGCGACGAGGCGAAGATGATGGGCGGACTTGCGGTATGCGGCAGAAAATACTGTTGTGCGGGCTTCCTCACCGATTTCGTGCAGGTTTCCATCAAGATGGCAAAGGAGCAGAACTTCTCTCTTAACTCCTCCAAGGTTTCGGGTGCTTGCGGCAGACTCTTATGCTGTCTCAGATACGAGCACGAGACGTATGAGGAGGCGATAAGAAATACTCCTTCGGTCGGATCTATCGTCAAGACCTCCGAAGGCGAGGGTGTGGTTATTGAAACAAAGCCTCTGGCAAGTGAGATAAAGGTAAAATTCGAGAACAATGACAAGGAGTCCGTAAAGGTCTTTAAGTGCCGCGAGGTAAAGGTCCTGAAATACGGTCAGAGAAATCAGCAAAACGACGAGCCTCTCGATGAGGACGTACCCACCGACTGAACTTTATTTTAACTTTTTTCTAAAATGCTCTTGATTTTTCGAGAAGATGTGATAAAATAGACATATGGGAAGCGATTCCCTGCCAAAAGTTTTTTTACGGAGGAAATTATAATGGCTTTCAAGATTAGTGACGAGTGCATCTCTTGTGGTGCATGCGCAGACGGTTGCCCCACTTCCTGCATTTCCGAGGGTGATGGCAAGTTCGTAATCAATGCTGATGAGTGCATCTCCTGCGGTAACTGCGCAGACGTATGCCCTGTTGGCGCTCCTGCTGAGGAATAATTCGGAGTACATAAACTCCTAGGCAAGAGAGAGCATACGGACTCGCTCTAAAGTCTGAATTTTCAGCGCTTTAGGCACTTATCTCTCTTGCAAAGTCGTACTTGGCTACGAGAGCCAAGCACCAAAATCATCTAAAAATTCAGGCTTTAGAGTTCCGCGAATTTTAAAGAGGATAAATTTAGTGTAAGACGAAGTTAAAATTTGCAGTAATATGTGATATTACCAGAATTTTTACTGAAGTATTACGCGAAATTCACCTCTTTAAAACGAGTTCGTATTGCTCTCTCTTGCCTAGGGGGCTGTTGCTTTGGCAACGCCCCTTTTTCCTTAAATCAAGAAATTTGGAGCAAATATGGAGCTTAAGAAAAACGAAAGGCTTGACTACGTCAACGACGATATCGAGCTTATACAGAATACAGAGGGATTGACCTTCGGCACTGATGCGCTTCTGCTCGCGGGATATATAAACGGCAAGCACGAGCGCGGAGTTGAGCTTGGCGGAGGCACGGGAATAATCTCAATGCTTCTTTTGGCGCGGGGCAAGGTCGAAAGGATCGAGTGTCTAGAGATACAAAACGAGTATGCAGAGCTTATCGGGAGAAATGCTGAGCACAACGGCTTTGCAGACAGACTCTTCCCTATCGCTGTGGACATAAGAGAATACAAGCCCGAAAGAGAGTGCGAGATAGTCTTTACAAATCCTCCTTACATGAAGACATCGAGCGGACGGGCCAACCTTGACGATAAGAAAAATTTAGCGCGCCACGAGGTAGCGGGAACGATCCTCGACTTCTGCAAATCGGGTGCAAGAGCGCTCAAGTACGGAGGTAGCTTTTCCGTAGTATATAGGCCTGACAGACTGATAGATCTTATCGATGCAATGAGGGGCGCAAATCTCGAGCCAAAGCGTATGACCTTCGTGCATGCTAACGAGGCAAGCGAGCCTTCAATGGTGCTGATAGAGGCAAAAAAAGGCGGAAAATGTGGACTTAAGTTGACAAAACCGCTACTTATTTACAAAAATAAAGACAACAAGGAATACTCCGACGATATGAATTTCATTATGAATGAAGGCTCATTCCCAAAGGAGTACAAGGTATAAAATATGCAACAGAGTGAGAAAAACAAGGTAGAGGCTTCAACCTTATACCTCGTCGGAACACCCATAGGTAATCTCGCGGATATGACCGAGAGAGCGAAGAAGGTGCTCTCCGAGGTCGACTTTGTCGCCGCGGAGGATACGCGAAACTCGATGAAGCTGCTCTCCTGCTTCGGAATACATCAGGAGCTGGTCAGCTACTACGAGCACAACAAAAGAGAGAGTGGCGAGAGAATAATCGCCCGTCTTCTCGGTGGCGAGTCCTGCGCCCTGATAACCGATGCGGGTATGCCCGCGATTAGCGATCCCGGTGAGGATTTGGTAAGGCTGTGCGCGGAGTCGGGTGTCACGGTCAGAGTTGTTCCCGGTCCGTCGGCGTGTGTCAGCGCACTCGCACTGTCGGGACTCCCGACCGCTCGCTTTACCTTCGAGGGATTTCTTCCCGCTCAGAAAAACGATAGAAGAAAGAGACTCGAGGCTCTGAAAAACGAAGAGCGCACGATGATATTCTACGAGGCTCCTCACAAGCTTCGCGCGACGCTTGACGATATGCTCGCGGCGTTTGGCGAGGAGAGAAAAATATCGCTCTGCCGTGAGCTGACAAAGCTCAATGAGGAGACTGAAAGAACGACTCTTGCGGGCGCGGTAAGCATATATAAGGAAAGAGAGCCGCGAGGCGAGTACGTGCTTGTTATCGAAGGCGGTGTCTCCGACAATGAAGAAGAAAATCCCCTGCTCTCGCTGAGCCCTGATGAGCACGTTGCTCACTATGAGGCTGCCGGTATGAAGCGTATGGACGCTATCAAGGCGGCTGCTAAGGACAGAGGAATGTCGAAGTCCGATTTTTACAAGCTTGTTATATAACAAAAAGGCGTAAGGGTTGATCCTTACGCCTTTTTGCTTTGCTATTGTATTACTTAACAACGAATTTCTCGATCGCATTAAAGAAGGGAGTTGCATCCTTGGTGTTTGCAACAACCTTGATAGGAGAGTGAGTATCAAGAGCGAAGATACCCATAATAGACTTAGCGTCAACTATGTATCTGCCTTGCACAAGGTCAACGTCGTAGTCAAGGAGGACTACCGCCTGAACAAACTCTCTTATCGCCTGCATATCGCGGAGTACTATATTAATTTCCTGCATTTTATTTCTCCTTAATATTTTCTTCACGTCTATTATATCAAAGGATAAGTGTTTTGTCAACGGATTTTATCCCGATAAAAATAGTTTTTTGAAAAAACGGCAAAACCGGTTGACATTAAATATTTTTTGTGATAATATGTTATCTAGTGGAATATGTCGACGGACAACGTCATGTACAGAGAGCTGCCGTATGCTGAAAGCGCAGACCTGACGCCCGGTCGGTACCATCCGCCAAGATGCCTCACTACGCTCGTCGTGATATTTGTTGCAAACTATTGCAACAAGTGATATGCTTGCAAAGAAGCGTGATATGTCCGTTTAAAACGAACGTGATATGTCGACTTCGTCGACGTTGCAGTAAGCTCTTAAACTTCATATTATTGAGTTAAACGCTCGGGTGGAACCGTGCGGGACTTTAGTCCTCACCCCGAAAGACTGTACGTCTTTTGTGGTGGGATTTTTTATTTTTTGACTATAAATATTTGCATTTTGCAGAGGAGAATAAAGAAAATGGCAAAGATCAATTTTGCATCCGGACACGTATATGAGTCCGAAGGCGCCGTTTCGGTATACGAGGCGGCAAGAGCTCTTGAGATAATCTCAAGAGATGTACTCGCGGCAAAGGTTTGCGGCGAGGTAACAGAGCTCTCCCACGTTGTTGAGGGAGAATGTGACGTTGAGCTTCTCACCTACCGTCATCCCGACGGCGCAAAGGTGTTCCGTCACACAGCGGCTCACATTATGGCTCAGGCAGTAAAGAGACTCTACCCCAACACTAAGCAGACCATCGGTCCCGCTACCGATACAGGCTACTTCCAGGACTTTGACTCCGAGATCCCCTTCACTCCCGAGATCCTCAAGAACATTGAGGCTGAGATGAAGAAGATCGTCAAGGAGAACCTTCTTATCGAAAAGTTCACTCTCTCCAAGGCTGAGGCACTCGAGCTTATGACTAAGCTTGACGAGCCCTACAAGGTTGAGAGAATCAACGACCTCGGCGATGACGCGGTGCTTACCTTCTACCGTCAGGGCGAATACGTAGACCTCTGCGCAGGTCCTCACCTTCACTCCACAGGTGCGGTCAAGGCATTCAAGCTCACTCAGTGCACCGGCGCATACTACAAGGGCGACCAGAACAACAAGATGCTCCAGAGAGTTTACGGTATTGCTTTTCCCTCCAAGGACGAGCTTAACGCTTACGTAACACAGCAGGAGGAGGCTCTCAAGCGCGACCACAACAAGCTCGGCCGTGAGCTTGAGTACTTCACCACCGTTGACTCTATCGGTCAGGGCCTTCCCATACTTCTTCCCAAGGGAGCAAGAACTATTCAGAGACTCCAGAGATGGGTTGAGGACGTAGAGGAAAAGAGGGGCTACCTTCTTACCAAGACTCCTCTTATGGCAAAGAGAGAGCTCTACAAGATTTCCGGTCACTGGGATCACTACCTCGACGGTATGTTCATCATGGGCGATCCTCACGATGAAACCAAGGAATGCTTTGCGCTCCGTCCTATGACCTGCCCCTTCCAGTATCAGGTATATCTTAACAAAAAGCGCTCCTACAGAGAGCTTCCCATGAGACTCGGTGAGACCTCAACCCTCTTCAGAAACGAGGATTCGGGTGAGATGCACGGTCTTATCAGAGTTCGTCAGTTCACGATTTCCGAGGGTCACCTCGTGCTCCGTCCCGATCAGCTCGCAGAGGAATTTGCAGGCTGTCTTGACCTTGCTAAGTACTGTCTTGAAACTCTCGGTCTTTGGGAGGACTGTACCTTCAGATTCTCTCAGTGGGATCCCGCAAGAACGGATAAGTATGAAGGCACTCCCGAGCAGTGGAATGAGGCTCAGACTATAATGGGTGAGCTCCTCGATAAGTACCTTGGCCGTGAGAACTACGTTATCGGTATCGACGAGGCGGCATTCTACGGTCCTAAGCTCGACATCCAGTGCAAGAACGTATTCGGCAAAGAGGACACCATCGTTACAATCCAGATCGATATGCTCCTGGCAAAGAAGTTCGGTATGGAGTACGTTGACAGAGACAACACGATGAAAACTCCCTATATTATCCACAGAACCTCTATGGGCTGCTACGAGAGAACACTCGCTCTCCTTATCGAGAAGTATGCAGGCGCACTTCCCCTCTGGCTCTCTCCCACTCAGGTAACCGTTATCCCCGTAGTTGCCGATTTTGCGGACTATGCGGCTGAAGTAACAAATAAGCTCCTGTCCCTCGGCATCAGAGCAGAGCTCGACGACAGAAACGAGAAGCTCGGCTACAGAATCAGAGAGGCTCAGCTCTCCAAGGTTCCCTACATGGTAGTTATCGGCGCTGATGAAAAGGAAACCGGCAGCGTTACCGTAAGAGCAAGAGTTGAGGGCGAGGGCGGCAAGTTCACGGTTGACGAATTCATCGCAAAGCTCCAGCACGAGATCGAAACCAAGAAGCACTAAGAAACGATATTAAGGCGGTTTTGACAACAATTATTTGCAAAACCGCCCAAGAATAAATTATTTTTGTAGGAGTAGATATGATATATACCCTAAAAAATGATCATCTCACAGTAGAGGTCAACTCACTCGGAGCGGAGCTTTCCTCAGTTATATCCGAGTCGGGTTACGAATACATATGGCAGGGCGCAGAGTGGAATAAGCACGCGCCTGTACTCTTCCCTCTGTGCGGCGCTTTGCTTGACGGAAAATACATCTTCAAGGGCCGTGAGTACGCTATGGGAAAGCACGGCTTTGCAAGAGAAGCAGAGTTCTCCCTTGTTGAGTCTACGGATACATCTCTTACACTTAAGCTTGAGTCGAGCGAGGAAACTCTCGCAATCTACCCCTTTGAATTTACGCTCACCGCGAGCTTTTCGCTTGAGGAAAATAAGCTCTCGGCAGTTTTCTCGGTTGAGAACAACGGAAAGCAGATCATGCCCTATATGTTCGGCTGGCATCCCGCCTTCACTCTTGGCGGAAAGCGTGAGATCGGCTCGTTCTACGTTGACTTTGGCCAGAAGAGGTCGCTCACACGTCACACTCTGCAAAACGGTCCGTTTGTCAACCCCTTCTACGAAAGCTATCCTCTTAAGGCGGGCAAGTACTACCTTAACGAGGAGGAGATCTACGCGAATGACACGATGATCTTCAAGGACGTTCCGAGCTCTGTAAGACTTGCGGGCGGATATCAGAAGAGATCCGTCACCCTTTCATACAGCGACAATCTTCCGTATCTCTGCATATGGAAGTATCCCTCGTCCGAGGTAAGATACGTATGCCTTGAGCCTTGGTCGGATATCCCCTCCGACGGTGAGACTCCCGAGAACTTCCTCTCAAGGGCTATGTCGCGCATCAGTCCGCTTGAGAAGGCGGATTACGCATACGTCGTTGCTTTCGAGTAGATCCGGTATATTTTAATAAACAAAACGAGGGCCAAGGTTGTCAGCTTTGCCCTCGTTTTTCACATTTTCAAGAGAATCAAGGCAAAAACGAGTGGAATCACTTTTTACGGTGACTCCACTCATTTTTTATGTCCTAGGATATTATAAGAATTTTTACCTATGGATTATGTGAAATTTATCTCTTTAAAACCGGTTCGTATTATTCTCTCTTGCCTAACAAGTGATTTAGACCGTTATTTACCCCATCAGGGAGGCAATATCAGCCTTCATCGCCTCAAGAAGCGTATCCGCATCTGATTTTGAATCAGCCCTTGCGCTGTAATATATCTTGCACTTTGGTTCTGTACCCGACGGACGAATGGCAACCCATGAGCCGCCGTCAAGATAATACTTGATGACATCAGAGAAAGGAATATGCTCCGCCGCCTTCATAGACGTGGTGTAGTCCTCGATTCGCACAACTCTCTTTCCGGCGATGGCTTTTGGAGGATTTGAGCGCACGGACTTCATTATTCCCTGTATTTCAGCAGCTCCGTCAAGTCCCGGCTTGGTTATCGAAACGAGATTATCAACAAAATAGCCGTGCCTTTCGTATATACCGTTAAGCACATCGATAAGAGTTAGTCCTAAGCTCTTGTAATACGCGCAAGCCTCCGAGATAATAAGAGCAGCCTGTACTGCATCCTTATCGCGAACAAAGTCGCCAAAAAGATATCCGTAGCTTTCCTCATATCCGAAAACAAAAGTCTTTTTATCCGTAAGATTATGGTGCTCTATACGATCTCCTATAAACTTGAATCCGGTCAGAGTTTTCTCTATCTCGAGGCCATAGAACCTTGCAACCGAGTCTCCGAGATCGGAGGTGACGATGGTATTTATCATCATTCCGTTTTCAGGCAGAGCTCCCGTTTTTTGTTTGAGGGAGAGAATATATTCGAGCAAAACCGCGCCCATCTGATTTCCCGTCATGCGTAGATACTCACCGTTATGGAGAATCGCGGTACCTACTCTGTCACAATCGGGATCTGTCACGAGTATGATATCGGCATTCTCGCCCTTGGCGATCTCGAGTGAAAGCTCAAATGCCTCTGCCGTTTCGGGATTTGGATTCTTGGTATTCGAGAACTCGGTATCGGGATAGCACTGCTCCTCTACTGCTCGAACATCATACCCACATCTCTTCAGCACCTTTCTTACGGGTATATTTCCCGCTCCGTGCTGCGCAGAATATACGATCTTTATATCCTTTTTTACATCGGGATTAACGCTCAACGCGGCTACTCTCTCATAATATAAGCTATCGATATTTTCGCCTATAGTCTCGATTAGCTCGGGATTTCCTTTCGGCTCACTGTAAAGATCTATCGGAACCGAATTTATTATATCGATAAGCACGTCGGTGTATCTTGGTACAAGCTGACATCCGTTTTCGTCATAAAGCTTGTAGCCGTTATATTCCGGAGGATTATGCGATGCGGTGATGACTATTCCGCCGAATGCGTGAAGCTCCCTTACCGCAAATGATAGCTCCGGAGTCGGGCGAAGCGAGTCGAAGAGATAGACCTTTATACCGCTTTCGGAGAGTACGTTGGCCGCCTCGCGCGCAAACTGCAAGGACATTCTGCGGTTATCGTATGCAATCGCAACACCGCGTTCCATCGCGTCCTTGCCCGAAGCTTTAATATACTCGGCGTAGCCTTTGGTTGCTTTTCTTACGGTATAAGTATTCATTCGATTTATACCTGCTCCGAGTATACCTCGCAGACCGCCGGTGCCAAATTCGATGTTTTGGCAAAATGCCTCTTCCCTCTGCTTATCGTTCATAGAGAGGAGCTCATCGTGAAGCTCTCCTTCGGCTTTAGACAGCCATTCGATATATAAATTTGTTACACTCATTTTATCTGTCGCGGTTGTCAAGACAAAGCTTAACTATCTCGTCTATCTTGCCCTCGGCAAGTCCTATATTCGTATCTGCGGCGCCGTAATAGATCTTAAGCGTTCCGTCAGACTCGGGAAGCGCGTTGCAGGCAAATACAACGTTCATTACTCTGCCGCGCATCTCGTAATCATACTCAGGCCAAAGAAGGAAATCAGTGTATCCGATAATATTCCAAGGCTCCTCAAGGTCGAGAAGACACGCCTTCAATCTGTATATAAAGCCGTTACACGTTGTTGATACGGTGTGATAGATCTCAAGCCATCCGTGCTCCGTCTTGATCGGAACTGCGCCTGCGCCCATTTTATGTCCGTCACGGAAGGGCTTACCCTTATACATAATAGGTCTGGACTGTCCCCAATAAATGAGATCGGGAGAAAAGCTCATCCACATAGAGCAAGGATCCTGCTCATTACCGAAGGGGCGGTCAAGACGGAAATAGAGTCCGTCGTACTTCTCCGGGAACAGCGCGCCGTTTCTGTTGCCAAGCTCAGAGCCCGTGCATACGCGCTCGAAGGTCTCAAAATCCTTCGTCTTCATAATGCCGAGTCTCGCTTCATTCTGCAGAAGATCTGAGGCGTAGATAATTATGTACTCATCACCAAATTTGGTAATTCGAGGATCGTAGGTGTTCATCTCGGGGTGGAAGGGATCTACGGGCGGCATCTTGACCGGCTCGGGATCGGGTGTAAAATGATAGCCGTCTTTACTTCTTGCTATCCAAAGGCGATGGATATCGTCGGTTGTGGTAGCATCCATCATAAGTATATACTCGCCGTTGTGGTAGATTGCGCCGGGATTGAAGGTATAGAGAACCTCGCGCGGCATCATTGAGGGAGTAACTACGGGATTATTCTCGTATTTTTTTAAGATTCTTTCTGGCATAGCTGATATCTCCTTTATTTTGTGTTTGATATCATTCTATCAAATATCACGATGAAAGTCAAGTGGCTTTAAGAATTACAGATAGTGCGAAATATAAAAATATATTTAATTTACTCTTCCATTTTTTCTTTTTTTGTGATATACTGATTAGGCTAGAATTTTTCCCATGGAGGAAATATGAAAAGACTCTTAAAATATTTAAGGAGCTATAAGAAGGAATGTGTCCTCGGTCCCTTGTTCAAGATGTTTGAGGCAACGCTCGAGCTTATCGTCCCGCTTGTTATTGCGGCGATAGTTGACAGAGGCATCGGTGACGGAAGCACAGGCTTTGTAATCAGGGCAAGTCTGTTTCTGCTTCTGCTCGGAGCTGTCGGTCTCGGCTTCTCGCTCACGGCGCAATACTTCTCTGCCAAGGCGGCAGTCGGCTTCGTAGGTAAGCTTAGATATGCTCTTTTTGAAAAGGTAGGAACGCTCTCCTACTCGGATATTGACGAGCTCGGAACGTCAACTCTCATAACCCGAATGACTCAGGATGCGAGCAAGGTGCAAAACGGACTTAACCTCGCGTTAAGACTCCTTCTGCGCTCGCCCTTTGTAGTATTCGGCGCAATGATAATGGCGTTCACGGTTGACGCAAAGTCCGCGCTTACCTTTGCGGCAGTCATTCCCCTGCTCTCCATCGTTGTATTCGGTATCATGCTCATCACAATGCCGCTATATAAGAAGGCGCAGAAAGGCACCGACGGTCTGCTCTCAAGAACACGCGAGAATCTCTCCGGTGTGAGGGTTATCAGAGCCTTCAGGCAAGAAGACGAGGAGATCGATGCATTCAAGGGCGAGAACGACGTTCTGACCGCGGTACAAAGGCGTGTCGGCAGGATCTCAGCCCTGATGAATCCCCTTACCTACGTCCTTATCAACGTAGCAATACTTCTCTTGATACATACCGGCGCTATGCAGGTAAAGCTTGGCAATCTCACTCAAGGCGAGGTGGTCGCGCTCTACAACTATATGTCGCAGATACTCGTTGAGCTCATCAAGCTCGCGAATCTTATAATCAGCATAACCAAGGCACTCGCATCCGCATCAAGAATCGCGGACGTGCTTGACATCGTTCCCACCGAAAATATGGGTACTCTTACCAGAGGTAAGAATTCCGATGCCTCGGTTGAATTCCGCTCTGTGTCCCTCGCATATAACGGCAGCTCGGAGCCCTCGCTCGAGGACGTCAGCTTCGTAGCCAAAAAGGGTGATACTATCGGAATTATCGGCGGTACGGGCTCGGGAAAGAGCACGCTCGTCAATATGATAGGCGCGTTCTATAAGGCTACCTCGGGAGAGGTGCTGGTAGACGGTGTCGAGGTGTCGGAATACGAAAGAGATGCCCTGCGCGCCAAGGTCGGCATCGTGCCCCAGAGCGCAGTACTCTTTAACGGCACTATACGAGAAAACCTGCTTTGGGGCAATGAAAACGCGACCGATGAGGATATCCTCTCGGCGGTAAGAATGGCTCAGGCGGCTGACGTGCTTGAGGCGAAGGGCGGTCTTGACGCTATGATCGAGCAAGGAGGCAAAAACCTCTCGGGCGGTCAGAAGCAAAGGCTTACCATTGCCAGAGCGCTGGTTAAGAAGCCCGAAATACTCATACTTGACGACTCGGCGTCCGCACTTGACTATGCGACCGATGCGGCTTTGCGCGCTTCCCTGCGCGAGATCGACGGGGATACCACGGTATTTATCGTATCGCAGAGAGCCTCGTCAATTATGCACGCGGACAAAATTATCGTGCTTGACGACGGTCAGGCTGTGGGAATAGGCGCTCACGAGGAGCTTCTCTCGTCCTGCCCCGTATACCGCGAAATATACGCAACTCAGTTCTCGGAGGTGGAAAATGGCTAAAAAGATCGAAAAAGCTCGCCCCGGAACAATAAAAAAGGTGCTTGGATACATCGGAAAGTATAAGCTTCTCTTACCGTTATCCATACTTTTAGCAGTCATCAGCGTCTCCTTGACACTTTACGTCCCCACGCTTATCGGTGAGGCGATAGACCTTATCGCGCATATCCATGAGCCTGAGGTTGGAAGCATTGACCGTATCACCGGAGTGCTTATCGAGGCGGGTCTGCTGATAGCCGTCACAGCGGTGGCGCAATGGCTGATGAGCACCATCAACAACAAGATCTCCTTCGGCGTCGTAAGGGACATAAGAAACGACGCATTTTCCAAGATAGAGACTCTGCCGCTCTCATACGTCGATAGAAAGGCTCACGGTGACGTTGTATCGCGCGTTATCAATGATGCGGATCAGTTTGCCGAAGGGTTGCTTCTTGGATTTACACAGTTATTTACCGGAGTTTTGACGATAATTGGCACTCTCGCATTTATGATCTACCTTAATTGGGTTATCGCGATAGTTGTCTTTGTACTCACTCCTCTGTCGCTCTTTATTGCGAGATTTATCGCAAGCCGCACGTACAGTATGTTCAAGGCTCGCTCGGAATACGAGGGAGCGGCAACCGCCTATATCAACGAGATAGTAGGAAACGAGAAGGTCGTTAAGGCATTCTCGCAGGAAGAAAAGACACTCGAGAAATTTGCGAATATAAACGCAGGACTTGAGAAGGCGTCCTTAAAGGCGATATTCTTCTCATCGCTTACCAACCCCACGACAAGATTCGTCAACTCGGTTGTATACGCCGCGGTAGCTCTTGTCGGAGCACTTATGGCAATACCCTCTATCAACTCGGGAGCTATCGTTGCTCTCGTAAGCGTGGGTGAGCTTGCGTGCTTGCTTTCCTATGCTAATCAGTACACCAAGCCCTTCAACGAGATTTCCGGAGTGCTGGCAGAATTCCAGAATTCCTTGGCGTGTGCTTCAAGAGTCTTTGAGCTCATTGAGGAAGAGTCTGAGATACCCGACAAGACTGATGCAGTTAAGCTGTCCGAGGTTGAAGGCAACGTTTCACTCAAGGACGTGCACTTCTCTTACGTTCCCGAAAAGCCGCTTATCGAGGACCTCAACCTTGAGGTAAAGCCCGGTATGAGAGTGGCGATAGTTGGCCCTACCGGATGTGGAAAGACTACGCTCATCAACCTGCTGATGCGCTTCTATGACGTGAGGGAGGGCTCGATATGCGTCGAGGGTAACGATATACGTGACGTAAGCCGTGAGTCGCTCAGAGAAAGCTACGGAATGGTGCTCCAGGACACCTGGCTGAGAGCCGGAACGGTCAGAGAAAATATTGCGATGGCAAAGCCCGAGGCAACCGACGAAGAGATAATCGCGGCGGCAAAGGCGGCGCACGCACACAGCTTCATCAAGAGGCTGAAGAACGGATATGATACCGTGCTCGGTGAGGGCGGCGAAGGTCTCTCGCAGGGACAGAAGCAGCTGCTCTGCATCACGAGAATAATGCTTGCTCTGCCCCCGATGCTGATACTCGACGAGGCTACCTCCTCGATAGATACACGTACCGAAATTCGCATACAGAAGGCCTTCCTTGAGATGATGGAGGGACGCACAAGCTTTATCGTAGCGCACAGACTCTCTACCATAATGGGCGCTGATCTCATACTTGTTATGAAGGACGGCCACATTGTCGAGAGCGGAAATCACAAGGAGCTGCTAGAGCACGGAGGATTCTACTCTACCCTCTATAACAGCCAGTTTGCGCATTGATTTTTATAAAAACAAAACCGAGTCAAGGTTATCCAAGACTCGGTTTTTTATTATTTTTGTATTGATTTGTTAACTTACATTTACAATTTCGACGTCTGCGCCGTTCTGAGTGTAGATGTTATCGTACGAGCCGAACTCGATTCTGGAGTCGGCACCGAGGACTATCTTATCCTTTTTCACCTCAAGCTTGTAAACGTCGATGCCGCCGAAGACGTATACTCCATGCTCTGTCGTTGCTACAATGAGCGAGTCGATATCTCCCTCGATCCTGTTGTCGAGATATACGCTATTTCCCTCCAGCGTGAGCTTATGCGAGCCAAGCTTTATCGGACAGATGCCGACACCGTCATAGATAACGAAATGGACGTCGCGAAGCTCAAGGTCGGAATTGAGAGTCAGACCTGAGCGCATATTTATGATGGAATTATTGTCAAGGTATCCCTCTCCGACGTATTCGCTCTTACCCTTGATGGTGAGCTTCTTTACGCTCGGGGTCTCTGATGCGGTAATGGTGTGAGTCGTTGCTCCGACAAAGGAGGAATAGTACCCGATGTCTATCTCATACTCTGCCTCGGTGTCGGTCATAGCGGCAAACGCCTCATCGATGCTCTTGTACATTCCGACCTTCTCGCCGCCCTTATAAAGTGCGGTGAGCTCAATATCCTTAGTCGCAAGCTCGGGTGCCTTGTAAATGAACTGCACGCCAAGATTTGTTGAGGAGTGAGAGGTGTGATCAAGGTAGAGAGTCGCGCCTGAAAGACCAAATTTGTCATATACGACCTTACTGCCCGAATTATCCGTCCAGGTAATATCCGCGCCGTACCACTCTGCGCCAAGCTTTACGTAATTCCACGCATGAGCCTCACCGCCGCCAAAGCCAGAGCCCATTATACACTCAACGTCATTGAGGAGACAAAGGTACATAAAGCTTTTGGCGTAAGCCTCGCAAACGCCAAGGCCGTGGACTGCAAGGCCTGTCATATTGTGAGCCCACATATCGCCCTCTGGAGTAACTCCGTCGCTCTCATATGCGTATTCCATATTCTCTACTATGTATGCGGTTATTGCCATAGCTCTCTCAATGTCGGACATTCCGTCCTTGATAAGAAGCGCAGCGGCGGCCGTCATCTCTTCTATCGCGCTGTCACACGTGCGTCTTCTCGATGCGCTCGCGTACTCCTTATCAATAGTGAGGATGAGCGTATCCTCTCCTCTGGTAACAACCGATGCGTCGAGCCAATAATATGCGGGAGTTGAGACGTAGAATATCTTCCATACCGCCATACCTTCATCGAGACTAATTGAGTAATCGTCAAGATCAAACTCACCGATAACGTAATAATCACCGTCCGCAGTAACGTCATCAGCGCTGACAAAGAACTCCTCGCAAACCGAGGTCATCTCCTTGTAAAGAAGCTGCATTCCCTCGCCCGAGGAATATTCTCCGAGCGCGTAATAGCCGTAGGTGCTGTTGCCCGGTCTTGCCGCAAGCTCATACTTGGTGTTACAATACTCACAAGTCGGCAGCGAGCTGCCCAAGGAGGAGCCGCCCGAGCAGGGCTCGGTAAGTACGTGCGAGGGATCATTCGCGCAAACGCGTCTGTGATTGCCGTTGCCGAGGGACTCATACTTGCCATAGGTGTGTCCCAAAGCCTTTATAACAACTTTTGTATCGTAATTACACTCTGTGCAATACTGATAAGCATCCCAGCCGTCAGTCGTGCAGGTAACGGGATTTGCATCAACAGACTCAAAGGAATGCTCGTGAGGAAGAAGAGACAGCACCTCACCCCATCCACACAAGGAGCATTCTCTTCTCATCGAGCCCCATTGATCAACAGTAGGCTCGGAAACAACTATCCAAGCGCCGAAGCTGTGCCCCGTTGCCGTGGTGACGTTGCTTCTCTTGGTGTCATTGCAGACCTTGCAGACAGCTTCGGTGTATCCGTCCTCAAGGCAGGTAGCATCCTTGACGCTCGTCACGTAATCGTGAGCACCATAATCTCCGACATTCTCACCGCAGGAAAGGCAGGTCGGATACTCGATGCATGAGCCCTTAGTCACGTTTGCGTGGGAGCATTCGGTGCCGCCAAGAATGGATGGGAGCATCTCGCAGGATGCGAAAATCATCATTGCCAGAATCAGGAGAGCTGATATAGTCAAAGTTTTAGTTATACGCTTTTTCATATTTCCTCCAAAAAGCTTTCTACGTTCATTATACCGCATTTTTCGAGTCAAGTCAAGGAAATATACGTGTATAGCGCGTAATAATTTACGGTTTATACTTGAATTGGTAAAAAATATGTGCTAAAATATACTCGAGGTATTATGCGAAAGGAGTCGCGAATATGAATAGCACGGTACATAAGAATATATATAAGACTGTCCTTGACGTTCTTGCTACGGGCTCTCTTTCACACAATAGACTTATCGAGGAGGCTGTCAAGAGGCTCTACGGCGGTATAGACGTTGGCGGTCAGGTCGGTGACTTCACCGAGATACGCGGTCTTATCGGCTCTGTGGTTGCGGAGATGAAGAGCGACGGAGTCATACTCTTTGATGCGGGCGTTTATTCGGTCGGAGCAGACGGTCCTATTCCCTTACGCATGGAAAAATGCGAGAAGGAGATAGTTTCCCTACTGCTCGAAGGCGCAAAGAATAAAGCCGAAATACGCGCGAGTCTCAGAAAGACCTTCAAGACGGATACAACTCCGAGTGACTCGGATGACAGAATACTCTATAACTATATGGGACAGATACTGCGAAGGCTGATCGAAACCGGAATTATCGAGCTCTCTGCAGGACTCTACTCTCTCAAGGCGGAGACGCGCGCAGATGCGGACAATATCAGCGAGATGCTCTCGCTCAAATCGGAATTTCTCACAATACTTCACAGAAAGGGCGGCGAGTTCTTCGAGCACTATATCCTCACGCTTCTTAAGAAGAATGAGGAGGCGCACGGTAAGACTGTTACCGAGTGCAGGACCACGGGCGGATCAATGGACGGCGGTGTCGACGGCATAATGAAGACTGTGGACTACCTCGGCTTCAGAGAGACTGTGCTGATACAAGCAAAGAATCGTACCGACCTTACGGTGGAGACTACGGCAAGAGGCTTCCTCGGCGCGGTATACGCAAACGGAGGAACAAAGGGCATCTTTGCTACGACCTCGGACTTCCACCCTGCGGCAAAGTTATTCCTTAACGGAATTGACAACTGCGTGGGTGTGAACGGCGAGGACATCTTCAAAATGGCGTGCAAATATCTTTACGGAATAAAAAAGAAGAGCGGAAAGCTCGTTGTAGATAATAAAATTTTGTAAAACGGAGAAATAGAAATGACAGCAAACGAGACAAGAGAAAGAATTGAAAACGAGCTTAAGGCAGTTGCTGAGAGCTTTGGCGAGGCTTCCTCGCTTGTAAAGTACGACGTTGACGTTGAGGTTAACGTTATAGAGGGCGCGACCGAGGATATAACCAGTGTTCTCGGCTCACTTTCCATCGGCCCTGTGGGCTCGGAGGACGAGGACAGACTCTACCTTCCCCTTGACGCAGAGCTTGACGATGATGATATCGTTGATGAGGAGCTCTTCCTCAAGAATCTTGAAAGCTTCAAGGCTAAGGCTGAGAGCATCAGAGACAGAATCCTTGCGTCCGACGACTATAACAGCGAGGTAAAGGTTATAATCGAGGAATTCGACCGCGAGATGGACGAGAAATACCGCGCTGAGCTCGATAGAATAAACAGAGTGGCAAAGAGAAATCTCACCATCGCGGCTTTGGCGGCAGTAGCGGCGGCAGTTATCGCGATCATCGTGCTCGTAGCCGACAAGCTTGCGTGAGGATAAACGAATGACAATAAGTGATGCTATAACAAAAATGCAAAGCACCGTCGAGGCGGCTATGGCACGGCTCGAGGGTAACGGATTTGTAATGTCGGTGGAGACCGACTATATGAACGCTATGCTGAAGTCGGTTGAGGACACAAAGAAAGCGAAGTACGTGACCGTATCCGTCGTTATCGGCTCCGAGGGTTGCAAGGAGGGTGACGAGTACTGTATGTCGCTCGGCGCAATGTTAAGCCGCAAGGGTGTCAACGAGGAGCAGCTCGACAAGGATATCGAGAGCTTTGGTAAAATGGTTGACGAGGCGGTCGAGACACTTGCGAAATACGAGGACAAGAACGAGGGCCTCGCATACCTCACCGCTAAGGCGAGCGCGGAATATGAGGAAATGGTCGCAAAAATGGAGGAGGAGCAAAAGAGAAGCCGCAGATTATCGATGATAAGTAACATAATATTTATCGTCGGTATTGCCCTGCTCTTCATCGTTGCGCTTCTTAGGTAATGGCACTTGATTTTTCTAAATACACACCGAAAAAGCCGTCAAACTGCGAGAGCTGTGAGTTCTACGTCTACGACGAGTATACCGAGGAATATTCCTGCTCGCTGAGTCTCGACGAGGACGAGATGGGAGACTTTCTCGGAGGTAATACAAAGGGGTGCAAATACTACCGGTATTACGACGAATACAAGAGCGTACACAAGCAGATATGATAGATTCTCCCGCCGGATACCTATCGGCAATTTTCATAAAGACGATGCTCCGATTTTAGTGAGAGTGTCGTCTTTTTTTGCCTTTTTTTGAAGTTTTCAGAAAAATTTTTATTTTTCGCACTCGAGGATTGAAGAGAAAACGAGAGAAAACAAGAGAAAACGAGAGCTTTGGTTTTCTAAATCAAATTCTTTCAAAAAAGTTTTGAAAAAAGCATTGACATTTCTATATGCGTGTGCTATAATAAACAAGCTTGAAAAAAGACTTGTATAGAAGTTGTCTATACGAAATCACAATACGGAGGAAAATCAAATGTCCACTTTCATGGCTAACGCTAACAACATCGAGCGCAGATGGTTTGTTATCGATGCAGCAGGTC
>CAZUQN010000015.1:0-28273 GCA_964622425.1 uncultured Ruminococcus sp.
TGAAGGAAAAACTTGACCTTTTGCTCCGTGAGGGAGCAGCGAAAATCGAAGCGGCAAAGACCGAGAGCGAGCTGCAGGAAATCAAGGGCGCGCTTCTTGGTAAGCAGGGCGCGGTGACCGAGCTTCTCAAGGAGCTCCCCAAGCTCGACGTGTCTCTTCGTCCCGAGATGGGTAAGGCCGTTAACAACGTAAAGAACCTGCTCACAGAGCAGATAGAGGGTAAGAGAGAGGAGCTCAAGCTCAAGGCGTCGGAGATTTCTCCCGACTTTGACTGCACGCTCCCCGGCATCAAGCCCCAGATAGGTGGTCTGCACCCCATCACTCAGATGTGCTACGACCTCAACGACGCATTCCGCTCCATGGGCTTTGAGATCTTCCACGGTCCCGAGATCACCAGCGAGTACTACGCGTTTGACAACCTTAACTTCCCCCCCAACCACCCGGCTCGTGAGAGCATGGATACCTATTGGCTTGAGGGACACGACTCCGGCGAGGCTAACGAAAAGCTCTGTCTCCGTCCTCACCTTACGGGCGGAAGTGTAAGATATATGCAGAAGCACAAGCCCCCTTACAGATTCGTTTACCCCGGACGCGTGTATAGAAATGAGACCACCGACGCACGTCACGAGCGCGCTTTCTTCCAGTATGAGGCGCTCATCGTTGACAAGGATCTCACCTACACCTCGGGTAAGGTTATGATCAAGAGCATTCTCTCCAAGGTGTTCGGCCAGGACGTTCCCGTAAGAATGAGAGCCGGCTTCTTCCCCTTCGTTGAGCCCGGATTTGAAATCGATATGGGTTGCCTTGTTTGCGGCGGTAAGGGATGCAGTGTTTGTAAGCACGTAGGCTGGATAGAGATCATGCCCGGCGGCACTCCTCACCCCAACGTACTCCGCGCGTCAGGCGTTGACCCCGACGAGTACACAGGCTTCTACGTAAACATCGGTCTTGACAGACTTGTTATGATGCGCTACGGCGTTGACGACGTTCGTCTGTTCCACGGCACCGATTTAAGATTCCTCAGTCAGTTCAAGTAAGACGCAGGAACAGAAGCAATAGGAGAAGAAAATGAAATTATCACTTAATTGGATCAAGGATTACGTAAAAATTCCCGAGGATATGGACCTCAAGCAGCTCGCCTATGACCTTACTATGTCTACGGTTGAGGTTGAGGGCGTTCACGACCTCGGCAAGCAGTTCGACGGCATTGTCATCGGCATAATAAAGGAGGTTCTTCCTCACCCCAATGCGGACAAGCTCCGCGTGTGCAAGGTTGATATCGGCACTGAGGATATCAAGGATATCGTCTGCGGCGGAAGCAATCTTGAGGTTGGTATGAAGGTAGTTGTCGCTTGTCCCGGCGCTATGGTGCGCTGGCACGGCGAGGGCGAGCCTGTCGAGATCAAGAACACCAAGCTCCGCGGTGTCGCAAGCTTCGGTATGATATGCGCGGCAGTTGAGGTAGGTCTTGCCGACCTCTTCCCGACAGAGGACGATCACGGCATTATGGACCTTTCCGCATTCGACTGTGAGGCAGGTACTCCCGTGGCAAAGGCACTCGGCCTTGAGGATATGATCCTCGAGATAGACAACAAGTCTATGACTAACCGTCCCGACCTCTGGGGCCATTACGGTATCGCGCGTGAGCTCGCGGCTCTTTACGACCTTCCTCTTGAGCCTATCGCGCCCTATACCCCCGAGGCGTGTGAAGAATACGACGTCAGAATCCTCGATGAGGAGAGATGTCCCAGATACATCGGCGCAAAGATAGAAGGCCTCGGCATCAAGCCCTCACCCTTCGAGATGCAGTCGAGAATCTGGCGTGTAGGTATGCGTCCTATCAACGCGCTCGTTGACGTTACCAACTACGTTATGCTCGCAACAGGTCAGCCCACCCACGTGTTTGACTCCACACACATCGTTAACCACATAGAGGTTCGTACGGCAAACGAGGGCGAGAAGCTCCAGCTCCTTAACGACAAGGACCTTGCGCTCACCACCGATGATCTCGTAATCGCTGACGCTGAGGGCGCAGTAGCTCTTGCGGGCGTTATGGGCGGCGCTAAGGATTCCGTCCTTCCCACCACCGACAGCGTTATCCTCGAGGTTGCAAACTTCGACTCCCGCACCGTGCGCAGAACTGCATTAAGATACGATAACAGAACCGAGGCTTCCTCCAGATACGAGAAGGCAGTTGATCCCGAGAGATGCGATCAGGCGCTCTCCCTCGCAATGCAGCTCTTCGCTGAGCTCTATCCCGGGATGAAGGTTACCGCTTTCACCGATAAGTATCCGAGAAAACTCGTAAGAAAAGAGATCGACGTTGACTTCGATTGGCTTGACAGAAGACTCGGTATCAGAGTTCCCGAGGATATTGTCAGAAAGAAGCTTGGCACCATGGGCTTTGACGTTACCTTCACCGACGAGGGTATGCACATCGTAGTTCCTACCTGGCGCTCCACCGGTGACGTCTCCATCAAGGCGGACATCATGGAGGAGGTAGCGCGTATGTACGGCTACGAGAACTTCCAGCCCACCCCCATCACCACCAGCTTTGACAGCGCTATAAATCAGCTTGATATGGACCTTGTTCGCAAGGTCAAGGAATACCTCGCATTCAAGGCGGGTATGCAGGAGATATTCACCTATCCCTGGATGACAGATAGCTTTGTAAACGCTATCCTTCCCACCACCGAGGGTGTGCTTTCTCTTTCCACGCCCCCCTCGCCGACCGAGAAATACCTCAAGTCGACACTTCTTCCCAACATCTGCAAGGCAGTGGTAAAGAATGAGTGGAACTTCGACGAGTTCGCTATCTTTGAGGAGGCACAGATCTTCCGTGATACCGACTACACAAGCGAGTACTCCGAGATAGAGAAGCTTCCTTATCAGCGTAAGCACCTCGGCTGCGCGTTTGTTGGAAAGTCTGATAAGATCCAGACTCTCTTCCGCACAGCAAAGGGCGTTATCGAGGATATGCCGAGATACACTCATATGGAGGGCTTCACCTTCGCAAAGGTTGAGAAGCCTTACTGGGCAGATGAGACCGTATGGCTTAACGTATTCCTCGGTGACATCAAGATCGGTGATATCGCGCTTCTTTCTAAGAAGGCGGCTCTCGCCTGCGATATCAAGGTTCTCTCCGCAGTTCTCGTAGAGCTCGATATGGACTCCTTCAAACCCCTTAAGTCGAGAACAAACCGTTACGTTCGCGTTCCCGAGTATCCCACCAACGAGTACGATATCTCCTTCCTTGTTGACTCCTCTGTTAAGTGGAGCGAGATCTACTCCGCAGTTCTTCCCAAGAAGAGCGACGACAACCTTCTTCGCGAGGTTCTCTTCGTTGACGAGTACAAGGGCAAGCAGATCCCCGAGGGCAAGAAGTCTATCACTCTGCGCCTTGTTATAGGCTCGGGCGAGAAAACTCTTACCGGTGCTGAGATAGAGACCGTTGCAGGCGGCGCGAGAAAGAAGCTCGCAAAGGCGTTCGGAATCGACGTAAGAACAGTATAACTAAATAAAAAAGCAAAACACCCAAAGCAAATGAGCTTTGGGTGTTTTTTGTAAACAAAATTAGTCAATAAACTCTCTATGAGGGTCAAATGGGTTGAATGTCGATTTCTTACTGTCATAGAACAGACTGAGCGGAATCTTTTTAATAGCACTCATCGGAACACCCTTTGCATCGAATAGGGTGAACTGCCACTCTTGCGCATCGAGGTATAAGAAGAATCTGTTGAAGACCTCGTTGTCGATCTTTGGATCGATACCGTCCTTTGTCTTTACTATGACAACGCTTGCGAAGAAATCGCTTGTGATGGTCTTTCTAATAACGTAGACCTCGTCGATAAGGTCTGACATCGTTCCGATAAGCGAGAGCAGACCCTCTCTGAGCTCCTCGGGGAGCTTTTCACTTGAGAGATTATCCTTCGGTGTGATTCTCTCGAGCTCGGAATACTTCGTCTTCTTCTCGTCCATCAGCGTCATCACACGCTCGCGGTAGACGTCAAGGTCGTCCTGCCTTCCGGATATACAACAGAATTGTCCTATGGTCTGCATACCCTCTTCTATGTAATTGTGGTTTGACTCTATCGCGCGGTAGATATATTCGATTCCGGATTCGTCAAAGGAGTGTAGCAGGGTACAACCCTTAATGAAGTTAGCATAGTGATTTGCTGATTCAGGGAGCTCGTTTATAATACGGTCGCAGAGGGCGTCTGCCTCGCTTACACGTCCGAGCTGTCTGTATGCAAAGACGATCTCGCGATAGTCATCACCTATTTCCTTATCCGACTCCTCCCAGTCCGTTACCGTCTTGAGGGGCTCAAGGTAGATCTCGCTTCTTTCGTTTTCGTAGTTTTCCTTGCGTATATCGTAGATGTTGTTATCGACGTGTTCGATTATCTTTTTCTGCTCACTCTTATAGCTGTCGGAGTCGGGGGATTCGTGTATTGAATAGTCGGTGTGTCCGATTGCTTCGAGTCGCATCTTTATAGTTGGGTGAGTTGCCGAGCGGGAGATGATCTCAACGTCTATCAGCTTATTCCAGAAGTTACGGCGCTTTTCGGTCTGGTCCTTGAAGCCGTTAAATTCCTCTTTTACAATATTCGCCTCCAGCTCCTCAGAGACACAAGACGCGGTGGTATCGTATGATCCCTTCTCCCAGGAGTAGAGCTCGTAATACTTCAGCTTGAGCAAAGACGAGCCTGCATATTTCGAATCACCGTATTCTCTCATTGCTCTGTCCGCATTTTCCTCTGCGCTTATCGTTGAAGCGTAGGAGTAGAGCGAATAATTGATGCCGTAAATGGTGTCGGGAAGCTTGAAGAATATATCAGCTGCCTTAGACAGTGCTCCATTGCTGCCGCTTTCCGTGAGCCACCAGTAGTGCTCGGTCACGGTCGATGAGGGGGCTTCCTCATTCTTGAGATGGGCAAACTCGTGAAGCAGAATGTTCTTGAGCTCCTCTCTTGACATCGAGGCAAAGAGCATAGCGCCTATTTGTATTGAGATGTTGCTTCCGAATCTTCTGATACCTGCGGTGCAGTCGGCGAGAATAACGATCTTAATATTTCCCTTGACTCCGAGGATATTTGCCGCCTCTCTTGTGACCGAGTAGAGCTCGGGGAATTCACCTTCCTCTACGTAGCCGTTATCCTTGGTGAAAAGCACCTCGGGGTAAGGAAGCCGTATACGCGCCGCCGCGGCGTATATGACAAGGGCAGAGAGCAGAGTCATAAAGCACCAAAGTCCAAGGCCTGCGGACACGAAGGAAAGGGTGACTCCGAGCAGAGCAATAATGACCGTATATACGTTTGTTAAGACCAAAAGAGTACGCAGTTTAGAGAGTAGCCTCCTTGCGCTTTTGTCGGCGTGCTCGCGGTGTGAGTAGAGGAAGGCGGCCATCTCGGAATGGCTTCTCGCCTCAAATCTTTTTATGTAAGCCGCTGACGTAAAGTGGTTGGCTAAAAGAAGAATTGCCTGTACTGAAACCAGCGCTAAAAACGCAATAGCAAGAGTGTCCTCGCTGACTCTGCCTTTTAAGAGAATCGCGCCAAGCAGTGCAAAGACAAATGATACTGCGAAGGATACACCGAGCGTTGCCTCATCGCGCTTTTTCAAAGCCTTATCATAAGGCGAGAGCTTCGGCTTAGGCATAGGCTTGATACCGCTTGCCTTGCGTATCGACAGAGCTACGACAAACAATAGCACGACGGCAGCCACTTCAAGAATGGCAAAGACGGTAAAGATCGATTTGTCCCTATCGGTGAAGTCCGCAATATCTCGTCCGCCTGTTAAACCTACCGTGACGAAAACGCTCGCGAACATATATATCATAAGTACCGCCAAAAGAATATACAGTATTTTGGTTTTCTTCATGTCATTCTCCTTTCTAGCATTAAATAAAAAGTATAGTTGTCAAAAACAACTTAAATTGCAAGTGAACGCAGTTTTTTTATATCCGTAAGCTTTATGCCTCCGCGTGATAGCTCGACGATACCCTCGCTTGAGAAGTACTTTAGCATACGCGTGACGACCTCTCTTGCCGAGCCCATATACTTCGCTATCTGCTCGTGCGTAAGATGGACGGTGTCACCGCCGGTCTTTGACACCTCGTCAAGAAGGAATATCGCAAGTCTTTTATCCATACTCATAAAGAGTATCTGCTGCATTACCCACATAACGTCCGAGAAGCGTGAGAGCGCGGTCTCAAGAGCAAATATCTTAGCCGCGGTATTTCTCTCAGCCAAGGCGGCGTAGGCACATCCTCCGACCACGATGCACTCGCTGTTTTCCTCCGCGTCCACAAAGACGTCGAAGGTTATGTTGTTTAAAACGCAGGATGCCGAGAGCATACACATCTCGCCGGGGAAGAGTCTGTAAAGCGTGACCTCCTTGCCCTCGTCCGAGAGAATGTAGAGTCTGAGGCTTCCTTTTCTTATAAGTATAATACCTGTGCACTCGTTTCCATTGTGTATATTCGTCCCCTTAGGAAAGGAGATATACTGAGATGAGTTTACAAAGGTCTCTTTTTCAATCTGACTTAATTCATTCCAGAAGGGGAAGTTATCCTTGAAAAGAGCAATAAGCTCCTTGTCCTCCATAATAGCCTGCATAATATATTCCTCTATAATACATATTTATATTGGTATCTATATTCTATCATTATACCCGGGGTATAGTCAAGGATTAGTCGAAAAAATATTTTTTAGAATGAGTCTAAAAATGTGACAAAGTCACAGAACTATGCTAAAGAAAGGAGTATAATAAAGTCACAAAACAAAAACACATACCGAAAG
This sequence comes from uncultured Ruminococcus sp., assembly GCA_964622425.1. Classification (GTDB taxonomy): domain Bacteria; phylum Bacillota; class Clostridia; order Oscillospirales; family CAG-272; genus UBA1740. The sequence goes on from CAZUQN010000015.1 coordinate 6,801, forward strand.
GAAATAATAAAATGGCTAACAATAAGAGATTCTATATTTGTGAGAAGTGCGGCAACGTAGTGGAGATAATCAACGCATCGGGTGTAACTCCTCATTGCTGCGGACAGAAAATGAGCGTTCTTGAGGCGGGAGTCGTCGAGGCGAGCAGAGAGAAGCATATCCCCGAGGTTGAGATCCTCGGTGACAAGGTCAAGGTAACGGTAGGCTCCGTCATTCACCCGATGGCAGAGGAGCACAGCATCCTCTGGATATATCTTGAGACTGACAAGGGCGCTATGAGACGCGATCTTAAGGTAGGCGAGCCTCCGGTAGCGGAATTCGTTCTCAAGGACGAGAAGCCCATAGCCGTGTATGCATATTGCAACCTTCACGGCCTTTGGAAAAAGGAAATATAATTCATAAAACCGTCAATAATAGAAAAAAGGAGAAAGACACAATGATGAATGAAAGAGTACACAAGCTGCTTAACGATCAGATAAACAAGGAGTTTTACTCCGCGTATCTTTACCTCGATTTTTCTAACTACTTCAAAGAGAGAGGCCTTGACGGCTTCGCTAACTGGTATATGATCCAGGCGCAGGAGGAGCGCGACCATGCAATGCTTTTCTACCAGTTCTTACAGAACGAGTCAAAGAAGGTGACGCTTGGTGCCATCGACAAGCCCGACAAGGAGCTCAAGAGCGATATGGACGTTCTTCTTGCCGGACTTGAGCACGAGAAGTACGTTACCTCTCTTATCCACAACATTTACGCCGAGGCGTATGAGGCTAAGGACTTCCGTACTATGCAGTTCCTTGACTGGTTCGTCAAGGAGCAGGGCGAGGAGGAGACCAACGCTAATGATATGATCACCAAGATGGAGCTCTTCGGCTCGGATCCCAAGAGCCTATATATGCTCAACCAGGAGCTTGCGGCGCGCGTCTATTCGGCTCCCTCGCTCGTGCTTTAACTTAAAGATATAGAAAGGAATTACGATATGAAATACGTTTGTGACGTTTGCGGATGGGAATATGACGAGGAGGTAGGCTGCCCCGAGTGCGGAATCGCTCCCGGCACTAAGTTTGAGGATCTTCCCGAGGACTTTGAGTGCCCGCTCTGCGGAGTAGGCAAGGATCAGTTCTCCGAGGGCTGATAAAAAATGTTTAGAAGGGCGGACGGTTATGGTCTGCCCTCTTGATTTTTTCTTTTTTGAGCTGTATAATTAGAACAAAGGAGATAGCATATGGAACTTGTTTTATTGACCGCGTTAGGTGTCGGCGGCGCAACCGTTGTCGGCGCTCTGATCGGCTTTGTATTTAAAAATATATCTCATAAATTCTCGGATATAGTTCTCTCGTTTGCCGCGGGAGTAATGCTTTCCGCCGCGGTGCTCGGACTCGTGCTTCCGTCACTTGAATACGGCGGTAAGTACGGATTACTTATCACGGTTGCCGGGGTATTTGTCGGAGCTGTGGCACTCAATCTCATAGATAAGCTTGTGCCGCATCTGCATAAGCTGGCAGGTCCCGACATCGAGGATCACCGCTCAACGAGTCTTAGTAAGGTGCTTCTGTTCGTCTCGGCGATAGCGATACATAATCTTCCCGAGGGCATTGCCGCCGGTGTAGGATTTGGCTCGGGAGACGTAACTCAGGCGCTCGTTATTGCGGGCGGTATAGCACTTCAAAATATTCCCGAGGGTATGGTAATCATCGGGCCTATGCTAGCCGCGGGAGTGAAGCCGAGGCGCACCTTTATCATTGCTATGCTCACAGGACTCGTTGAGGTAGTGGGCACGCTTATCGGCTACTTTGCGGTCAGCGTTGCATCCTTTATTCTCCCCTTTGCGCTTGCGTTTGCGGGCGGCACGATGCTTTACGTTATCAGCGACGAGATGATACCCGAGACTCATGCTCACGGCAGTGAGAGGGGCGCGACTTATGCTCTTCTCGTCGGATTTTGTCTGATGCTCGCGGTTGACGTTTTATTGGGGTAAGAAGCGCACCCGTGTTGAGTTTTTCGCGCTTTTATTGCTTATTCTGGAGGCTTTTATGAAAATTTTATCTATAGGAAACAGCTTTTCCGACGACGCGCAGAGATATTTACGCGAGATTGCAAGGTCGGAGGGCGTTGAGATTGAAACGCTCAATCTTTGTATTGGCGGCTGCTCGCTTGAAAGACACGCCGATAATATAAAGACGGGTAAGAGGGAATATCTCTTCCATTATAACGGAGATATGAGTTGCGAGGACCTTGTCACCATAGACGAGGGGCTCTTGATGCGTGAGTGGGATATCGTTACTCTCCAGCAGGTCAGCACCCAGAGCTTCAAGGAGGAGAGCTTCTATCCTTATATCCACGAAATAGCATCATACGTCAGAGAAAAGCTCCCAAAGGCTAAGATATACATTCACCAGACTTGGGCATATGAGCACGGTTGCGCGAGAGTCCTCGAGGTGACCGACGGCAAGGGCGCTGAGTTTATGCTTGAGGGTATAAGACACTCATACAGACGCGCAAGACGTGAGATAGGCGCGGAGGCAATAATTCCCTCGGGCGAGCTTATGGAGCTGCTCTATCAAAATGGCGCAAGCAAGATATACCGCGATACCTTCCACGCCTCCTACGGACTTGGCAGATATGCGGTAGGACTCCTTTGGTTTAAGCTCTTTACGGGCAGGAGCGTGTTAAATAATAGCTTCTCGGCATTTGATGAGGATGTGTCCGACAGTGATCTTTTGATAGCGCGTAAATGCGCGGAGTCGCTTTCCTTTGAGCACTGAAGCCCGGGGGCGTGTGGATTTTTGCTAAGTAAATACGGATAAAAAGGTGAAGGGCGAGATTTTCTCGCCCTTTAATTATGTGATGAAGTGTTCTTTATCGTGACAAGAGGATAGGATACAAGTGACGGAGATGAAAGATTCTCGTTAAAAAGACTTGCTGAGCAAATGGATGTCGAGCAGTAGGTTTTGTAGTAATAGGTCAGACTGTTAAGATTTACGGCTGAGGAATATGCCGTAATCTCATAGTCATTACCGAGCTTCAGCGAGCCGTGTGGCATTGCAACCGTAGAGAGTAGATGGAATATATCGGTTATATCGCCGCTTTGGACATAGTTGAGCTTGTGGAATGCCGCTCTTACAAATCGCGACTCGCTTGACAGGTCACCGGGCAGGCCAAGAGCTCCCATTCCGCGGCTGTATTCGTCGAAGTCGACGATGCTCGGGAATCTGTTGATTATAGGCTCATTCGTCAAGGCAGCATAGTTGTTAAGGTTATGCATCTGGTATGGGAAGGAAGGATTATTGGATAGAATTCCAACCTTGTTTTCATATATATTGAGTCCGTTTTCATCGGGCTCGACGGTGATTACGCGCTCCTTGTCAGCGAGGATAAAGTGGAGCTCGGCTGATGGAAACTCTCTGCTGAAGGGGATATCTACAAGGTTAATTTTCGCGAGCTTATTTTCTGCTTCGCTGACGTTTTTACAAGAGGATAGAATATACGGTATAAGCTCGTATGGAGCAAGGTTTGCAAAGCTTGATTTTGGCGGGTGGTATTTTGCGTTACCTACGTAGTTTAGCCCTGCCATATAAAGACCGCGCTCATTTGCTGCATCGTAGTAAAGAGGATACCCACGGCTTACTGTGCCTATTCCGATTAGGGCAAAATGATCCTCAAGATTATCTGCCCTGCGGAGCGGCAGAGTGTATTTTCTCGGTGTGATTATAACTGCTTCGCCAAAGCTTTTTTCTATATCCAGGTTTCGACCTGCGTATCCGTTAAAGTGAATTGCTGTACACATAATAACTCCTTTTTCTATATTGTTTTCACGTTAAGCGAATAATATGCAAAAAAGCAGACTGTATATCCTACTGGACATCAGCCTGCTTTTTTGTTATTAATTGTTAATTAAACTTTACATTATTCTACAATATCGTAGATAAGAGGTACATCTTCGGGCTTATCGTTGTCGATAAATGTTGCGTCGATGAGTCGTTTTGCTGCAGCCTCAAGACGTATTTCGTCGCTTGTATAGAGCACTGCGATAACGTCGCCCTTTTCTACCTTGTCGCCCGTCTTTTTAACAAGCTTAATGCCCGCCGCAAAGTCGATCTTGTCTTCTTTGGTATTTCTGCCCGCGCCAAGAAGGAGGCTCGCCGTGCCGTAGCCCTCGGTATCAACGCCGGTTATGTAACCGCTTGCGCCAGCCTTGACCTCAAGCGAATAGGGCGCGGTAGGGAAGAGCTCTGGGTGGAGTATCCATTCCTTATTGCCGCCTTGCGCCTCAACCATATTTGCAAAGGTCTTAAGAGCCTCGCCGTTTTCAATAACTCGTCTTACGTTTTTCTCGCATTCCTCATAGCTGCCTCTGTCCGAGATAACGAGCATATGCGCCGCAAGAGCTACCGAGAGCTCTGTGAGGTCCTCGGGACCGTTGCCCTTGAGGGTTTCGATTGCCTCGACAACCTCGAGTGAGTTTCCGATCGCGTGACCGAGAGGTCGGTCCATATCCGTGATCAGCGCGCGCATTCTCTTACCCGCCGCCTTGCCGATGGCTACCATCCACTCAGCAAGCTCGCGGCTTTGCTCCTTCGTTTTCATAAACGAGCCTGAGCCGGTCTTTACGTCAAGCACGACGCAGTCGTCGTCAGCAGCCAGCTTCTTACTCATTATGCTTGAAACTATAAGGGGCAGACTATCTACCGTTGCCGTTACGTCGCGCAGAGCGTAGAGCAGCTTATCCGCAGGTGCGAGAGTTGCATTCTGACCTACTATCGCGATACCAACGCGGTTTACTATATCCTCAAACTCCTCTGTGGGAAGATCTGTTTTGAATCCCGGGATAGCCTCGAGCTTATCAACGGTGCCGCCTGTGTGACCGAGACCGCGTCCGCTCATCTTTGCTACCTTTACGCCGAGGGCAGCGACGATGGGTGTTACGACAAGGCTAGTCTTATCTCCTACACCGCCCGTAGAGTGCTTATCTACTCTCAGACCGTTAATATTGTTGAACTTCAGCTTGTCACCCGAGTCACGGATAGCGAAGGTGAGGGCTGTCGTCTCCTCAACGTTCATACCCCTGAAGTATATTGCCATACAGAGTGCAGATGCCTGATAGTCGGGAATCTCTCCCTTTACGTAGCCGGCAACGAACCACTGTATTTCCTTTTCCGAGAGCGCTAGACCGTCTCGCTTCTTTCGGATAATATCAAACATACGCATAAGCGTTTTCTCCTGAAATAAATACTGCTATTGCCAAAAAACTTACGAAATATCGTGGTTTTGACAATCATAATCTTTGTTTTTTACTATTTTGCGAGGTCAACCTTGCCGAAGGAATAGGGTAGAATCTCAGAAAGAGTCGTCACCGTGATCTTCTCAGGAGTTCCGAGTATAATCCTGAGATCTCCGTTGCAGAACTCGGAGAGCACCTGACGGCATACACCGCAGGGAGCGCAAAGCTCCGAGAGAGTATCACCAAGGCCGCCGACAACGGCAATGGCCGTGAATTCTCTTTCGCCCTCGCTCACCGCTTTAAATATTGCGGTCCTTTCAGCACAGTTGGTGGGAGTGTAGGCGGCGTTTTCAACGTTGCATCCGGTATAGATCTTACCGCTCTTGCCGACGAGCGCCGCGCCTACCTTATGATTTGAATAGGGGGCGTATGCAAAGGACCTTGCCTCTACCGCCTTTAGTAGCAATTCTTTATCCGTCATTTTGCCACCTCGTGAAGGAAGCTGTTGCCGTAAACCTTGTCTGTCGGCTCGCCGAACCATTCGAGCACAGTTGCACCGATGTCTGCAAATGTCTCTCTTGTTCCGAGATTTACGCCCGCCTTGATGCCGCTTCCGTAAATGACCATAGGAGTGTATTCTCTAGAGTGGTCGGTCGAGGGAGTGGAAGGGTCGCAGCCGTGGTCGGCGGTGATGATGAGTATATCATCTTCGCGAAGGAGGGGAAGCATCTCTCCGAGCCTTTCGTCAAAGGCGGTCATAGCCTTCGCATAGCCCTCGAGATTATTTCTGTGTCCGTATACCATATCGAAGTCTACGAGGTTGATGAAGCAAAGACCGTTGAAATCGCGTTTCATTATTTCAATAGACTTGTTGCATCCGTCGTTATTGCTTACGGTGGGGTGACTTTCGGTATAGCCTACTCCCGCAAAAATGTCATAGATCTTACCAACCGATATAGAGTCGTATCCCGCGCCTTTAAGTTGCTCGGGCACTGTGAGAGCAGGGGGAATGAGCGAGAAGTCATGCCTTCCAGACGTTCTTCTGAAGGGGTGCTCGCCATCGAAGGGGCGCGCTATTACTCTGCCGACTCCGTGCTCGCCTTGAAGAATTTCTCTGGCGATCTCGCAGTAGCGGTAGAGCTCCTCGCGACTTACGATGGATTCGTGAGCCGCTATCTGGAACACGCTGTCCGCCGAGGTGTAAACTATAAGCTTACCCGTTTTTAAGTGCTCCTCTCCATAGTCGCGGAGCACGTCCGTGCCGGAGTAGGGAAGATTACAAAGCGTGCCTCTGCCTGTTCTTTTCTCGAACTCCTCCATTACCTCCCCCGGGAAGCCCTCGGGGTAGGTAGGCAGGGGGCGTGGTGAATAAATGCCGGCTATTTCCCAGTGTCCGATCGTGGTATCCTTACCCTTTGATGCCTCGTGCATACGGGCAAAGGAGCCAAGCGGAGATTTAACTCCGCCACCGACGGTGTCTATATTGAAGAAGCCGAGCTTTTCAAGATTAGGACAGGAGAAATCGGGATGGCGGCGTATCGCGCCGACCGTGTTGCTGCCCTCGTCACCCCAAAGATGGGCGTCGGGCATTTCGCCGATTCCAACGCTGTCAAGAACGATTAAAAATACTCTTTTTGCCATAAATAACTCCTGTGTTTTCTCGGGTGGGCAGGGGACTTGCCGCACTCTAAATGAGACGTAGGATGCAGTCTCGTGAGCCTGCGCGCCGTCCCTTGTGAGCGGCATATACGATCGACAAATTTTCGTCTAGGTGCCTACCCGTGTATGCTTTTATCGCACTTTTTATGCGAGTTCAAGCGCGATTTCCATCATCTGAGTGAAGGAATTCTGTCTTTCCTCCGCGGTGGTGTTCTCCTCAGGATAAATGAAGGAGTCGCTGACGGTGCAGATGCACAGAGCCTTCTTGCCCGCTCTTGCCGCGTTGCAGTAGAGAGCCGCAGACTCCATCTCAACTCCGAGAACGCCCATCTTAGACCAGGTCATACCCGAGTTTGCGTCATCGTAGAACATATCGGAGGAAAGAATGTTTCCTACCTTATAGTTAACACCCTTCTTCTCACATTCCTCTGCCGCGCGACGAACAAGGTCAAAGTCGGCAATAGGGGAGAAGGTGCCGGGGAGATTATACTGAGAAGCAAAGTTACCGTTGGTGCAAGCGCCCATAGCCACGACTATGTCACGTGCGTGGAGGTCGGGGTGGAAGGAGCCGCAGGAGCCTACGCGAATGATAGCCTCAACTCCGAAGAAGTTGAAGAGCTCATAGGAGTAGATACCGATGGAGGGCTGTCCCATACCGGATGCCATTACCGATACCTTTTTACCCTTGTAATAGCCGGTGTAGCCCTGTACACCTCTTACGTTATTAACGAGGACCGCATCCTCAAGATAGTTTTCCGCAATGTATTTTGCACGGAGAGGATCTCCGGGCATAAGAACTGTTTTCGCAAATGCGCCGATCTCGGCATTAATATGTGGAGTTGCCATTTTTATTTTCCTTTCAGTTATTCATTATTCGTTTTAATTCCGCATTCTGCATTCCGCATTCTGCATTTACGGACCGTCGAGGACGCCGGTCCCTACGGGGCCTTCCTCGTCCTTCACTTCGCACTTCGCGCTTCGCATTCCGCACTTCATTTTGCATTCTGCATTCTGCATTCCGCATTTACGGACCGTCGAGGACGCCGGTCCCTACGGGGCCTTCCTCGTCCTTCACTTCGCACTTCGCGCTTCGCATTCCGCACTTCATTTTGCATTCTGCATTCTGCATTCCGCATTTACGGACCGTCGAGGACGCCGGTCCCTACGGGGCCTTCCTCGTCCTTCACTTCGCACTTCGCGCTTCGCATTCCGCACTTCATTTTGCATTCTGCATTCTGCATTTTGCATTTACTCAGTATCCCGATCCCTCAAGACCTTGTACTGCTTTTACGACTCTGCTGGTGCCGAGACGGGAAGCGCCGATCTCGATAAACTTCTCAGCATCCTCGATGCCGGAAATGCCACCTGCAGCCTTAACAAGCACGTTTTTGCCAACATTTGTTTTCATTAAAGCCACATCTTCGAAGGTTGCGCCTGCTTTCGAGAAACCGGTAGATGTCTTGATATAGTCTGCGCCTGCCTCGGTAACAAGGCGACACATAGTGATCTTTTCCTCCTCGGTGAGAAGGCAGGTTTCGATAATAACCTTGAGTATATGATCGCCGCAGGCTGCCTTGATCGCTCGTATCTCCTCGCGGATTTCGTCCTCGAGGCCGTCCTTGAGATTACCGACGTTGATGACCATATCGATCTCATCAGCACCCTTTGCGATTGCGTCCTTGGTCTCAAATACCTTTACCTCGGTGGTGTTATATCCGTTAGGGAAGCCGATTACGGTACAGATCGTGAGCTTATCGCCGACGTACTCCTTAGCCTTTTTTACATAGCTCGGAGGGATGCATACCGATGCGGTACCGAATTTGATTCCGTCGTCACATATCTTGCGTATCTCCTCCCAGGTAGAGGTCACACCGAGCAGGGTGTGGTCGCACATTGATAAAATCTTCTTTACGTCTGCCATACTTATATTCCTTTCTTTATACGTGTTTGGGCGTCGGATCTATCTTTTTTGAACCAACAGACACGTAGGGATTCCTATCCATTATACCCCATAAAAACATCGGTGTCAATAAACGAAAAAGATTTTTAAGCGCGTTAGTGGGCAAAATAGACAAACTTGTATGTTATTTTTTTACCTTTTCGACGCCTTTCGTGAAAAAAAGAATAAAAATTCTTAAAAACGGTTGTTTTTTATATTTCAGTGTGCTATTATATTTTATGCTATATAAATAAATTAATAGGTGTTTATTTAATTTGATCTGCTGTGTGTTTCGTCAAGTTGTGTGATAAACACTTTGTTTTTTGCTGGAAGGTAAACCAATGAGATTTGAATTACAAAGAGCGGATTTCTGGAAGAGAATCTCTGCATTTTTGTTTGACGTTATCATTTTTGCTATAGTCTTTATGGGCGTTGCGACGGCAATGTCCGCGATTTTTGACTACGATCAGTACCTTGACATAGTAGAGCAGGTTGAGCTCGAATACGTTGAAAAGTACGGAATAAATCCCGATATTACCGATGAGGAGTTTAACGCTCTGACAGATGAGCAGAAGGCCCCGTATCTTGAGTGCGATGATAAAAGACAGCAGGATGAGAGGCTGATAATCGCTTATAACATGCTGGCAAATCTCGCAATAGCGATAATCAGTGTCGGTATATTGCTTTCCTGCGTTATTCTTGAGCTGATAGTTCCGATCATATTTAAAAATGGTCAGACGCTCGGTAAGAAGATATTTGGACTTGCCGTTGTACATACCAACGGTGTCAGACTCCATGGACAAGCTCATTTTATCAGATCGATAATCGGTAAGTGCGCGATGGAGACTATGATCCCTGCTTATCTCGTTCTTATGGTCCTGTTTGGAAATCTTGGTATTGTCGGCGTAGTAGTCCTCGGACTCATACTTGTTCTGCAGATCGCCGTGATCGCGAGCACAAAAACACGCTCCGCCATTCACGATCTAGTCTCTGACACCGTCGTCGTTGACTTCCAGAGCCAGATGATCTTTGAGAATGCGGACGAGCTTGTCGCCTATAAGACCAGAATCCACGAGGAAGAGGTCAACAAAAAGGAATATTAAAGAGCAAATCTTTTTTATAAATACAAAACACGACTTTCAAGGAGGTTATGTTAGATGAAGGTTGAATTGCAAAATCTAACGAAAATCTTTCCCAGCCGTAACAAGAAGGACAACAGTGAGGTAATTGCGGTCAATAACTTCACCTTTGAAATTCCCGACGGCAAGCTCGTAGGTCTTCTCGGACCCTCGGGCTGCGGAAAGAGCACAACGCTTTACATGATCAGTGGACTTCAGAAGCCCACGTCAGGTAAGATCTTCTTCGGAGACGAGGACGTAACCGAACTCTCTCCCGAGAACAGAGGTATTGGACTTGTGTTCCAGAACTACGCGCTTTATCCTCATATGACGGTAAAGCAGAACATCCTCTTCCCCCTTCAAAATCTTAAGGGTGAGGATAAGATGGACAAGGAGACTATGCTTAAGCGCGCTTTCGAGGCTGCAAAGCTTGTTCAGATCGACGAGCTTATGGACAGAAAGCCCAGCGAGCTCTCCGGCGGTCAGCAGCAGAGAGTTGCTATCGCGCGTGCGCTTGTTAAGATGCCTCGCGTGCTTCTTCTCGACGAGCCCCTCTCCAACCTTGATGCAAGACTCCGTCTTCAGACCCGCGAGGAGATCAGAAGAATTCAGAGAGAGACCGGCATCACCACCGTATTCGTAACCCACGACCAGGAAGAGGCTATGTCCATCTCCGACGTTATCGTAGTTATGAAGCTCGGCGTTGTTCAGCAGACTGGTAAGCCTCAGGAGGTTTACGACAATCCTACCAATCTCTTCGTAGCTAAGTTCCTTGGAACTCCCCCCATCAACGTGTTTAACGGTGAGGTTAAGGGCGGCAAGCTCTATCTTGGCGAGTCCGCAGTTCTTGACGTACCCGGTGTAGACGACCGTGCGGTTTACGTAGGTATTCGTCCTGAGGGCTTCATTCCTGAGGAGGACGGTGTACTCGAGACTAACCTTAACAACGTTGAGGTAATGGGCCGTGACGTTTCCATCGTTTCTACTCACGTAGCATCTCTCAATCCCGTTATTCGTTCTATCGTTGATGCTGATTACAGGATCAACACCGATGCGGCAACGGTTAAGTTCAATCTTAAGCCTCATAAGGTATTCCTCTTTGATAAGGAAACAGAAGAAAGAATCTATTTCGAGGTGAACTGATATGACAGAAACTAAACAAAACGTTTTCCAGTGGTTTGTTGAAGTTTTCTGTAAGAAGTGGGTATGGCAGTCCTTCTGCGTAAACACAGTTTACAAGAAGTTCGACAAATGGAAGGCTTGGCTTTACCTTTCGCCCGCGCTTGTCCTTCTTGCAATATTCACCGTCTGGCCTCTCATAAATACCGTAAAGATGGCCTTCACCAGCTACTACGATCCCGATGAGGTCGTATACGCTAAGGATGAGGAAGGTAACTACATCTTTGATGATGAGACCGGTGAGATGGTAATTGAAGGCAAGGGTAAGTGGTATGGCTACTCGGTTGCCAAGGACGTCGGAAACAAGACCTTGAAGGAGCAGGGCAAATTCAGCGAAATGGTTACCTTCAAGTTCAGCTTCAACAACTTCAAGGAGGTTCTTGGCTACGCCGGATTCTTCACGGTTATGAAGAATACCGTTATTCTTTGTATCGCGACGGTGCCGCTGTCCACGTTCCTCGCTTTGCTTATCGCAGTATGTCTTAATGCGATAAAGCCTCTTCGCAGATTCCTTCAGACCATATTCTTCATGCCTTACGTTACCAACTCTATCGCAATAGGCATGGTATTCGCGGCAATGTTTAACATCGTCGGCGTTAAGCCTAACGATCTTATCGCAAGTAAATCGCTAGGTATCATAAACTGGTTTATACAGCTGATCGGCTTCGAGCCAATAAACTGGATCAACCAGGGCTCGGGATACTGGGCAAACATCGCGGTTATGATAGTTTATATCGTATGGAACGCGCTGCCCTTTAAGATCCTTATCCTTCTCGGCGGTCTTCAGAGCGTTAATAAGCAGTACTACGAGGCTGCTAAGATCGACGCTACTCCCCGCTGGAGAGTATTCACCAGAATTACCGTTCCGCTCCTTTCTCCTATGATAACCTACGTTGTTATCACCGGCTTTATCGGCGGCTTCAAGGAGTATACGAGCATCGTAGGTATCTTCGGTGAAACGATGCAGCCTCCCGGAGCGGGCGTTGGTACTCCCAGACTCCAGACGATGGTTGGTTACATTTACGACAAGCTCGGCTCGTCCGAGGGTACCGCTTCCGCAGCGGCTATCGTTCTCTTCCTCCTTATCTTCGTGGTTACTCTTATCAACCTCAAGGTAAGTAAGAAGAATACCCACTATTAAGGAAGGAGGTAATGTGAAATGTCCGAATCTAAGATTGTAACAATGAAGGAAAGGGATATGAAGCAGGTCACCTCCCGCCAGAAGATCGTAAAGATCCTGGTGCAGATAGCTCTCTATCTTTTCCTTGGCATAATGGCTCTTATCGTTATCTTCCCCTTCTACTGGATGATCATTTCTTCGGTTAAGAGCATTGCAGAGTACGAGCTCCCCGTTCCTACTCTCTATCCCAAGAATCCTCAGTTCATCACGAACTACACAGAGGCGTTTGCGGCTGCTGAGCTTCTCAAGCTCTTCAAGAATACCGTAATCGTAGGTGTCGTATCCACGATCCTTTCCCTCGTTATCACGGTTATCACCGCTTTTGTATTCGCTCGTCTTGAGTTCAAGGGCAAGAACGCGATGTTCGCCTTCCTTCTCGCGACGATGATGATCCCCGGCGAGCTCTTCACCATCACCAACTACGTTACCGTATCCAAGTGGGGTTGGGTTGGAGCAAACACTCCGTTTGAGGGCTATGCCGTGCTTATCGTTCCTTTCCTCGTCAGCGTATTCTACATTTACCTGCTCAGACAGAACTTTATGCAGATACCTAACGAATTGTACCTCGCCGCTAAGGTTGACGGTACTAAAGATCTTAAGTATCTTTGGAAGGTAATGATACCTCTCGCGCTTCCCACCCTCATCTCTATCACCATTCTTAAGATGATGGGTGCTTGGAACTCGTACGTGTGGCCCAGGCTCGTTGCCCACAAGGATTACCACCTCATCACCAACGGTATTCGTACCGCGTTCACCGATGCAGGCTCGGGTAAGTCCAATATTCCCGTACAGATGGCTGCCGTTACGGTAGTATCTATTCCTCTGTTCCTCGTCTTTATCTTCCTTCGTAAGTATATTATGAAGGGTGTATCGAGATCCGGTATCAAGGGATAATATCAAAGAGGAGGAGAGAGTACTCTGCTCACTCCTCCCCGGTAAATCAGTTTTAATGACGAAAGTCTTAAAAAATAAAAATCAAAGGATGGAAAAACAAATGAAGAAAATCATTGCACTCCTTCTCCTTCTCGTTATGTCCTTCTCCATGTTCGCTTGCGGCGGCGGAAATGTAAATAACGACGGCGGAAACGAGACTCCCGCTCCCGAGAAGGTAACCTACGACGTACCCGCTGAGGGCTACGACGGAAGCGAAGTTACCATTAAGTTCTCCCACACCATGGGCGAGGCGCTTCGTAACGAGCTTGATAAGGCAATCGCAAGATTCAACGAGCTTTATCCCAACATCACTATCGAGCACAGCCAGATCGGCGGTTACGACGACGTTCGTGACCAGATCAAGCAGGAGCTTACCGCAGGCAACCAGCCCAACATCGCTTACTGCTATCCTGACCACGTTGCTCTTTACAACCTCACTAAGAAGGTAGTTCCTCTTGATAACTTCATCGAGAGCACTATCGAGATCACCAGAGAAGACGGAACCAAGGAGGTTCTTGGTCTTACTCAGACTCAGATCGACAACTTCATCGACGGTTATTACGATGAGGGTACTGTGTTTGATGAGGCAGGTACCATGTACACTCTCCCCATGTCCAAGTCTACTGAGGTTATGTACTACAACAAGACCTTCTTCGATGCAAACAACATTCCCGTTCCCACTACTTGGGATGAGCTCAAGGCTGTTTGCGCACAGATCCTTGCTATCGATCCTGAGTGTACTCCTCTTGGCTACGACTCCGAGGCTAACTGGTTCATCACCATGACCGAGCAGTACAACTCCAACTACACCTCCACCTCCGGAACCAAGTTCCTCTTCAACAACAAGACCAACAGAGACTTCGTAAAGATGTTCCGTGACTGGTATGACCTCGGTTACTTCACCACTCAGGAGCTCTACGGTGCTTACACCTCCGGTCTCTTCACCACTGAGGGCTGCTACATCTGTATCGGTTCCTCCGCAGGTGCATCTCACCAGATCCCCAAGTCTGAGGACGGCTCCCAGCTCTTCGAGGTTGGCATCGCTCCCATTCCTCAGGTTAACAAGGAAGATCCCGCAGCTATTTCTCAGGGTCCCTCTCTCTGCATCTTCGATCAGGCTGACAAGCAGGAAGTAGTTGCTTCTTGGCTCTTCGTTAAGTTCCTTACCACCGATGCTGAGTTCCAGGCTTCCTTCTCCATCGCTTCCGGTTACATTCCCGTAATCGAGAAGGACGTTCTCACCACTGCTATTCCTTACTATGGCACTTGGCTCTCCAGCGGCGCTGTTATCCCCACCACCATTGGCGTAGCTCTTGACCAGGCTGATGCATACTTCGTATCTCCTGCATTCAACGGCTCCTCCAAGGCTCGTGACTCCGTAGGCGCTCTTATGCAGTACTGCTTCGTAACTCAGACTTCTGACATCGACGCTATGATCAAGAAGGCGTTCGAGGATGCTGTTGCTGAGTGTATTGCTGATGCATAATTTTTAAAAGTAAACACAAAACTAAGGTTTTTGTAAACAATGATGAACAAATTGTCTAAAATTCTGATAATTCTCGTCATACTCGCTATGATGGCAGGGTGCTTTGCATCCTGTCAACGTGACGACGACGTTGAGGACAACCCCAACGAAGACGTCGGCGGCGAAGTAGGCGGCGGGAATGAAGGCTCAGACGATGATGAGGAGTTGCCCGAATTTGTCGACTATGCAAGTCAGATCAAGTTCAACCCCGATTCAGGCAGAGTATGGGCTACGGTTACCGTTAAGTCTTATATTGACGGTGACACAACTCACTTTATTACCACCGACGGCACCGAGATCGGTGATGCGGACTACATAAAGGCGAGATACCTCTCGATAAACACTCCCGAGTCCACGGGTGTTATCGAGCCCTGGGGCAAAAAGGCCTCAAATTATACCAAGGAGCAGCTTAAGAAGGCTACTTCTATCATTATTGAGTCTGATACTGACGACTGGGATCTTGACTCTACCGGCGGCAGATATCTGCTTTGGGTATGGTACAAGACCGCGCAGGATACGGAATACCGTAATCTCAACCTTGAGATCCTTCAGCAGGGCCTTGCATACGGCTCGGGCGTAAGCTCTAACGTTTACGGTGAGACCGCGCTTAAGATTCTCAATCAGGCAAAGACTCATAAGCTTCACGTTTTCTCTAAGGAAAAGGATCCCGACTTCTACTACGGCGGCGCAATTGAGCTCTCCCTCAAGGAGATCAAGGCAAACTGTGAGAAGTACGAGGGTCAGCTTGTAAAGTTCGAGGCTGTCGTTGCAAAGCAGGTAGGTCCTACGATCTACGTTGAGGAGTACGATGCTGAGAACGATATGTACTTCGGTATGCAGATCTTCGCAGGATATTCTTATCCCAGAATGGAAGATTTCGTTATCGGAAACAGAGTTTCTGTCGTAGGTACTCTTCAGTACTATGAAAACGGCGGAACCTATCAGGTATCTAACCTTCAATATAAGGTTATTGATCCTACCTGGGAGGGCGGATGCAGAGTTATCAGCACAGGCCATTCCGCTTCCTACCGTGAGCTTGACGTTGATACGTTGATGAACGGTACCATAGTTCTCGACACCTTCAAGGAGGTTGAGGACGCAAACGGCGAGCTTGTCGAAACTCTTGTTAAGGAGACCTTCGATTACGGTGAGCTCGCTCACTACAGCACTGCTGTGGTTAAAAACCTCACCGTAAAGAGTGTGTACACCACTACCTCTGATACCGACTCCAACGGCGCTCTCACGATCACCTGCCAGACCGAGGACGGTATCACTATCAAGATCCGCACTGCGGAGAAGCTTGTCAGAGTGGTTGACGGCGATAAGATCGACGTCGTGGCGAGCGATTTCCCTTCGGGAACCGTTATCTCCGTAAGAGGAGTTATCGATTCCTTCAACGGCGAATACCAGATCAAGGTATTCAACATTAATGATATTACCTTTGAGTAATATATAGCAAAAACTTTATCCCCGGGACGCGTGTCCCAAAAAAGGTTGCCGTCCGCAAGGATGGCTCATGAAATTGTTTATCACTTTAAAAAGAAAAGGAGTTATCATGAAAAAGATCTTAACCTTACTTCTCGTTCTCCTTCTTGCTCTCACCTGCCTTGTAGGATGTGACGTTATCAACGGCCTCCTCAATGGTGACAATGGCGACGAGAACCCGACCCCCGAGGTTGATGCTGACCTTCAGGCAGCATACGACTACGTGCATCAGATGACCAAGACCGTTACCGAGGTAACCGGCGCAAACTACGACGTAGCAGGCGCAGTTAAGATCGGTGAGAAGACCTACACTGTTAAGTGGGAAGTATCCGACAGCAAGATCTCCCTCCAGACCAGTGAGGACGGCCTTACCGTTACCGTAGTTGTTCCCAGCAGAACCTATGAGGACATCCCCTACACCCTTAAGTTCACCGTAACTAACGAGAAGGGCGAGACCCTCTCCAGAGAGTACAGCCACGTTGTTCCCGAGTTCAAGGTATCCTCCTTCGAGGAATACATGGCAGCTGAGGAAGGCGATAACCTCGTTGTTAAGGGTATTGTTGTTGCTATCAACTCTAAGGCAGCAGGCAACACCAGAAACCACCTCTTCCTTGCTGATGAGGACGTTGTAGGCGGCTACTACTCCTATCAGATGGAAGCAGACCCCGTTGCTGATCTCGGCATCGAGGTAGGTATGACCGTTCTTGTTACCGGTCCTGCAGCTCCTTACTCCGGCATGATGGAGATCAAGGGCGGCGTTGCAGAGATCGTTTCCACCGAGAAGAAGACCGTTGACTTCGTTGACGCTACCGCAGATTTCGCAGCAGGCGACAACCTTGCTAAGTACACTGCGCTTCCCGTAGTTATCAAGGGCGTTACTATCAGCACTCAGGAGCTTGGCGGCACCAGCGAGTACCTCAAGTTCTCCCTTAACGGACACACCTCTTACATCAGAACCTACGTTACCGATTTCCCCACTACTCTTGTAGCGGCTGACAAGGCTACCATTGATACTGCTCACGCAGATCACTACGGTTGGGTTGCTAACGTTTACGGCGTTGTTGTTCTTTACAGCGGCAATCCTTACCTTATTCCTCTCTCAGTTGATTGCTTCGAGTACCTCAACGAGGTAGAGAAGACTCCCGCAGAGAAGATCGCAGATACCATTAGCAACATCGATGTTCCCGGTAACATCACTGCAGACACTACCGTTGAGCTTCCTCTCGTAGGCAAGAACTACGATGACGTTACCATCGCATGGGCAATCGATAACACCGATTACACCATCGGCGCTGACGGCAAGCTTCCTATCACTCTTACCTCCAACGAGGTAACTGTTAAGCTTACCGCTACCGTTACCTGCGGTGACGCAAGCGATACTGCAGAGTTCACTGTAGTTATTTCCGCTAACCTCGTTATGAACGAGAATCACGCATACGCATCCTACCTCGTACAGGTAACCAACGGCACTGTTCTTTACCTTGACGGCGGCGTAAGCGGCAGATATCTTACCACTACCACCGAGCTTGCTGATGCAGTTTCTGTTTATGCAGAGAAGGCACAGGGCGGCTACAAGCTCTACATCCTTGTTGATGGCGCTAAGCAGTACATCACTGTTTATAACAATGCAGAGAACAAGGTTTCTGTTAACTATGACGCAAACGGCACTTCCGTTTACACCTATAACAAGGCTGTTAACGCATGGGTAACCGTTCTTGATGGCACTGAGTACTATCTTGGTACTTACAGCACCTTCGCAACCATCTCCGCATCCAAGCTTTCTTACATCAACGAGGAAAACACCGGCGTTTCTCAGTTCCCGCTTGAGATCCTCCCCGTTGCTCCCGGTTCTTCCTTCAATATGTTTATCAACCAGGTAACTAACGGCAACGTTATTTATCTTGACGGCGGCGTAAGCGGCAGATACCTCACCACCGTTACCGACGCAGCTGATGCGGTTCTCGTTTATGCAGAGAAGGTTGATGGCGGCTTCAAGTTCTACATTCTTGTAGACGATGTTAAGCAGTACATCACCATCTACAACAACGCAGAAGGCAAGCTTTCCGTTAACTACGACGCAAATGGCGCGACCGTATACAACTACGATCCTCTTGTAAACGTATGGGCATCCGAGTTTGAGGGTACCGTTTACTACCTTGGTACTTACAGCACTTTCGGTACTGTTTCCGCATCCAAGATCTCTTACATCAACGTAGAGAACACCGGCGTTAGCCAGTTCCCCCTTGATATCGTACTTAACATAGTTGTTTGTGAGCACACAAACACCACCTCCGAGACCGTTGACGCTACTTGCACCGCTAAGGGATCTACCACTGTTACATGTGCAGATTGCGGCAAGGTTGTCAGCACCACCGAAATCGCTGCTAACGGACATAGCTACACCGACGGCACTTGCTCTGTTTGCGGCGCAGCTCAGCCCGCAGCAGGTTCTGTAACCGTAAGCAAGACCGTAGAGGAGCTTATCACCGCTCTTGGTTGGGATAATACTACTACCGGTCAGGAGTTCTCTCTTGACGATAACGTAACCGTTAAGGTTGCTGGCGGTAGCAACACCGGTAAGGCATACGATGGCAACCACATTCGTATTTACGCTACCGATACTCCCGCAGGCTCCTTGACCATCTCTGTTTTGGCAGGATATGAACTTGTTTCCGTTAAGATCACCACTGTAGAAGGTACTTATGCATTCCTTTGCGTTGGTGACGGAACAACTGATATCTGTAACGTTGAGACTGCTGTTTCCGGTTCTTCCGTAGTTCTTAACTCTGTAAAGAACGGCTCTGACGGCAAGCAGGTTCGCGTTCTTGCAATTGAGGTTGTTTACCAGCCCGTATAATTCAGTAGAAGAATTAATTTAATACAGCGAATGCCGCGCCCTTCGGGGTGCGGCATTTTTTATATTATGCGACTTTTTAATAATATCCATTAGATTAATTATATACTATTGAATTATTGCCGCTCGCGTGTTATAATAAAATAGCGAATTATGTGAAATGAGGTATTTTTTGTGAAATCTATGAAAAGACTGTTGATATCGGTTCTTCTGATACTCGCTATTATCTTTAACGTCGCGTCCTGCGATCTGCTCGCGAGCAAGGGGATAGACGTTGAGGGATTCTTTGACTCGATACTTAATCGAGGTGATGATGAAAACGGCGGTGAAGCCGGTGAGGATAACGGCACCGATGGCGAGGACGATAAACCCGGCGAAGATGACGTGCAGGACGAGGAGCCTGTGCCCGAGATCTTTGAGGGCGGTATACTCTATCTTCCTAACGAGGAGGATCCCGTAACAAGCGATCCTTACGTAAACGTGGACGTTACCGAGTTCTACGCTAACTACACTCCCGCTGTAAGCTATATGGACTCCTACTACAGAACCAAGCATAATCTGATGTCGGGATCCATCGCGGATCAGGCAGCGGCGCCTACCGTGTCGAGTTATCAGCCCGAAATCGACGGACTTTTAGTTTCCAACAGCACGTATCTTTTCTCCGAGGATGGCAATACTTATTACGTTGTGAACGCCTACGGAGAGATCGTGAATAAGATATATAAGGGCGGCGCTTACGTTACCCTTGAGGAGGTTGCGGCGTACGTATTTGCCTTTGGCGATATTCCCGCTAACCACTCCGAGTCCAAGAAGACCAAGCCCTCAAGTAGCCCTTGGGGCATATACCTTAGAGTCAACCACACCAACTTCTCGGGTGATACCTCGAGATACCCCTACGAGCCCGTGCTTCCCAATATTTCGGGCTGCGGAGGAGATCTCTATTACTACGAGATGGATATCGGTACTACAGGCACTGATACAGGCAATGGTTATGCGGTTGCGCCCTACAACAATGGCTCGACCATTACCCGCGGTGCTGCACGTATAGTACATGCAAGATACGATCTCGATCGCGACGGCGTTATCGAGATCGGCGAGAACTACGTTTTTTATACATACAATCACTACAACGACTTCCAGGAGTACCTCAACTACGAGGGCGGCTGGGGTGAAATGTTTGGTAATATAACCGGCGGAGGCATACTTTCATCCAAGTCTAATTACAACCCCACACCCTACGTAGAGGTAACACACGCCTCCTTCGTCTATGCTGACGGTACGCCCGCCATGAAGGTAGAGACTGTGGTTATTATGTATATCCCAAAGCGTGAAGAAGTATAATATAGCGATTGACTTACAGTGGTTAATATCACGATTTAAACCAAAAATGCAAACTGAAATAGTCATATATTGAAAGGATGAAGGAAAATGAAGGCAGTTGTTACTGTAACGGGAAAAGATAAAGTCGGTATTATCGCTATGGCGAGCCGCGAGTGTGCGCGCTTTGGGGCGAACATAATTGATATAAGTCAGACGGTTATCAGAGAATATTTCGCAATGATAATGCTTGTTGAGCTTGAAAATCTCAACTGTGATTTTTCGTCATTCGCTATTGCTATGAAGGACGCGGGAGAGGAGAACGGCGTTGACATCCGCGTAATGCACGAGGATATCTTCAACACCATGCACCAGATATGATCAACGTACACGACATACTTGAAACCGTCGATATGATAAGGGAGCAGAACCTTGATATCAGAACGGTTACAATGGGTATCTCTCTCTTTGACTGTATAAGTGACGACAAGGACAGACTTAAGGTTAAGATTTTCGATAAGGTAACCCGCTCGGCTAAAAACCTCGTCAGCGTTTGCGAGGAGCTCGAGAGAATGTACGGTATTCCTATCGTAAACAAGCGTATTTCCATAACCCCTCTTTCTTATATCGGCTCAGGACTTTCTCCCGAGGGCTTCGTTGAGCTTGCCGAGGTGCTTGAGGCGGCGGCAGAGGAGCTCGGCGTAAACTTCATCGGCGGATTTTCCGCCCACGTGCAGAAGGGCGAGATCCTCGGCGCGAAGAATCTTATCGAGGCTATTCCCGAGGCACTTGCGAGAACCAATAGGATCTGCTCCTCGATCAACGTTGCGACCACCAAGGCAGGTATCAATATGGATGCCGTTGCCAAGATGGGTGAGATAATCAAAAAGACTGCGGCTCTTACCGCGGACAGAGACTCCATAGGCTGCGCAAAGCTCGTTGTGTTTGCGAATATCCCCGAGGATAACCCCTTTATGGCGGGCGCAGTACACGGCATAGGAGAGCCCGATACGGTTATTAACGTAGGCGTCAGCGGCCCCGGTGTTGTTGCGGCGGCTATCAAGGA
>CAZUQN010000016.1:0-28216 GCA_964622425.1 uncultured Ruminococcus sp.
CTTGGAAGGCTGGAATTCTACCATTGAACTACACTCGCATCTGTTTTATTAAGCCTTAATATAATATCATAAATAGATTGCTTTGTCAAGGCTTTTTAGGAAAGTTTTTTTAGTTTTTTTAACCGACAATTATTTTTTATATCAGAGGTCTGCGGACACACGTCCGCAAACCTCTGAAGCGTTGTTATTTTACAACAATATTGATAATTTTACCGGGAACAACAATTTCCTTAACTACGGTTTTGCCCTCAAGAGCCTGCTTTACCTTATCATCGGCCTTAACGATTGCAAGTACGGTATCCTTATCTGCTCCGTTGGGAACACCTACGATAGATCTCACCTTACCATTGATCTGAACGGGCATCTCTAAGTTATCGTCAATCGTCTTCGCTTCGTCATAGGTAGGCCAAGACTCATATGCGATAGTGTTGTCGTGGCCAAGAATACTCCACAACTCCTCGCCGATATGAGGGCTGATACAAGAAAGCATCTTAACGAATCCCTCGGCATATGCCTTCGGACATTTACCTTCCTTATAAACGGCGTTAACAAATATCATCATCTGAGAAATTGCGGTATTGAAAGCGAGCTTCTCAAAGTCCTCGGTTATCTTCTTGACGCTCTTGTGATAGATTTTCTCAAGTGCGCCTCCCTCCCCCTCGGTAATGTTCTCGGGCTCGGTAAAGAATGTCCAAACACGGTTAAGGAACTTTCTTGCTCCGTCAACACCCTGGTTGCTCCAAGGCTTAGATACCTCAAGCGGACCCATAAACATCTCATAAAGTCTGAGTGTATCAGCGCCGTAATCTCTTACTACGTCACTGGGATTAACAACAAACTCGGGGAAACGCTTACCCATCTTAATGCCGTTAGATCCAAGAATCATACCCTGGTGAACAAGCTTTTTGAACGGTTCCTTTGTAGGAGCAAGTCCCTTATCATAGAGGTATCTGTTCCAAATTCTCGAGTACATAAGATGACCGACTGCGTGCTCAGGTCCTCCAATGTAGAGATCGACAGGCATCCAATGCTTCAAAAGCTCTTGATTTGCAAATTCATCCTTATTATTGGGATCGATATAGCGGAGGAAATACCAGCTTGAACCTGCAGATCCGGGCATAGTAGAGGTTTCTCTAACGCCGCTAACGCCATTCTTGTTATAAGCCTTCCATTCGGTCGCGTTTTCGAGCGGAGCTTTTCCGTTAACGCCCTTATAGTTCTGAAGCTCAGGAAGAACAAGAGGAAGCTCAGCATCGTCAAGAACGTGGATAGAACCGTCCTCACAGTGAACAACGGGTACAGGCTCGCCCCAATATCTCTGACGCGCAAATATCCACTCTCTGAAGTGATAGTTTACAGTCCTCTTAGCAACTCCCATTGCTTCAAGCTTAGAGGTGATTGCCTCCTTAGCCTCTTCAACGGTAAGGCCTGTAAATTCTTCGGAGTTAATGAGCTTGTATCCCTTACCGAGATATTCACCCTTTTCAAACGCCTTTTCGGAAACATCGACCTTTCCAAGCTTGTCGTCACCGTCAATTACCTGGATCATATCGATATTATGAGCTATTGCATACTCAAGGTCACGCTGATCGTGAGAAGGAACTGCCATTACTGCACCGGTACCGTAGCTTGCAAGAACGAAATCTCCGATAAACATTCTGACTTCCTTGCCGTTTACGGGGTTGATACAAGAAACGCCCTTAAGCTCACAACCGGATTTTGTCTTGTTAAGCTCGGTTCTGTCAAGCTCATTCTTTCTGAGAGTCTCATCGATATAAGCTTGTACCTCGGCCTTGTTTTCAATTCTCGGCATAAGCTGCTTTACGATATCTCCGTCGGGAGCAAGCACCATAAAGGTAATACCGTAGATAGTTTCTATACACGTGGTGAATATAGAGAACTCACCGCCGCCAACGATATCGAACTTGACCTCAACACCCGTTGACTTGCCTATCCAGTTCTTCTGCATAAGCTTGGTAGACTCGGGCCAATCGATCTCATCAAGTCCTTCAAGAAGCTTTTCTGCGAACGCGGGCTGATTGATGACCCACTGCTTCATATTCTTTCTTATAACCGGGAATCCGCCTCTTTCAGACTTTCCGTCTATGACTTCGTCGTTGGAAAGCACTGTACCGAGCTCCTCGCACCAGTTAACAGGCATATCTATATACTGAGCATATCCGTCAAGATAGAGCTGCTTAAATATCCACTGAGTCCACTTGTAAAACTCAGGGTCGCTCGTAGCTATCATTTTGCTCCAATCATAGTCAAAGCCAAGCTCCTTAAGCTGACCGGAGAATGTCTTAATATTCTTCTGAGTAAATCCGTTAGGATGGTTACCGGTGCTAACGGCATACTGCTCTGCAGGAAGTCCAAATGAGTCGTAGCCCATAGGATGAAGAACGTTATAACCCTGCATTCTCTTCATTCTGGAGACAATGTCGGTTGCGGTGTATCCCTCGGGGTGACCTGCGTGAAGTCCTACTCCCGACGGATACGGGAACATATCAAGAACGTAATATTTGGGCTTTGAGAAATCCCAAACGTCTGTCTTGAAGGTCTCATTCTTTTCCCAATATTCCTGCCATTTCTTTTCTATTTTAGAGTGTTCGTAAAGCATAATATACTTCCTCAAAATCAGTTTTCGTTATCAAGTTCTTTCTCAATATGAGAGATATCTATAAGCTCAGCTTCAGCGAGCAAGCGGTCAAAGTCATAGAAGCTTCTCGCTTCGCTGTCAAACACCTGCACGATTACATCGATAAAATCGACGAGAATCCACGTGTCACCGCGCTTGCCCTCCACTCTTGCGGCTTCTCTGCCCGCGTTTTCAAGCTGATATGCAACCTCTTCTGCAAGAGATGCGACCTGAGTCTTGGATCTACCGGTGACCGTAATATAATAATCGGTAACCGAGCTTGTATCCTTAACACAGAAGAGCCTGATCGCACTGCCTTTCATTTTTATCAACGTCTTTACAGCTGCCGAGGCAACCTCGTAAGACGATGCATTCTTTAAATTGATGTTTTTGTTATCCATATATTTTCCTTGTACTTTTAATTCTGCCTTTTAATAACTTGCTTATTTGCAAATTAAATCATCGAGATATTTCTTTGTA
The DNA here is from genome assembly GCA_964622425.1 of uncultured Ruminococcus sp. Taxonomy (GTDB): domain Bacteria; phylum Bacillota; class Clostridia; order Oscillospirales; family CAG-272; genus UBA1740. The sequence goes on from CAZUQN010000016.1 coordinate 3,119, forward strand.
AGAAACGTACGTTTATTTATCTTATCGTTGCGACTGCTCAGCGATGCAATGGTTGAATTGATTGCTTTCAGCGAAGCCTTATGAAGTAAATCAACATTATCCTCAAAAGTGTTTTCCTTATTGACTCCGTTAAGAAGCTCCTTATTTACTTCAATACAGAAATAATAAGTTCTTCCCTCCTCAGCATAATCGGAAATAAAGATTATCTCATCAAAAATCGACATTCCCGGAGCGCCTAGTGTATGATTCTTTACGGCTGATAATATGTTCTCGATAGCATATTCCGGATAATCAGTCTTAATCAAAGGTACGGCTGCAAAAGAATGTAAAGCAGGTCTTGTTTCGAGGTCGTCCTCGGTAAGTGCAATCCCCGAGTCAGCAAGCAACTCCAAATGCTCCTCATGCGTCATTTCCTTTGCAATATCGTGAAGAAGCGCCGCTGCGCAAAGCTCGCCAACCTTGTCAGGCAGAATAACCTCGCCAAGAGCACGCGCCATCTTCTCGACGCCGAGGGTGTGCTTGTATCTTTTTTCCGAAAGCCTTTGCTTTACAGATAAGCGAAGCTCGGATAAAGAATCATTATTGAAAATCATTTATACAACCCCTTCGAAGAGATATACCTTTTAACATCAGTCGTAAGATAAGATGACGTCTTAATGTCTGCACTCCTGATTTCACTCGATGATATCTCAATAACATCAGCTACAATCGGTAAGATTACAGCTCCGTATTTCTCGCTATAAAGCTTACACTTCTGACGGATTAATTCAGTATTCGCATCGTCATTCTCGCGCCTGATGAAGCAGATATTTGCCAATGAAAAGATGATATCCGGATTTTTCCACGTATCCATAGATATTATCATATCTGTTCCACAGAGGAAGAACAAATCAACATCATCTTCGGTTAATTCCTGTAAAGTAAGATAAGTGTAGCTCTTACCTCCTCTTGATATTTCAAGGTCGGAAACAATCGCCTTATCAACGTCCTTAAACGCAATTTTGCACATTTCAAGACGTTCATCGCAAGTTACTATCGAGTTATACTCCTTGTGCGGAGGAATGAATGCGGGCATAATGATCAAGCTGTCAAGACCTGCCTTTTCAACAAAAGCTTTTGCAGCCTCAACGTGGCCAATATGCGGAGGATTAAACGTGCCTCCAAAAATACCAACGCGCCTTTTCATCGCGGAAGCTCTATTCTTTTCTTATTTTTCGATTCCTTGTAAAGAACAAATCTTGTTCCAACGCAGGAAACTACATCGCAATCAATGCTTTCGGCTATCTCGTTTGCAGCTTCCTTGGCAGTATATCCGCTATTATCAAGAACACGCGCCTTGATAAGCTCTCTTGCTTCGAGTGCATTGGACAACTGAAGACAAATCTCCTCGGTAACACCGCTTTTTCCTATCTGGAAGATGGTATCAAGCTCCTGTGCCATACCTCTGAGATAAGCTCTCTGTTTACTACTTAACATTATTAATCCCTTTCAAATAAAGCACTTGCAAATTCCTGTGCGTTAAAGGGCTTCATATCATCGATCTGCTCGCCTACGCCGATAAACTTAACTGGCATACCAAGCTCCTGCTTTATCGAAATGATTATGCCACCCTTTGCCGTGCCGTCAAGCTTAGTAAGGATAAGACCGGTAATCTTTGATGCTTCCTTAAACTCCTTTGCCTGCATTACTGCATTCTGACCGGTGGTAGCATCGAGGACAAGCAGGGTTTCCTTAGAGCATCCCTGAAGCTCTCGATTGATTACTCTGTCTATCTTAGCCAGCTCATCCATAAGATTTTTCTTATTGTGAAGTCTGCCCGCAGTATCTATAATAAGCACGTCAGCCTTTCTACTCTTTACAGCGTTTATTGCATCAAATACAACCGAGGCAGGATCTGCGCCCGCGGCCTGCTTGATGATGTCAACACCTGCACGCTCACACCATACAGTGAGCTGCTCTGCAGCCGCAGCTCTGAAAGTGTCCGCTGCCGCAACAACAACTTTTCTACCGTTATGCTTAAGTTCTGCCGCGATTTTTCCTATGGAAGTGGTTTTTCCGACTCCATTAACGCCTATTACAAGAATAACAGAAGGCTTGGTATCGAGCTTAAGAGGCTCATGCTCACCCACCATTCTCTTAAGAATACAGAGCAACTCTTTCTTCACCTCATCAGGCTCTTTAATTCTATTTTCCTTGACACACTCACGAAGCTCGTCAAGAATTTCCTCCGTGGTATTTACACCAATATCTGCGGAGATGAGGAGCTCTTCGAGCTCGTCGAAGAGGTCCTCGTCTATTTTAACGAACTTTTTAAACAGGCTGTCGATCTTACCGACTATTGCATCCTTGGTTTTAAAAAGTCCTTTTTTTAATTTGTCAAAGAATCCCATCAAGCAACTCCTCTTGCTTTCCTTCAATTTCATTTACGTTGAGCTCAATCGCCTGAGAAATACCGCGCTGAGGCATCGTTACACCGTAAAGTCTATCTCCGATTTCCATAGTACCTCTACGGTGAGTAATAAGGATGAACTGAGTATCATCGCAAAGCTTCTTAACATACTCGCCAAAGCGGAATACGTTAACCTCGTCAAGCGCCGCCTCAATCTCGTCAAGAATACAGAAGGGCGTGGGGTTAACCTTAAGAATAGCAAAGAGCAACGCGATTGCAACGAAGGACTGTTCACCACCGGAAAGCAGAGACATACTCTTGATTATCTTACCGGGAGGTGCAGCCTTGATCTCAATTCCGGAGGTCAAAACGTCCTCAGGCTCGGTAAGCGAAAGCTCAGCGCTTCCTCCTCCGAACAATTCCTTGAACGTAATACCGAAGTTCTTATTGATATCGTTGAATGCTTTAACAAAGCTTGAGCGCATCTCCTCTTCGATACGAGCGATAATATTTATCGTTTCATCCTTGGACTGTACAAGGTCAAGATATTGTGCATTAAGATCATCGTATCTTGTCTTAACATCCGCATATTCCTCGATAGCGTTGGGGTTGAAGTTACCGATAGAACGAAGCTTAGAACGACATGACGTTTGAATTGCGGCAATCTCATCTCTATTCTCCGCTGTAACGGGAGGATAATTGAGCGCAACCGCATCCTCATATGTTATCTCGTAGTCATCCCAAAGCTGAGATCCGAGTCGATCCTGTCTTTCCTTGAGCTGAGCAAGCTTATTCTCGTTTCTTACAGAGTATTCTGTAAGAGTCTGATAGCTTGCGTTCTTTTCCTTCTGCTTTTGGCGGATAACGTTAGTTTCCTTTTCGAACTCATCGGTTCCCGCCTCAACCTCGCGTCTTTCTGCATTAAGCTTCGCAAGAAGGCCTTCAAGCTCATCATATTCTGCTTTATGCTCGTTCTTAAGTGCGTCAATATTCTTTCTCTTGTCGGTGAGAGAATCGATCTTATCCTCCTGAGCCTGCTTTTCGGCATCAAGATCCTCGAGTCTCTGATCGAGCGACTGGATCAGCTGATCAACACCCTCGATTTCCTTACGAACCTCTGCGATAGATATATTCGTTGCATTTGCTTTTTCAATGAACTCATCACGTTTTTCATCAAGAACGCCCATTTCCAGGCTCTTCTGCTCTCTGAACGCTTTTAACGACTCCATACGCTCAAGTGAAGCCTTATAGTCCGCACGGACCTGAATAAGCTCTTCCTCTGCACGCTCACGGCCGCTGATCAAAGCGTCGCGGTCCATCTTAAACTTGTCAATTATGTTGCGGTTAGCATCATATTTAGCGTTTGCGTTATCAAGAGCGGCAAACTGAGAACGGGAGAGAGTGAGGAGAAGCTCCTTATCCTGCTCTGCCTCACGTAAAGAGTTTTGGTTGGTTTTAAGCTCATCATCTATCTCGGAGAGAGCCGCAACAGTATCCTTGATCTCCTTTTCAAGCTTCTCGCTCTTTTCCTGAAGCTGAGCAATCTCGCTTGTTCTGGAAAGAATACCGCTATCACGCTTCTGGCTACCACCGGTAAACGAACCGCCCGCATTGATGATCTGACCGTCAAGAGTAACCATTTTTACTCTGTATCCGATCTTCTTCGCCGCTACGGATGCATTATCAATGTTATCAAAAACGAGAGTACGGAGAAGAAGATGCTCGATGACGATTCTATACTTCTCATCAATACCTACCAAGGTATCCGCGCGACCTATAAAGCCGGGCATCTTCTTTGCAGTCTTTATCTCTTCGTTCTCAGATGCGGGACGCATTGAGGTAAGAGGATAAAGGGTAACTCTACCCGCATTTGCTCTCTTGAGGGCAGCCATACAAGCCTTAGCTGTGGGGACGTCCTCAACAACAATGTTCTGCAAGCTTCCGCCAAGCGCTGTATCAATCGCAGTAATGTACTGCTTTTCAACGTTGATAAGAGAAGAAAGCGGGCCGTACACCTCACCTGCATCGGATATTCTTCCCGCGGCGTATTCACGCATTACGAACTTAACGCTCTCAACAAAGCCATCGAAATGCTCGTTCATTCTTTGAAGAACGTCAGCTCTTTGCTTTGCAGTATCCTGCTGAAGCTTAAGCTGATTCAAGGTCTCGGTTATTTGAGCCTTTTCCTCGGTGAGCGAGTCAATTTTTTCTTGCGACTCGGTGATTATAGCATCTTTTTCAGCTATTTGAGTTTTGAATCCGGAAGCGTTTTCTTCGCATCTATCGGCTTCTGCCTTAAGTTTTACGCCTTCTTCTTCGTATTTTTCTATTTCCGCCTCGATTTCCTCGGTCTTGGATCCGTCGGAAATTCTGGCGTTATCAAGCACGTCCATTCTGATCTTCAAGTCAGTGGAGTGATTGGTTTCAACGGTTATTTCGTCGAGCGCCTCGTTGAGCTGTCCGTTCAATGCATCAATCTCGGTAGTGAGACGCTGCTGCTCGCTAAGGAAGCCAAGTCGGGTATCCATATGCTCTGCGAGAACTTTCTCAAACTTAGTGCGCTTTTCAACGTACTGTCCTTTGGTAAGACCAAGCGAGTATTCGGCACGCTCGATCTCAGCAATACGCATATGACAGTCTTCGATAAGCTCAGCAGAATGTGCAAAGTTAGACTCTGCGACTCTAAGAGAGTTATCAAGAGCGTGAAGCTTTTCGGTTGTGATCTGAATTTGTTCAAGAAGTTCTGCAGACCTTAACTTGTTAGACTGTGTTTTATTGTAAAGAGTTTCGAGCTGAGCATCAAGATCTGCAAGAACCTGCCCTGCAATTTCAAGCTCGTGCACCGAAAGGCGCCAGGTCTTGTCCGCCTCATCGATTTCTTCTCTGATCTGCTTTGTATCGTAAAGCCAAAGAGATACGTCTGCCTTCTTCTTTTCTTCAAAGATGGCAAGACCTTTTCTTGCTTTCTCCGCCTCTCTTTCAAGAGGTCCGACACGGTTTTCAAGCTCGAGTCTGATATCGTTTATTCTGTCAAGGTTTTCAGAAACGCCCTTAAGCTTTCTTTCTGCCTCTTCTTTTCTGTATCTGAACTTAGATATACCTGCCGCTTCCTCGAAGATGTTTCTTCTCTCGTCACTCTTCTTTGAAACGATTTCAGCAACCTTACCCTGACCGATGATTGAATATCCCTCACGGCCTACACCGGTATTCATAAAGAGCATATGTATATCACGTAAACGCTTCTGCTCCTTATTGATAAGGTATTCACTTTCGCCGGTTCTGTAATATCTTCTTGTTACAGTAACCTCATCGAATTCAGAATCAAGTCTGTTTTCAGGATCGGTATTATCGAAGGTTACGGATACCTCTGCAAAGCCCATAGGTCTTCTATCATCCGTACCGCCGAAAATAACGTCGACCATTCGTGTACCACGGATATTACGGCTTGATAATTCACCAAGAACCCAACGCATCGCGTCGGAAATGTTAGACTTACCGCTTCCGTTGGGACCTACTATAACCGTAGCACCACGTTCAAACGTCAGTACTGTTCTATTGGGAAAGGATTTGAATCCATGGAGTTCAAGTGATTTTAAGTACATTCCCTTTTCCTTTCTTCCTCTATCATAAGTTCATAACCCGAAAGACTTTCATCTTCCTTGAATTTGACTTCGGCTATTCCGTATTCACGGATCAGCCTATCTTTGTTAGTTCTTTTTTGCCCTATTGCCTTTGATAAACATCCTTTTGCAACGGATATTTTCAAAACAGTATTAGAATATGATCTGTTTCTGTCAAGGTAACGAGCGATTTTATTATAAAACAATGCATTCTCCACCATCTCTCCAAGAGCGGGATGATTGGGTCCTGCATAATATTTTTCTTCATCAACCAAGTTCTCAGACGAGCATAATCCGATTCTGATAACATCCACACCGTTATCAAGAAATATTTCCAGAGCGCGTGCAGATCTTTCTACTGCTTCTTCAAGTCCTATTGGATCATATTCACCATTTATCGACATCTGACACAGCTCTGTATCATGAAAAACAACGGTAGGATAAATTCGTGCCCCCTTTGCACCACAGCTAACTATAAACTGCGCCGTTTCAAGCTCATCAGCGACGGTTGATTCGGGTAGGCCTATCATCATCTGACCAATAAGCTCGAATCCATATTCAACAATTAAACGACAGGCCTTTTCCTCGTCGGCGCGTGAGTGACCGCGCTTTGTAGATTTAAGCACCTTTTCGGACGTACTCTGCAAACCCAGTTCAATTGTTTTTACGCCGTACTCCTTTAGTAGAAGAAGAACTTCTTCATCTATATAATCCGGACGTGTCGAGCAACGAATAGAATCAACTCTGCCTTGCAATATATACTCATTTGCTAATTTCAGAAGCGAAATCATCAAATTTCTATCGATGCCTGTAAAAGAACCTCCGAAAAATGCTATCTCAACCTCTTGTGAAGGATCTATCGTAGCGAGCGCATTTTCAATTTCAGATCTAACGTCTGAAAGCTCGAACTTGGTTACACCGGAGATGGTCCTTTGATTGCAAAAGACACATTGGTTAGGACATCCGAGATGAGGAATAAATATGGGTATATTTACGTGCTTCTTCATATCAGATCATTCCAAATAGGCGAAGTGCTACCTTTGCCGCCTGCATTTCGGCAGCGCGCTTCGTGCTTCCCTTTCCATCGCCGACTTTATTGTTATTTATATACGCTGTTGCAATAAATGTCTTTTGATGCTCCGGACCGTTTTCTTCTATGTCATATCGCAAGAGTGCGTCGCCATTCTTCTCGACAAACTGCTGAAGGAGGGTCTTATAGTCCTTATTTCCCGATTTTAAAATGTTATCTATCTCTTTTTCGAAAAGGCAAATAATTACCGCGCGGTATAGATTACCGTGTGCATTTGTTCTATCATCAAGATAAACCGCGGCAATCAGGGCTTCAAGCGCATCAGCAAGAATTTTCTTTCGTCCTCTGAGTCCTAGATTTTCTTCTGCGCTTCCAACGTGCATATAATCGCCAAGGTTGATTTTCGAAGCAATTTTAGCAAGTGTGGATTCGCAAACTACGGTTTGTCTCAGCCTTGAAAGCGTTCCTTCGCCGTTTTTCGCATATCTGTCGAAAAGATATTCCGAGATAACGATTTCAAGTACTGCGTCACCCAGAAACTCAAGAGCCTCATTGGACTCTGCGCGAAAGCCCTTTTGCTTCATCTCGTTTGTATAGGAGGAATGGGTAAGCGCAGTTTCAAGAAAGGTAACGTCGATAAAGTCGTAGCCTATATCCCGAGTAAGCTGTGCAAAATCCTTGCCAATACCCATAACTCCTCCATCTTAATTATACGTCACCGTACATTTTCTCCGCATCTGCAAGAAGCTTTCTTTCATCATAATCCCTTGCGAATGCAATAATATCGTCGTTAACACCCGATTCAATAAAGCTTATTGCTTGTCTGACAGCGTTCTTGATCGCGTTAGCATCAGATGAGCCGTGAGCCTTTATTACAGGCTTTGAAATACCTAACAGAGGTGCTCCACCGTGCTCAGATGCATCAAATCTCTGCTTAAGCTCCTTGGTATCCATAGTAAGTGCAGAGAGCTTTGTTGCTATATTGGACATGAGAAGCTCCTTAAGCGTCTTAAGAAGGAATTTTCCCATTCCCTCAACGGTCTTAAGGAAAATATTACCCGTATATCCGTCAGCAACAATTACGTCACATACGTCAAACGGAATTTCCTTTCCCTCGACGTTGCCAACGAAATTAAGTCCTGACTCTGAAAGCAGCTGGTAGGACTCGATCTGAAGCGCAGTACCCTTATTGTACTCAGCGCCGTTGTTAAGCTGACCGACTCTCGGTCTGTCAAGCCCATATATCTTTTCCATATACTTTGCGCCCATAAACGCAAACTGGCATATATTATCCGATGTAACGGTGAGATTAGCACCGGAATCCATAAGAAGTATAGGATTGCTAAGCGGAATAACCGATGCAATAGCGGGACGGTTTATTCCAAGAATTCTTTTAACAATTATTGTCGCGCCCGTAATAAGAGCACCGGTGTTACCTGCGCTGACAAACGCATCAACCTCGCCGTGAGCAAGGGCTTTCAAACCAACGCTCATCGAAGAATTCTTTTTATCTCTTACTACACAAATAGGGTTATCTTCCATGCTGATAACCGCATCTGCGTGTATGATTTCAATTCCAGCTATGTCAATCTCGTTAGTTACAGCAATATGAGAAATTATATTTTGATCTCCAACCAGGAGAATATTGTGTTCTTTATATTCCTTTGCCGCAAGGCTTGCGCCTTTAAGTATTTCAAGCGGAGCGTGATCACCGCTCATCGCATCAACTAATATTTTCATTGTTATTCAAGAAAGAGAAAACGGAGCTGATTATCTCAAGCGAACGAGCCGCGTAAGCCTCGTTTCTGTTTTTCTTTCCTCCTTTTATTTTTTTGTCGAACGGTGCAATGATGCCAAAGTTAGCATTCATTGGCTGGAATGAAGAACTCACTCCGCCTTCGCTTATGTACGAAGCCAGAGCACCGATCTCAGTCTCTTTCGGGAAGACGATCGGCTCCTTACCAAGCGCCTTCATGGCAGCATTTATTCCGGCGACGAAACCGGATGAAGTAGATTCAATATAGCCTTCGACTCCCGTCATTTGTCCTGCGAAAAATACGTTTGGATGCTCACGCATTGAATAAACGTTTGTTAGCAAGTCCGGAGAATTCAGATATGTGTTTCTATGCATTACGCCATATCTGAAAAATTCAGCATTCTCAAGTCCGGGAATAAGTCCAAATACTCTTCTCTGCTCTCCAAATGTAAGATGAGTCTGGAAGCCTACGATGTTGTACATTGTGCCTTCCTTGTTCTCGCGTCTTAACTGTACCGTTGCAAATGCATCCTCTCCGGTAGAAGGCACGGGGAGCCCAACGGGCTTCATAGGGCCAAATCTCAAGGTATCGTATCCGCGGGAGGCCATAACCTCGACAGGCATACATCCCTCGAACACCTTCAGATCCTCCTGAAGCTCCTTATCAAAGGCCTTGAGAGGTGCCGTTGCGGCCGAAGACAATTCTTTATGGAATACGGCATATTCCTCCTCTGTCATAGGACAGTTTAGATAATCCTCAGGGTCACCTTTGCCGTATCTGGATGCAAAAAATGCGCGAGACATATCTATTGAAGAGAAATCAACAATAGGCGCAGCAGCATCAAAGAAATGAAGCTCTGTTCCGCCGGTCATCTCCGAAATTCTCTTTGCAAGTGCCTCGGACGTAAGAGGTCCGGACGCAACTACGGTTATGTTATCAAAATCAATATCGGTAACCTCTTGATTAATTACCTTGATATTTGGATGATTTTTAATTTTATCGGTAATATACCTGCTGAAATCATCTCTGTTAACAGCAAGCGCGCTGCCCGCAGGAACCTCTGTTGCATATGCCGCCTCCAGTATGAGCGAGCCCATCATTCTGAGCTCCTCCTTAAGCAGACCAACAGCGTTGCTGGTAGCATTTGACCTGAAGGAATTCGAGCATACAAGCTCCGCAAAACTTTCGCTGTGATGCGCAGGTGAAAACTTCAACGGCTTCATCTCGTAAAGCTCAACGTTTACACCAAGCTTTGCGGCTTGCCACGCCGCTTCACAGCCTGCTAGACCCGCGCCGATCACTTTTATTTTCAAATTTGACATTATTCAATTACCGTCATTTCTTCTTCGCGCTTATAATCGCACGAAAGGTTTTTGCAAATTACATTCTTTCTGCTCTTTCTATAGAAGAGACCTGTTCCGCAATCGGGACACTTCTCTGCTAAGGGCATATCCCAAGACGAAAAATCACACTCGGGATACTTTTCGCAGCTATAGAACAGCATTTTTCCCTTTCCATGTCTTGCGACGACCTTGGAACCGCATCTGGGACACGGAACGTCGAGCTCTACGACCTTTTGCTTTGTAAACTTACAGGTGGGATAATTCGCGCACGCGTAGAATGAACCGTATCTTCCGCTGCGAACAACCATTTCTCCGCCGCATACCTCGCACTTAAAGCCTGCAAGCTCTATCTTTTTCTCGTCAGCCTCTACGGGCTTTCCTTCCTTATCGAGAGCCTTGGTGTTTTTACAAGACGGGAAATTAGGACAAGCAAGGAATTTACCGAATCTGCCCTTTTTATATACCATCGTTGCTCCGCATCTGTCACAGATAACGTCGCTTTCCTCAGCGGGTATAGAAACCTTTTCCTTATTCTTTGTTTCCTTTGAAGCTATGGCAAGCTCCTCTTCGAATCTGCGATAGAATCCGGAGATAACTCCCTCTATTGTATTCTCATCACGCGCGATCGAATCAAGGCTGGATTCCATCTGAGCTGTAAACTCGTAGTCGATGATCTCAGGGAAATATTGCTTGGTAAAGTTATTAGTAACCTCTCCAAGAGGTGTACCAACAAGAAGCTTTCCCTCACGCTTAACGTAATCACGGGAAGTAATGATCGAAATAATCGGAGCATACGTTGAAGGTCTTCCGATTCCGTTTTCCTCAAGGAACTTGATAAGAGATGCCTCGGTATATCTCGCAGGAGGCTCTGTGTAATGTTGCTCCTTGATAACCTCCTTGACAGCGAGCATCTGACCTTCCTTTACGTTGGGAAGCTTGGTCAGGTTAACCGAATCAGGCTCCTGGCTGTCCTCGTCAGACTTATCCTCAACGTAAAGCGCAAGATAGCCCTGCTTTTTAACTACGTAACCGCCGGTCTTGAAGATATATCCGTTATTTTCTATATCGACAGTAACTGTATCAAGAACGGCAGACGCCATCTGGCTGGAAACAAAACGCTCCCAAATTAATCTGTACAGCTTATACTGATCGAGTGTAAGCATTTTTCTTATTTTCTTAGGGGTAATATAGATATTCGAGGGACGGATCGCTTCATGAGCATCCTGAGAATTTGCATTTCCCTTAAATACACGCTTAGTCTTTGGAACGGAATCTGTACCAAAGTGCTCTTTGATAAATTCTCTGGCGGAATCCTGAGCTACGTCGGAAATTCTAAGAGAATCCGTACGCATATACGTAATAAGACCCTGTACACCGCCAAACTCGTGTCCAAGATTCAAGCCCTCGTAAAGCTCCTGAGCAATACGCATTATTTTCTGAGTCTGGAATCCAAGGCGCTTAGAAGCCTCCTGCTGCAAGGTAGAAGTTGTGAACGGAGGCGCGGGGAGCTTTTGCTTCTCTGCGTGTCTGACCGAGACCACCTTAAAGCTACCGCTCTTGATAGCGTTCTCAATGCTCTTTGCCTCTTCTGCGTTATCTATTCTCTGCTTACCGGACTTGTCTCCGAAGAACTTTGCGCAAAGCTGCTCTCCGTCTTCATCAAGAAGCATAGAATCAATAGTCCAATATTCCTGAGGAACAAAGGATTTTATTTCATCCTCTCTCTCTGTAATTATTCTCGCTGCAACGGACTGGACTCTTCCTGCGGACAATCCGCTCTTTACGCTCTTCCAAAGAAGCTCTGAAAGGTTAAAGCCTATGAGTCTGTCAAGAATTCTTCTCGCCTGCTGAGAATCAACAAGCTTGGTATCTATCACGCGCGGAGCCTTGATCGCCTCCTTGACTGCGCCCTTGGTAATTTCGTTAAAGGTCACTCTGCAGGGGGTATCGGGAGATATGCCAAGCTGAGAGGCGATGTGCCACGATATTGCCTCTCCTTCGCGGTCAGGGTCCGTCGCGAGAAAGATTTTGCTCGCTTTTTTTGCCTCTGCTCTGAGTTCTTTAATTACGTCGCCCTTGCCGCGTATATTAATATAATGCGGCTCAAAGCCATTTTCAACGTCAATTCCGAGCGTGCTTTTGGGCAGATCCCTGATATGACCCTTGGATGCAATAACTCTGTAGTTAGAACCAAGATATCCTTTGATTGTATTCGCTTTTGCGGGTGACTCAACTATTACCAAATACGACATATTCTAACGGATCAACCGTACCTTTCATCTAATGTTTCTTTTTACTCGATCACCGGGAAGCATAGTAACGAATCTTCCCATCTCGAGCTTTAAAAGCAATTTCATCACCGATCTGAGATTCATTTCATCATCCGTTAGTGATTCAACGGTGCATTCCTCATTCGGCGGTATTTTTTTATACAATTTCAACGATTCTGCGTCAAACGTAGGCATTTCGGGAAGAAGATTCTCCTCATCTTTCGCCTGCGTTTGGTGAATCTCGGGCGCTTTTCTCAGCTTTTCTGCGCGTTTTTCCCTCTTTGGCTTTGGAACAGAGAAAACATCATCGTTGGGGGTAAGTGCGGAGACGCGAAGCTCTCTGAGAACCTCAAGCATATTTACGGATGGAGTCTCCTTTAGGAGAAACGGATTCAGCACTCCCGGATATTCCTTCTCGAATCTTCCGATTATATCCTCAGCTCCGGTGCATAGATGCGCGCCGTTTTTAATGAGAAGATTTGTGCTTTGACTTCCGTCAGCACCTACGTTGCCTGGGAAAGCAAAAACCTCTCTTCCCTGCGATTTTGCATGGCGTGCAGTTATCATCGATCCACTGCTTTCCTTGCCCTCGACCACAACAGTCACAGGACATAATCCGCTGATCAATCTGTTTCGTCTCGGGAAGTTAAACTTTTCGGGTTTAGTTCCTGGCGCATATTCTGTAAGAACACAGCCATTCTTAACGATATTCCGCGCAAGCGTAAGATGGACAGACGGATAGCATACGTCAATTCCGCTGCCTATTACGGCAATAGTCGGTGCGCCTGCGGCAATTGCTCCCGCCATCGCTACTCCGTCAATTCCGATAGCCATACCCGAAACAACGGTTGCTCCGACAGAGCCCATATCGTATCCAAGCTTAAAAGCATTCTTTCTTCCATAATCCGAAAGAGATCTCGTTCCAACAATAGCACAGCGGAATCCGGTGTTAAAGTCGGGAAGCTTACCTCTGTAGTAAAGTAAAACAGGCGGTGTTGGAATATCTCTTAAAGATACGGGAAAATTCTCGTTCTGATAAGTCAAAATACCCACACCCTTTTCGGTGCAGAACTTGTATATTTCCGTTGCCTTGTCCAAGCTCTTATCGGTAAGTGCCGAGCAATCACTGATCTTAGCACCAACAATTGAGCGTATTTCCCTGTCCGTTGCATTATAGATGTCTTTGGCATCATCAAATTTTGCTATCAGCTTCGAAAAAGTAGTCGAATCAGGGGTACAAGCAAGCGATAACCATATCCAATATACAAGATTGTCCATACTCTGACCTCTTTTTATTTACTTTGCTCCCACATAAAGATTGCAGCAGCAACAGATGCGTTTAATGATTCTGTTTTCTTTGATATCGGAATATAGACGCTTCCATCGCAAAGCTTGGAAATTTCACCGTCTATTCCATGTCCCTCGTTACCGATCATTACTATGTCGCTACCGCATAATCCAATATCGGAAAGGCTCTTTGCACCTTCGGTAAGCTCCGCCGCAAATACTCTGCGCGAGTTTTCTCTTGCAGAACTGATAAGGGACGGAACGTCACCAACAGTTGTTACCTTGACTCTGAAAAGGCTTCCCATAGCGCTTCTCACTGTCTTGGGATTGTAAATATCCGCGCAGTCCTTACTCAGAATAACGTGGTCTGTGCCAAAGGCAACCGAGCTCCTGATAACCGATCCAAGATTGGAAGGATCTCTGACAGAAAACAGAAAAATAGCTTTTTCTTCGGGTTTAAGAAAAAACTCTTCCTTATATATTATATCCATATCACGGAAAAAGTCAAGATGTTTTATTACGCTAATTACACCTTGAGGCGCTTTTTCTGTAGATATTTTTTCAAAAACGCTCTCAGAAACCGTGATAATCCTGCATTTTTCGTATCTTGCATCATTTTCGTACTCGGACAAAAAATCAAGCCCTAAGCTTTTTTTGTTTTCCGAGACAATAAGGTAGTCGATAGGCAATCCTGCTTCAAATGCTTCTCTCGTTAATTTTACACCTTCTGCTATAAAATAACCGCTTTCTTTTCGATTTTTCTTATCAGCGAGCGAAGAAGCCCATTTGACAAACTGATTGTTTCTGCTCGTTATGATTTCACTATCAAAAAACATATATACCTCTTTGCGTTAGAGTAACGCTTTTATCATATTTAAATAAAAAACCCGGTCACCGTAAAATCAGTAAACCGGGATTTATATTAAAGTGCAGCCTTAGCCTTCTCGCAAATTACTGCGAACGCTTCCTTGTCATAAACTGCGATTTCTGCGAGCATCTTGCGGTTGAGATCGATGCCTGCGAGCTTGAGTCCGTGCATAAGGGTGGAGTAGTTCATGCCACAAACCTTTGCCTGAGCGGAAATTCTGGTGATCCAAAGCTTACGGAAATCTCTCTTCTTCTGCTTACGACCTACGAAAGCGTAGTTACCGCTCTTGAGTACAGCCTGCTTAGCCATCTTGAAGTGCTTAGACTTTGCACCCCAATAACCCTTAGCAGCCTTGAGTACGTTCTTTCTTCTCTTACGAGTCATTAATGCGCCTTTTACTCTTGCCATTTTATCTTATCCTCCAAATCTTCTTTTGACCTTATTACTTCTGAATAAGGGTTCTGTAAGTAGGTGCAAAGCACTCACTCATAATTGCGCCCTTGCGAAGACCTCTCTTACGCTTAGCAGTCTTGATGCCAAGGTTGTGACGATGGTTGTTGTGGTTCATCTTAACCTTGCCGCTACCGGTGAGAGAAAATCTCTTGGCAGAAGCCTTATGTGTCTTAATCTTTCCCATGTTTATACTCCTTTTTTACGGGTAATACCCAATTTTAAAACTTAATTACTTTTTGTCCTGCTTTACCGGAGAAAGCACGATGGACATATAACGGCCCTCAAGAACCGGCTTTTTCTCGGCATTACCAATGCCTGCAAGCGACTCCTGGAACTTAAGAATAACCTCTTTACCAAGCTCGGTATGAGTCATTTCTCTTCCCTTGAAGCGTACAACCGCTTTAACCTTGTCGCCGTCAGCAAGGAACTTCTTAGCCTGATTAACTCTCGTATCGAAGTCGTGCTTCTCAATACGGCAAGAAAGCTGAATTTCTTTAACCTTTACAATAACCTGCTTTTTCTTAGCCTCTTTTTCTCTCTTATCACGTTCAAAACAGAACTTGCCGTAATCAATTGCACGGCATACAGGGGGAGTTGCAGTAGGAGCTATGAGTACGAGGTCCACGTTGTTGTTTTCTGCATAAGCGCGGGCTTCATCAATTTTCATAACGCCAAGCTGTTCGTTGTTAGAGCCTATAAGTCTTACCTCAGGAACTTTAATTTCCTCGTTGATAGGCAGATCCTTGTTGTTAGTGCTAATAGCCTTGTACCTCCAAAATAAAAAATACGTACAGAAAAATTCCGCACGCATCCAATACACCTATCCTTACAGATAGAAATATTAACCTTATTCACTCCTGCGATAAGGTGAGAACGAAATTCTTCTTTATTTTCAAGACCTAATGTCTTACTCGACAATTATATCACCGAAAGAGTAAAAAGTCAATAGGTTTTTCAAAAAAAGTTATCTTTTTGTGCGTTTTTTGCATTTTTCACCTAATTGCCAAAATAAATCTTAAAAAATTGGCTATTTTACCATCTTTACAACTCGCGAAGTTTATTGTATAATAGTTAACGCTGAAGAGAGCACCCGAAAGAAGCGCCAATCTAATGACGCACACCCCGACGGTAGGCTCAATGTAATCGGTTAATTACCGTGGATAACTATTCCTTATTAGTTTTGAAAGAGACGGATGCATGTCATCCGTCTCTTTTCGTTATAGATAGTTTTTCATAAACTCCAGGACAAGCTCCTCTGCGTATTCACTTCTCTCAGGATCAGATTCCAGTCCGTGTCCGGAATTTTCAAAAGTTACAAGCTCTGTTTTTATTCCCAAGCTTTTTAACTTTTCAAATAAATTCAAAGCATTGCTGTAAGGAACAACGTCATCCTTCACGCCATGAAATATTAAAGTAGGTACAGCTCCGTCATCTGCATAAAGTAAAGGAGAGGCCAAATCCAGTTCTTCTGTGCAATCAGCCACTGATTTATTCTTCAAATCGGCGCCTGATATTTTAGATATCATATTTTTAATTTCTTCAACATGTTGAGTAGTATAAAAATTATTATCATTGAGCTTTGTCGGTCCTGCATAGCTGGCAACCGCAACAGGCATAATAGGCGAGCTGTCCGCCCTGGTATACGCAAACATCAATGAAAGATGACCACCCGCTGAGCCTCCTGCCAGCAATACCTTATTGATCTCGACGTTATATTCTAGGCACTTCGCTTTGATACAAGAAAGCGCAAGCTCAATATCGTCAAGTATATCCTCACAGGTAACATCCTTGCCGTCTGCATATCTGTAATTAACAGACGCAGCGACATATCCAAGCTCAGCATCTCGCTTCATACGATCTATGTACACTTCCTTGTCACCGCCTACCCATCCGCCACCGTGGATATATAACATCATTCCTTCGGGAACAGTGTCTGCCTTGGGAATAATAAGATCAAGATAATAGCGCTCGTTCTTGCCATAACTCACGTTAGTATGTAAATAATACTCGTCCGTTTCGCTAATGGAAAGCTTTGGGCGGCTATCGCACGAAAAAAGTGAAATAAAGCAAGCAAATATAAGAATCAATGATATTAAACTTCTGAATTTAAACATAAAAACGTTTCTTCCTTTATTCATAAAATAGACAATTCCAGCCAATATCTAAAAAATCGACGAGCATTTACCCGTCGACTTATGGTGCGGGTGACAGGACTGTGACTCGCGGCGCGAACTGCGCGCCTTGGTCGTTCGCCGGGAAAACTCATCCACCGGAAGAGTTTTCTACGCGGCTCCTACTTCAAGTCCTACAGCCCTAATAAAGAAAAAACAACTCGAGATGCACTCGAATTGCCTTTTCTTGGTGCGGGTGACAGGACTTGAACCTGCACTCGAATGAACTAGATCCTAAGTCTAGCGCGTCTGCCAATTCCGCCACACCCGCATTATTATTTTACATAAAGATTTCGGCTGTCACAAAAAGATGCGTGGCAGCCGAAATTCTTAAGAGAAAATCTACTTAGAGCAATTCTCAAGATAGAACTGTCTGATTTTCTCGTGATAAACCTCATCGGAATAATCGCCTCTTACGAACGTGTAATTTGCCATTTCCATCGTTCTGGAAGTGTTAAAGAGTTCTTCCTCACGCTGATCAAGAGCAAGGAACTGCTCGTAGGTAACGTTATCTCTGGCAGATCCTCTTGCTACCATTCTATTATATCTCATGCGATCGTCCTCAAGCACAATAGCAACGAGGAAGAAATCATCGCCAAACGCCTCTCTGAAAGCCTCTGCATCAGACGGAGGACGAATACCTGATACAAGTACGTTCTTAAGACCCATCTCCTTGATCTTCTCGATCATCATCTTCGGGAAGAAGTCCTGACCGTAAGTGCTCATATACTTATGAGATATGTACTGAAGATTTTCTCTGGTATGTATGAGTCCCTCTTTATCCGCAAGCTCTCTTGCGCAATCACCAAAGGATATAACGGGAATATCAAACTGTCCCGAAATAACGTCAAGGAAATAATCCTTGCCGGACGCATTTTTACCAACCGCGGCGACTATCATCGTTTTTCTCCTATAGAATAAAGTTTTAACATTATAATTCTATCACAACATTTTCCTAAAGTCAACCTAAAAATAAAATATTACTTAAAATGTTATTTTACTCTTCTAATTAAGTTGCTCAGGTAAATTAACTAACTTTTCTTTACACTAATACCAATGTCTGTATTGTAATAGGAAGCGTTAGATATAGAAGATGATCCAAAACGCCTCCTTATTGCATCGACAGTCTCTTCCCTCCTCTTATCCTTATCTCTGGTCAGGCTTTCATTGTCGGAAAAGAGATCAAGCTGTGTAAACGATGAGGACGAAGGTATAAGTCCGCTGACAGCAACGGTAATCATTCTTATCGGATAGGATTCCGCCCATTCATCACACAGTATCTCAAACGCAAGATCTGCAATCTCACGGTTAATATCGCTTGCATTCTCGAGCGGACGCTGACGTTGAATAGATTTCAGCCTGGTATCCTTGATGGTAATGGCAACAGTATTGCATTTAAGTGATTTCATTCTTAGCTTAGAGCCGATCTCCTCACATAGGAAATCTATCCCTATCCTGCATTCATCTTTTGTCACAAGATCATGCTTAAAGGTGAATCCGTTGCTTATGCTTTTTACTTCCCGACCTTCGTCTGCCCCCACCGGAGAATCGTCAAGGCCGTTTGCATAATTCCAAAGCATATCGCCCATCTTTCCAAGCTTATGCCTTATCATCTCCTTTGATGACAATGCAAGGTCGCCAATAGTCTTTATACCGATCTTTGAAAGCTCCTCAGCAGTTCTTTTTCCAACAAAGAGAAGATCTGACACCGGCAAAGGAAAGGCAATCTGCCTAAAATTATCTTTGGATATTACAGTAATTGCATCAGGCTTCTTATAGTCGCTTGCGAGTTTCGCAAATACCTTGTTAAATGAAACTCCAATAGACACCGTGACGCCGACTTCTTCTTTAACACGTCTTCTTATAGCCTCTGCAATCTCTTCTCCGGAACCAAAAATGCGTCTGCTCGCCGTAACGTCAAGCCAGCTCTCATCGATTCCAAACGGTTCAACACAATCTGTATATTCGGCGTATATGCCATTAAGAATATTTGAGAATTTAACGTATTCGTCTTGATGAGGAGATGCGATAACCAGATGCGGACACTTCCTTTTCGCAGAATGAACAGTCTCTGCCGTCTGTATACCAAAACGCTTCGCTTCCTCATTCTTGGCAAGAACAATACCGTGTCTGTCTTCTTGATTTCCACAAACAGCCATAGGAACACCGCGATAAGATGGGTTAAGCACGGTTTCAACCGATGCAAAAAAACTATTACAATCGCAGTGCAATATCGTGCGTTCCATTTTTACTCCTACTTACTTTGCAAGAGAGATAGTGCCGAAAGCGCTGAAAATTAACGCTTTATAGCTAGTTTTTGTTATTCTCTCTTGCCTACGTTTTATGTCTGTTAAGAGGCTCGCCCTCCTTAAGAGTGAACCAGAATTCACAGCCGTCGTCGTGCGGCTCGTGCTGAATGGTCTCGCCGTGAGCATCTACAATTGTCTTGCATATATACAAACCAAGACCAACTCCGCTCTTATCAAGTCCCCTGCTCTTATCCGTTTTGTAAAAACGGTCGAATATTCGCTTTGCATCCTCGGGATTAATAACCTGTCCCTGGTCATATATGGAGACCTTTACCTTTTTCTCAGCCATTTTGCTTATGCTTATTTTGAACTTTCCGCCATCTGACGAGAACTTGATTGCATTATGGCAAAGGTTATAAATAATCTGATAAATAGCGTCCTTATCTGCATTGACAGACATTGAGTCTTCATCAGAATAGAACTCAACGTCTAAGTGCTTTTGATCAATTTTCTGTTCAAAGGACAGAAGAATCAATCTTGAAACCTCAGCCACGTCAAAATCGACAAAGTTGAATTTTCTATCACCCGATTCAAGCCTTGATATATCCAGAAGCTGAGATACGAGTCTTGACAGTCTATGGACCTCTGCGGAAATGACACCAAGATAATACTCATGCTGCTCTTCGGGTATTGCTCCAGAAAGAATTCCGTCAATAAAGCCCGAAATTGTTGTCATAGGGGTACGAAGATCGTGTGAGACGTTGGCAAGGAACGAGTTTCTCATGCATTCGAGATTTTCAAGCGATTCAGCCATATTATTAAACGCCAGTGCGAGCTCTGATACCTCATCATGTCCATTTACGGGAATACGTTCGCTGAAATCCCCCTTTGCAAAGCTCTTTGCAGCCCTTGTCATGCCCTTAAGAGGATGGATAATTCTCTCGGTTATGAAGTAAGCCGCAATAACCGCCGCAAGCATAACCCATATTGAACTGTTTATGACGGTTTTGCGCGCCACACTTATAAGGAGATCCTCTTTTGTCGTTGAGGCTTGGGTGAAAACGTATCCTCTGACCTCACCTCCGGTAACGATGCTTTTTCCGTAAACAACAGAGTTATCCTGCGTTATTCCTTCAAGCTCGCCACGGTAAATAAGGTACTTTTCTCCCGAATCACTCACCGTCTCTCTGAAATCGACCAAAGAAATTGTACCAAGATCTCCGTAATGGCTCGGGAGTCCTTGCTCGGTACTGACAAAGGTTGATAGAAGCACCTTACCGCTTGCATCGGTCACAAGAACGTTGAAGTCGTAGTCAACCTTCACAAGCTGCGCAAGCGTTTGTATTGACAATGCGTGTGACTTAATATATGCGTCGATAGCTTCTACACCATCGTTTTCGAAGCTGGTAGTCATTATATGACAGGAATTCCTGAGCTTGTCCTCTTTATCCGTCATTACGTGTGTTCTGATCATCGAGGTAATAATACCCGAAAGCATCAGAAAAGAAACCAATATGATTATAACAAAAGCCGTCAGATATTTAGAAAATGACGATTTGAACATCCGATTTTACCATTCTTTCACAAGTTTGGGAAAATACGCAGTTTAATCTGAAAAAGAATTATCATACGTTATTTCCGTTTTACGAATACAGTATACAATATTTTATCACACATTGTCAAACATTTTTAGATATTTAGATTGACTAATTTTAAAATTTATGTTAAAATACACATTGAATTATGTAAAAACAAATATCAGGAGAATAAAAAATGACAGTTACAAGATTTGCTCCGAGTCCTACAGGTTATATGCATATAGGCAACCTCAGGACCGCGCTCTACTCATATCTTATCTCAAAGCACGACTCAGGAACCTTCATTCTTAGAATTGAAGACACCGACCGTGAAAGACTCGTAGAGGGCGCAACGGACATCATAAAATCCACCCTTAACATTACAGGGCTTACCTGGGATGAAGGTCCTGACGTAGGAGGCGACCACGGTCCTTACGTCCAGAGTGACAGAAAGCCTATCTACATGGAGTATGCAAAGAAGCTCATAGATCTTGGCGCAGCGTACTACTGCTTCTGCACGAAGGAAAGACTTGAAAAGCTCCACGAGGAGGATGCAACCGGCGGATATGACCGTCACTGCAGATCTCTTTCCAAGGAGGAGATTGAGAAAAACCTCAGCGAAGGCGTTCCCTTCGTTATCAGACAGAAGATGCCTCTTGAGGGCGTAACCTCTTATACCGACTCTGTTTTCGGCGAAATTTCAATGAATAACTCCGAGCTTCAGGATCAGATTCTTATCAAGGCTGACGGTTATCCTACTTACAATTTCGCGCACGTTATAGACGATTACCTTATGAAGGTAACACACGTTGTTCGCGGATCCGAGTATCTCACCTCCACTCCCAAATATGTTCTTCTTTATGACGCATTTGGCTGGGAAAGACCTACTTATGTTCACCTTCCCCTCCTTATGGGTAAGAACCCTGACGGATCTGTTTCTAAGCTTTCCAAGAGACACGGCGCGGTATCCTTCCAAGATCTTCTCAATGACGGATATCTCCCTGAAGCGATCATTAACTACATCGCACTCCTCGGTTGGTGCCCCAAGAACAGCGAGACCGAGTTCTTCACTCTCGAGGAGCTCAAGGATGTATTTACCATTGACGGTGTATCCAAGTCTCCCGCTGTATTTGATTTTGAAAAGCTCCTTTGGTTCAATGGCGAGTATATCCATAAGCTCGACGAGGCAAAGTTTGAGGAGCTTGTTAAGCCCTTCATCACTACTGAAATTCCTGCAAACGTCAACGTTTCCAAGATGCTTGGTCTTCTCAGAACAAGAATTTCCAAGCTCTCCGAAATTAATGACAGAATGAGCCTCTTTATTACTCTTCCCGAGTATGAAAAAGAACTCTTCCTCAACAAGAAGAATAAGATTTCTGAGTTTGACACGGTTAAGCTTGTACTTAACAATGCTCGTGAAATACTCTCAAGCGTAGAAAGCTTTGATAACGACACTCTATTCGCAGCACTTGCTCCCTTGACAGAGTCTCTCGGACTCAAGACCGGAACTATTATGTGGTGTATTAGAATTGCCGTTTCGGGCATGACCGCTACTCCCGGTGGCGCAACAGAAATTATGGAGGTAATCGGCAAGGACGAAAGCCTTAGCCGTATTGATTCCGCTCTTGCTAGATTATAATATGAAGAACACAACGCTCTGCTATATCGAAAGCGATAACAAATACCTTATGATACACAGAGTCAAAAAGGTTGAAGATATCAACAAGGATAAATGGGTAGGCGTCGGCGGAAAGTTTGAAGAAAAAGAAACTCCATTTGATTGCGTAAGACGAGAAATTTTTGAGGAAACAGGACTTACAGCGGGAAAGCTTAATTATCGGGGTCTTGTGACCTTTGTTTCAAATGAATTCGGAACCGAGTATATGCATTTGTTCCACACGGACGAATTCACAGGAGAACTTACCAGAGATTGTAACGAAGGCAACCTTGAATGGGTTGACAAGGATGAGATAACCAATCTTCCCTTATGGGAAGGCGACAAAATCTTCCTTGATCTACTCAGAAAGGACGTACCCTTCTTCTCTCTTAAGCTTGTTTACGAAGGACAAACGCTCGTTTCGCATACACTTGAATATTAATAAAATGAGGACAGAGACATTATTCTCCGTCCTCTTTTTTATCTAAGCAGGCTCTTTCTCCATTTATAATCAGGAAGAACAGCTTCAACGATTTTGTAGAAACGCTTTGAATGATTCATCTCCTTAAGATGTGCGAGCTCATGCACAACAACATATTCACGTGCCTCCTCAGGATATAACATCAGTCTGTACGAGAATGAAATATTCCCCTGAGAGCTGCATGATCCAAATCTTTTTTGTGCAGATGTAATTGTTATTCTGCCATATTTTAAACCCATTATTTGAGAATATCGTTCTGTAGTTTCCTTAAAATACTTTCTTGCATTCTTTTTTATTTTTTTAATATCATCCTCGGAAAGATCATCAAATAACGACGCCTTTCTCTTTTGACTTTCAATCTGTCTTTCAATCCAACCTGAGTGTTTTTGAAGGACTTCTTTAATTGTTTTTTCTTCAGTTCCAATAGGAGCTTTAACAACGATCAATGATCTGTCTACCGAGATAGAAATTGTCTTTCTCTTACTGTAAATTATTTCGTATTCCACGTTGCCTCACAACTGCTTTTTTCTTATTATACCACAAAGAATAAAAATTGTAAATATCGCTTAATGATTATAATCGCAATTTTTATCAGGGAGAGCGCTACTCTTAAAATAACCGATCCTTATCTCACAATCGTCATCCAGTTCACATTCCGCAGTAGGTCTCATACCTGACTTTGAACAATACGGAGCAACGGGTAACTCGTTTGTTTCAAATACATCGGACAATTCATTATATTCAGAAAAAACGATCTTATTGTGTATCCTCCGCATTACCTCATCCCATATTTGCAGATGATTTGGCGAATTAAACCCGACTGCCCCCTCCTGATTACCAAAGCCACACCAAATTCCCGCTGTAAAATGTGGCGTGTAACCGATAAATAATCTATCACGGTCATTTCCGGATGTTCCCGTTTTACCTGCAACGTCAATCAATTCCTTTAAGCGTATCTGCCTTGCTGTTCCTGCAGATACAACGTTTGACAGCAACTGATTCATAACTTGAGCGGTATCCGAAGAATATATCCTCTTTTTTGAAACATCTCTTTTGATTATGCATTTACCGTCTCTGCCATATACGCACATATAGCTTCTTGATGAACATAATTCTCCACCGCACGGAAATACGTTATATGCCTCGGTCAGCTTTCTTAAAGACACTCCATAGGTCAGTTGCCCCAGAGCAAGAGGAGCCATAGCCTTATCTGAAATTATATCACCGTTCTTCCCTTTTTTGCTTTCAACGATTGTGTCAAATCCATAGACATTCTTTAAGTGCTCGAATATTTTCTCTTTCCCCAGCTTCTCATATAAACGTACAGCAACAGTGTTCTTCGATTTTTGCAAAGCATAATTTACATCTACGTAACCTTCGTAGATATCGGGAGCGTTTTTGGGATACGGAGTCTCATCGTTTATATATTCTAACGGCGAGTCCTCGATCATAGTTGACCAAGTTATCTCTCCCGAATCTATCAAAGGAGCATATAGTGCCAAGGGCTTAAGGACAGATCCCGGCTTCACGGCCGTTGTCGCATAATTCAACAAAAGCTCACCTTGCTTTTTGCCTGAATTACCCACGATTCCGAGAAGATCTCCGCTATAAGGGTCAGAGACTACCATAGAGTATTTCAGTCCGTCCTTGATCTTATCAGATAGATTATCTGTATTTGAAAAATAATCATCAAGTATATTCTGAATGTCGGGATTCATTGTAAGTATCACGCGGCTTCCTCGCATCAAAAGTCTTGCTGCAGCTTTTGATAGATCATACTCTCTGCATATATCCGTTAATATCTCATCATTCGCCGTTTCAACAAACCAAGAGGAAATGCCAAAGTTACCTTTCCCTTCACTTAATATCAGCGGAGTTTTTATAGCCTCCTCATATTCTCTATTGTCGATATATCCTACGTCAAGCATAGCGTAAAGAACTTTGTT
>CAZUQN010000017.1:0-28013 GCA_964622425.1 uncultured Ruminococcus sp.
GCGACAAGATACTCGACATCGG
The DNA here is from genome assembly GCA_964622425.1 of uncultured Ruminococcus sp. Classification (GTDB taxonomy): domain Bacteria; phylum Bacillota; class Clostridia; order Oscillospirales; family CAG-272; genus UBA1740. The sequence continues at coordinate 23 of CAZUQN010000017.1, forward strand.
CGCAGGTGCAGGTGAATACAGCCTTTACTTTGCCCGTAAGGGTTATGAAGTGTCGGCTCTTGAGCTTGCAGATGCCAATATTTCCGCTTTCAAAAAGAAGCTGACTCCCGAAGATAATATCGACCTCGTTCAAGGCAACGCCCTTGACCTATCTCGATATGCAGACAAGTCATTTGACATTGTCCTTCTGTTTGGACCGCTTTATCATCTCCAAAATGATGCTGACAAACAAAAATGTATCAGCGAAGCAAAGCGTGTCTGCAAGGATGGCGGCAAGATCTTCTTTGCCTTTATATCAAACGACTTTGTTTTTCTCACTGAATTTGGATACAATGCTGATTATTTTACAAGCGGCGATTACGATAAGGAAACCTTCAAGCTAAACGACTTTCCATTTGTCTTTCATACCATCGATGCAGCAAGAAAAGTTCTTTTTGACGGCAATATAAGAATTCTTCACGAAGTTGCATCTGATGGCGCAAGCGAGCTTTTAGCATCAAAAATCAATGAGATGAGCAGCGAGGACTACAACCAGTATCTCCGCTATCACTTCTATATTTGCGAAAAGCCGGAGCTACTCGGTATGAGCAATCATATGTTGTTTGTTGGAGAAAAGTAAATACGAAAGGTGTACAGCACAAGTCTGTACACCTTTCGTATTTATGGAAATTAGTTGAGGACATTCTCGATATAATCTGCTGCGCGCTCCATATATTCGCCCTCGAAGAGCTCGATCACACCCTTATCGCAAAGAGATGCAAGCTCGGGATCGATAGGAAGCTGTGCAAGCACAGAGGTGCCGTATCCATTAGCAAGCTCGTCGATGTGGCTCTCACCGTAAGGCTTTATAACCTTACCGCAATCGGGACATACAATGTAGCTATAATTTTCTACAAGGCCGAGAACGTTAACGTCCATAAAAGATGCCATATTGACAGCCTTTTCTACGATCATAGATACAAGCTCCTGAGGACTTGTAACTATAACTATGCCGTCAAGAGGGAGGCTCTGGAAGACGGTGAGCGGTACGTCGCCCGTTCCGGGAGGCATATCCACGAACATATAGTCAACCTCGTTCCAGACAACGTCTGTCCAGAATTGCTTAACGGTACCCGCAATAACGGGACCGCGCCATACTACGGGCTTTGTCTCATCATCAACAAGAAGGTTAAGGCTCATTACTTCAATTCCGGTCTTAGTCATTACCGGGAACATACCGAGGTCGCTTCCCTGTACGCATCCGGTCTTAAGGCCAAACGCCTTAGGAATAGAAGGACCTGTGATATCCGCGTCAAGTATAGCTGTCTTATATCCTCTTCTTTGCATAGTCACGGCAAGCATAGAGGTAACAAGAGACTTACCTACGCCGCCCTTTCCGCTGACTACGCCTATTACGTGTTTCACGTTACTTGCCTGGTTCTGTGGAGCGAGAAGCGATTCCTTGGAGCACTTCTCGGCACAATTGGCACAATCATGTGAGCATCCTGCCATTGTTTATTTCTCCTTTTTTAAGTTTTGATTAGATTGAATCGATTTTGAGCTTACCTTCGGAGGCAGTTATGGCAATCGCATATATCTTGTTTGGCATACTGTCAATAATAAGATTTGCGATATTGTCCTCAACGTTACGCTCGATATATCTGCGCATATTTCTTGCTCCGTATTTCTCGGAGTAGGACTCCTCTGCGATAATCTTTAAGGCATCTTCGGTATAAGTGAGCTTGATTCCCTTCTCTGTGAGGTGATCCCTGAGCTGCTTGATCATTATCTCAGCGATCTTCGCAAAGTCGTTCTTATCAAGATGACGGAAGGTGATAACCTCATCAATTCTGTTAAGGAACTCGGGACGAAGGAACTTTGCAAGAGCCTTCTCTACTCTGTCCTCAGTCTGAGATTTGCGGTCGGTCGAGAAGCCTGATACTGCGTTTGTCTTCTCACTGCCTGCATTGGTGGTAAGAACGATTATCGTATTAGAGAAGTTGATCTCTCTTCCCTGCGCATCGGTAATTTTACCGTCGTCAAGTATCTGAAGAAGGACGTTGAGCACGTCGGGGTGAGCCTTCTCTATTTCGTCAAAGAGGACCACAGAATAAGGTCTGCGTCTTATCTTCTCTGTGAGCTGTCCGGCCTCGTCATAGCCTACGTATCCGGGAGGAGAACCAATGATTCTCGACACGGAATGCTTCTCCATAAACTCGGACATATCAAGGCGTATAAGCGACTCGGGCTGCTTGAACAGGTCACGCGCAAGCACCTTAACGAGCTCTGTCTTACCAACACCGGTAGGACCCGCGAATATCATCGATACGGGATTGTTTCTATAAGAAACACCCGCTCTTTTTCTTCTTACGGCTCTTACTACTGCGCTTACAGCCTCTTCCTGACCGATAATATGCGAGGAAATTCTCTCGTAAAGGCCGGAAAGATTCTCAAGGTCACCTACGCTTAAATCGGTTGCGGGAATTCCCGTCCATATCTCAACGACCTTCAAAAGATCGGATATATCGACGTGGAGATACTTGAGTATTTCCACAAGCTCCTCTACACGAGTTTCCAGCCTGATCTTTTCAACCTTAAGGTCTGCTATTGCCTTATAGTTGCTTTCGGTCTGGCCCTCGGGATTCTCAAGCTTTCCTTCAAGCTCGGAAATAGCATTTTCAAGCTCAAGAAGGCGTTTTTTAGCCTGTCTGTGCTCGTTCAGCTCGGGAGATGAAAGAGCAACCTTCGCGGACGCCTCGTCGATAAGATCTATGGCTTTATCGGGGAGGAATCTATCTGTTATATATTTTTCGGAAAGGATAGCGGCGGCTCTGGCGACCTCATCGGAGATATTGAGTCCGTGGAAGCCCTCGTAGTACTTCTTGATGCCCTTGATGATCTCGACGGTCTCGTCAACCGAGGGCTCGTCCACCTTGACAGGCTGGAATCTACGCTCAAGAGCAGAATCCTTCTCTATATGCTTTCTGTATTCTTTAAGGGTAGTAGCACCGATAACTCTTATTTCACCGCGTGAAAGAGCGGGTTTAAGAAGGTTAGCCGCGCTCATACTACCGTCGGAGGTCTCACCCGCGCCCGCGATATTGTGAACCTCGTCAATCATCAAAATAATATTGCCTGCGGCCTTGATCTCCTTCAAGAGACCGAGGATACGCGACTCAAACTGTCCGCGGAACTGTGTTCCCGCAACAAGAGAGGTGAGGTCGAGAAGCCAGATTTCCATACCGAGAAGAGGCGCAGGAACTCTGCCCTCAACTATTCTCTTAGCAAGCTCATCTGCGATTGCGGTCTTACCCACGCCCGGCTCACCGATAAGGCAAGGGTTGTTCTTCTGTCGGCGGGAGAGGATCTGTATAATTCTGTCTATTTCTCTGTCTCTGCCGATGAGGTTATCGATCTTGCCTTCTCTTGCCTTCTCGTTAAGATTGTGGCAGAAGGTCGTGAGATTCTTTCTGTCTTGTGCTCCTTCGGGAGCTTTTCCCTGCTGCTTTTTCGGGCCCTGGGACTTTCCGCCTTGACCTCCTAAATTGAAAAGCTCGGAAAGATTGAGAGTCGGAACCTTGCCCTCGGGTGTATCCGCATCGTCATCCATAAATTCAGGGAGATTTGAGTCAAGACCGTCGAGCATATTGGCTATTTCGTTCTCGTCAATACCCATTTTGGAGAGCATATCGTTTACGGGCTTGATACCAAGCTCCTGCGCGCAGACGAGACACAAGCCCTCATTTATTGATTTATCCTTTTCCAGACGCGTAATGAAGACCATTGCGGGCCTTTTTTTGCACCTGGCACAAACTTGTATTTTCATTTAGAATACCTACTTAAAAACTTAATAAAAGATCCAGAGGAGTAAAGGATCTGAAGAAGTTGTAAACCGGTCCTCCGGTAAACTCCTCTATCCAATTAGCGGAAGCGATAGCAGGAATATTGAAGATAAACTCGGAGACCGAGGTTACCGCCCAACCTACAACAAACGCCAAGAAGAGTGTGAATACGCAACCAAGAGCTCTGTTAACCGTACCTGCAACGCCCTGATTAACAACGGTATTGACAAGTACCATAAGAAGACTAAGAAGAATCTTGGAAGCAAAATATACGATAATGAAGCCGAAGATAACGCTAATTACCTGAACAACCGGATCGGTAACCGCGCTTACTATCGCCTCTATAACCGACGTACCGTCCGCTACGGACGCAACGCTCTCAATATCAACGCCACACAAAATTGCGGCAAACTTGATAAGCGTGGGAAGCGATTCGCTTGCGGTCTCGGCAGTGATCTCGGAATATTCCGCAATGAGAATATCACTGAGCTTGTGAGAAATTGCGGGACCGATGACAGGCTCGATGATCGCAGAGCCTACGGCGCTTGCCAAGGAAATAGCAATAAGGATAGCGGCAACGAACTTAACGGGTTTAGCGATAATGTCGATGAATCCGTTCTTTATACCCATAATAGCTCCCGCAAGCAAAACACCTACGAGAAGAAGATCAAAAATTACATTAGCAACCATTTGTATACCTCAAAATACTGTCTTTTATCTTAGAATGACATCATTCTGTCCAAAGATGTCGCGTAGCTTACCGATCACTTTTTCCGATGGATCGATAAGAATGTTTTTCATAGCCAAAGACTTACGCGTGCTATCATCAAAGAGGACAATTTGAGTTTGCCCTCGATTGAGCGCGGAAATACGGTAGATAAGCGGAATTCGCTCATCCTTCTGATCCTTCACTCTAATGTAAAGAATGTTCTTTTTTTCTGTGTCGGAGGTTTTTTCCTCCACAAAATGAGAATTCGGAGTCAGTTTTTCCACAGAAGAAAGAAGGATCTGGGGATCTTCTCCCTCCTCCGCAGAGATATTTCCCTGGATGCATACCGCATTATCCACGTATAACTCGGAATAAAGCGAGGAATACTGCTTTGCAAAAACAACGACCTCTATCTCACCAAGCTTGTCCTCAAGTGTAAGATAAGCCATCGTCGAGCCATTCTTGGTAACCTTCGTCTTTTTTGCCGCGATAATTCCCGCTACCTTTACAGTAGACTTGTCCTTATACTTCGGTGTTGTAACCGGAGTGTCATCGGAAAAATCATCGAGAATATCGGATATTTTATCAACTCCAAGGCTTGCAATATGGCGAGAGAAATTATCCACCATATGTCCTGAGAAATACATTCCTGAGCTCTCTTTTTCAAGCATGAGAAGCTCCCTCAGAGAAAATTCCTCAAGCTCGGGGTATTCATATGCAGGTGCTTCAACTCCGCCACCGTCAAAGCCGACAGAGAATAAATCAAACTGTCCGCGCACGTTTGAGTGCTTACTTTCAAGCTCTGCATCGACTATGCTCTCATAGCAGCTGAGGAGCGAGTTTCTCGTCACTCCAAGCGAATCAAAAGCTCCGCATTTTATCAAGGATTCAAGAGTGCGCTTGTTAAGCTCGCTATCAGACATTCTGCTCACAAACTTATCAAACGTCTCGTAATATCCATTCTGCCTCTTTTTAATTACCGCATTTGCAAAAACTCGACCAACATTCTTTATAGCGAGTAATCCAAAGCGTATATTTCCGTCGCTTACTGTGAAGTCAACGTCACTCATATTGACGTCGGGCGGTAAAACCTTAACGCCAAACTTATGAGCATCTGCGATATATTCCTTGAGCTTCTTTGAGTTATCAAGAACGCTTGAGAGAAGCGCGGCAAAATACTCTGCGGGATAATGAGCCTTGAGATATGCGGTCCTGTATGACGTCACGCCGTAAACGGTAGCGTGGCTCTTGTTGAACGCATACTTTGCAAAGCCAACCATCTCGTCAAAGATAGCTGCCGCATCATCTTTATTGATGCCGTTTGCAACGCATCCGTTGAGGAATGCGTCGCGCTCAGCCTGCATAGCAGACTCTTTTTTCTTTGACATAGCGCGACGGACAATATCGGCGCGTGCATACGAATAACCTGCAAGCTTACGGCAAATCTGCATTACCTGCTCCTGATAAACTATACAGCCGTAGGTAACGTCCAGAATCTCCTTTAGCTCGGGTATCTTATATTCGGTTTTTTCCTTACCGTGCTTTCTTGCGATAAACTTGTCTATCGAATCCATAGGACCGGGTCTGAAGAGCGCAATACACGCTATAATATCCTCAAAACAGGTAGGCGCGAGTCTGGAAAGAACAGCCTTCATTCCGCCCGACTCAAGCTGGAATACGCCGTCGGTACGCGCGTCGCAAAGAAGCTTAAAGGTCTTGGTATCGTCAAAAGGAACTCTTGAAATGTCAAAGTCCGGAATTCTCTTTCTTATAAGCTGCTCCGCATCATGAATAACGGTGATATATCTGAGTCCGAGAAAATCAAACTTGACAAGTCCGAGGGACGCGTCGGTGTTCATATCAAACTGCGTAACAACGCCCGTGCCGCTGTATGAAAGCGGTACGTATTCCCACGTCGGCTTCTTTGTGATTACAACGCCTGCCGCGTGAGTGGAGGCGTGTCTGGGCATTCCCTCAATACCTCGGCTGACCTCAATAAGATTTCTGACCTCGTTATCCTCAATATATTCCTTACGAAGGTCTTTGTTATTTAGCGCATCGTCGATGCTTGCCGCATCAAGAGGAATCATCTTGGCAATCGTATCGACCTTACCGTAAGGAAGTCCAAGTGCTCGTCCTACGTCTCTTACAGCCATACGAGGAGCCAGTGTACCAAAGGTAACAATCTGAGCCACTTTATCCTCACCGTATTTGCGCTTAACGTAATCTATAACCTCCTCACGGCGGTTATAGCAAAAATCGATGTCAAAATCGGGCATTGATACTCTCTCCGGATTCAAGAATCGCTCAAAGAGAAGATCAAATGCGATAGGATCAACGTCTGTAATGCCTATGCAGAATGCAACAAGGCTTCCTGCACCCGAGCCTCTGCCGGGACCTACGGGGATATCACTCTTTTTAGCGAAAGCAACAAAGTCACTTACTATAAGGAAGTACGCGTTAAAGCCCATCTTATCTATGACGGAAAGCTCGTACTCCATTCTATCCATATACACTTCACGAGAGTTCTTGGAGAAGTCAAATCTTCCCTTTTCTGCTCTCTCAACAAAGCCGTGATATGCATCGAGACGTAATTTTTCCTTATGCGTAAGCCCATCCTCGGGCTCGAAGTCCGGAAGATGAAGCTGGTTGAAGGTGAAATCAAAGTTACACTTCTCTGCTATCTTCACGGTATTTTCAACAGCGCCGGGAAAGGCTGCAAACAGCCTCTGCATCTCGTCCGCCGTCTTAAAATAGTATTCATCAGTTTCAAACCCGAAGGGTCTGCCTTCGGTAATAACATTGTTTGTCTGTACGCAAAGAAGCGTTGCCTGAATGTCCGCATCACTCTTTTCAAGATAATGGACGTCATTTGTTGCCACAAGAGGTATATCGCACTTCTCGCTTATCAGCTTAAGCGCATAGGCCACGCGTCTTTCGTCATCCATGCCATGGTTTTGCACTTCAAGATAGAAGTCCTCGCCGAAAAGCTCCTTCATCTCGAGGGCGGCATTCTCAGCCTCGGGGATAGTTCCCGCAAGTATGAGCTGAGGAATATATCCTCCGATACATCCCGAAAGCGCGACGAGTCCCTCATGATGCTCGCGAAGAAGATCCATATCTATACGAGGTCTTGAATAAAAGCCGTTAATAAAGCTTTCGGAAACCATGTAGCAAAGATTCTTATATCCTATCTCGTTCTTGCAAAGCAAAACGAGGTGATGTCCTGAGTTATCTGCTTTTCCTTCTTTAAGAAATCTTCCGCGAGGCGCAACGTACACCTCACATCCAATAATGGGCTTTATGCCCTTTGCCTTCATCGCATTGTAAAACTCAACTGCACCGTACATAACACCGTGATCGGTGATGGCAACGGCGCTCTGACCGTCTGAAAGCGCTTTATCGGCTATTGTGGAAATTCTTGTCGCGCCGTCAAGCAGGCTATATTCGGTATGAAGATGAAGATGAACAAATCCACCCATAAAACACTTCCTTTCTCAGATATCGTCGAGCTTACCCTTAAGTATATTCTCGGCCATTTCCGTAATTTTTTTTAATCTGTGCGAAAGCCCCGACTTTGATATCGGCGGAGTTATCGCACCTGCCATCTGGGATAATGACATATCCCTGTTTTCCATTCTGAACCTTGCGGTCCTTTCGAGCTCCTCGGGAAGAAGGGATATAAGTCCTCTCTCGACAAGCTCCTCAATGAGCGTTATCTGCGAAATGGAAGCAGAAACAGCCCTATCTATGTTATTTGTTTCGCAATTAGCTATTCTGTTAGCTGTATTCCTCAGCTCACCCTTGATCTTGGCATTCATAATATCAAACGCAGTCTGATTCATGTTTGCAAAAGCAAAGAAATCCTCAATTAGGCTTGAGTTTCTGAAATAAATCAGCGTCTCATTCTTCTTAACTGATATTCTGGGAGTGAGTCCGAGCTCCAAAAATAGATCAAAAAGAGCCTGCGACCTCTGTCCAACCGAGAATTCAAGAGAATACTGCTTTACAGGGTCCGAAACTCTGCCTGCGGCAAGAAATAGCCCTTTTAAGAAAAATGACTGGCACATCGGACACTTTTCAGAGTAAAAAACGCCATTTTCGTCGATTTCATCGAGGTATTTAGCCGCGGATTTTGCATTAAAAGACAATATTTTACGCCTTCCGCCGACACTGGAGGTAACCTCATCGGCATTTTTGGAGTAGACATCAAGAATAATGCTTTTTAAAAATTCAGCCGTCTCAGTGCTGTCCACGGACACGTAGATATTATCATTGTCAATACGGCCGCGAGCGGTCAATACGCCCTGTATAAGTGCGCGCCTACAACAGCTCACCTTTACAGACTGAGATATTATATCTGCCTTCTGGTCCTGTGAAAATGACACGGCTTCCTCCTCGTTAAATTATTTCAACTTCTTCCTCAAGTTCAATGCCAAACTCGGCATAAACTCTCTGTTTTATACAATCGATGAGCTTCAGATAGTCATCGGCTGTGGCTCCGCCGGCATTTATTATAAATCCCGCGTGTTTTTCTGAGACACGTGCTCCGCCAACGCTATATCCCTTCATTCCGGCTTTGTCTATATAGTAGCCTGCTCCGATTCCCATATGACGCTTAAAGGTGCTTCCAAGCGACGGATATTCAGTCGGCTGAGTCAAAAGACGTTTTGCCTTGTATTCGTCAATCTCTGCAAGCACTTCTTCACGCGTCTTATCAAGAAGCGTAAACGTCGCACGAATCAAAATTAAGCTTTGTTTTTTAAGTATGCTGTCGCGGTATGAAAACTGCATATCACCCTTTGACATTTTGCATATCTCATTACTCTGCGGACAATAACATATCGCCTCTGTAAATCTATCCGAGATTTCATATCCGAATGCGCCCGCATTCTGCTTAACCATACCGCCAACGGTGCCCGGAATACCGCAAAGGCCTTCCATACCGCCAAGGTTTTTATCAGCAAGACGCCTGATTATTCCGCTCAGTGATGAACCGCACGAAAGCGAAATTTTGCTTTCTGCTATGGTATTTGTTCTGCTTTTTGTAGTTTTTATAATAATACCATTATATTTGCCACATTTAAACAGAACGTTTGACATTCTGCCCGTTACAACATATGGCAGATCAGCGTCCTTGAGAGCTTTTACGATCTCAATAAGTTTTTCTTCGTTATCCGGATAAGCGACAGCGCGTGCAACCGTAGAAATTTTAACGCTTGACATCCGCGCGACGTCTGTATATTCCTCAAACTCACATTCCGTCTTTTTCAGAATATCCGAAAAAAATCGGTCACGGTCAATCGGTCTCCTTTTCGTTGAGCATATCTACCGCTGCAGCTCTTTGCGCATCGGTAACGTTTATTCCGCCGAGTATTCGGGATAGCTCTTTAACTCTGCCGTCGTAATCGAGAGCTCTGACAGAGGTCTCGGTCGCCCCCGAAACATCGCTCTTGCTTATAAGAAAATGTATATCTGCTAAGGAGGCAATCTGCGCACTGTGGGTGACACAGAATATCTGCAGTCCCTTGGACATACTTCTCATCTTAAGTCCAATCTTTCTGGCGGTCTTGCCTGAGACACCTGTATCGATTTCGTCAAATACAACACTCGATACACCGTCCTTATCGGCTATAACACTCTTAATCGCAAGCATAACTCTGGCAATTTCACCGCCCGAGGCAATCTTTGAAAGTGATTGAGCCTCTGCGCCCTTATTGGCGCTTATATAAAACTCGACCTTGTCGTATCCGTCCTTGTTAAGAATCTTTTTTCCGTCAGATTCATCTGCATCGATCTTTGCGTAGAATACAACACCGGGCATATCAAGGAATTCAAGTATATCGCAAATCTTGACCTTGAGCTCCTCGGATGCGCGTACACGCACGTTGTGTATTCCGTCAGCGAGCAGAAGCGCTTCTTCATAGAGCCTCGCTTCATCTTTTTTGAGTGAAGCAAGTGCTCCCTCGTAATTCTCGAGAGTGTCAAGCTCTTGCTTTGCTCTGTCTCTGAACTCAAGAACGTCCTTTACGGTAAGACCGTATTTGCGCTTAAGCTTGCTGATCTTGTCAAGTCTCGACTCAATCTCATTGAGCGTCGAGGTAGGATCGTCATCAAAGTCTTCGAGCACGGCATAAACCTCCTCGGCAACGTCCTCAACGCTTGCGAGCGCATCTCTGAGCTTCTCAGCGTAGCCCTCGTATTCGGGAATAACACCCGAGAGCTGAGTCAAGGCAGTAATGCTCCTATCGACAAGATAGGCAACGCTCCCCTTCTCGCTACCTCTTAAGGCCTTGTAAACGAACTCGGAGTTCTTTGTTATCTTCTCACTGTTTTTAATTTTTACTTTTTTCTCTACGAGCTCCTCTTCTTCACCGTCGCGAAGCTTCATAGAGTCTATATCCTTGATCTGATACGCAAGTATTTCCTTGAGTCTTTCTCTCTCGGACTCCTTTTTCGTGATATCCTGTATATCACGACGCACCTTCTCAAGACGGTAATAAACCTTGCGGTAATTCTCGATAAGATCTGTCGACGAGGAATAAACGTCTACAAGATCTATATGCTTTTCGGGATCGGAAAGTGCTCCCGTATCACTCTGACCGTGGATATTGACAAGTCCCGGTGCGATCTGCTTGAGAATGGAGAGATTTACCGTCCTGCCGTTTATCTTAACACTCGAGCGACCGTCAAGTCCAAACGTCCTCTGAATCAGCAGGCTTTTTTCCTCATCAAGCAATATTCCAAAATCCTCGCACTGAAGCAAGGATGCATCCGACAGATTTGTGAAAAGCGCGCTTACTGTTGCCGTGCTTTCACCGTGTCTGATAAGCTCCTTATCCGCTTTTGCGCCTAGAATAAGGTTTATGCAATCTATAATTATCGACTTGCCCGCGCCAGTCTCACCGCTTATGACCATAAAGCCTTCAGAAAACTCCAGGTCAATACGCTTGATTACCGCTATATTTTCGATATGCAACGACTGAAGCATTATCGCAGATCCTTTCTGATTAATGTCCGAAAACGCCCTTTAGCTCAGCTTCAACAGAGAGAGCCTTTTCCGAAGTCTTAAGAACGAGCAATATCGTATCATCGCCGGCAACAGAGCCTATAATGTCCTTTATTTTGAGAGAATCAACGCATACCGCAATAGCATTAGCCATGCCCGACATAGTCTTCACAACTATAATATTCTGGGCGGCCTCGATATGAAGAACCGCATCTGTGAGAGCGGAATTATGACCGGGGGCATCGTTACCTTTTCTCACTTCAGGAGCAACGTACTTGTAAGTTCCTCTGCCGGTAGGTCCCTTGATAAGGCGAAGCTGACGGATATCTCTCGATATTGTTGTCTGGGTTGACTCAAATCCGTGCTCGGCAAGTCTCTGTATGAGAGCCTCCTGAGTGCTGATCTCATATTCCTCTATAAGCTCAAGTATTTTGTTCTGTCTTGCGTTCTTCATTTGTCTATATCTCCTAAAATTCTCATTTTCTTAAAAAGGCTTGAAAACATACTGTTACGCGTGAAAGTAAGCATTTTTACCGTCTTTTTCGACTTTTGGATCTTACATGAAGCTCCCGAAGTAATCGAGCCGACACTTCTGCCGTCAACGTTTATGCTCAAAGGAAGCTCACCGTCATTGGTTACCTTAATCACATCGGACGAGTTAAAAAGAACCGATCTGTTGAAGAAGGAATGCGGACTGATAGGCGTCAAAAGAATACTTTCCACGTCATGCGCAACAATTGGTCCTCCCGCAGAGAACGAATACGCAGTTGATCCCTGAGGAGTAGACAGGATTACACCGTCGGCTCTGAGCTTAACGACGTTTTCAATCGAATCCTCGATTTTTATATCGGCAATATGCAGGAAGTTGTCACGCGCAATAGCCACGTCATTGACGGCGTATCTCTCACAAGCGGTTTCAGAATCACCCGAATACACCTCGAGAAGCATTTTCTCGGTTATGCAGTAATCACCGCTTGCAAGATTATCAAGAATCGATAGTCCGTCAACCTCAACCTCTGTGAGATAACCCATTCTTCCAAGATTTACTCCAAGTATCGGTATATCCTTTTCTACCGCAAGACCTGAGGCATCGATCACTGAGCCATCTCCCCCGATAACAACCATAAGATCGATCTTATCGGGAAGCTCGTCATAGGTGATCACTCCGTCTCTCGTGTATCCGACGTCCGCGCTAATATATACGCAAAAGCCAAGCGAAAGAAGCTTATCCGCTACCGCATCGGTAACTGTGAAGCCCTTATCCTTGTTTGCGTTGGGTATAATAACTAAGTTTATCATATTGTCAAACACCTTTCAGTTTAACGAAATGTGCCAAAAATTCTATATTTCCATCTCCGCCCTTAATAGACGATTGCACGATTCCTCTGACTTCAAAGCCGCAGTCTGATGCAAAATCGAGCACCTTCTTAACCGCGAGGTCTCTTGTCTTAGAATCCTTGACTATACCGCCCTTACCAAGTCCTGAGCGTCCAACCTCAAACTGAGGCTTGATAAGGCATATAAAATCACCGTTATCTGTCAAAACGTCATAGACCGCAGGAAGAATGTACGTGGCGGAAATAAAGGAAACGTCCATAACCGCAAGACCGGGAGAATATTCAAAATCGTCTCTCTTCATATATCTCGCATTATAATTCTCAAATACGGTCACTCGCTCGTCGCGTCGGATAGACTCTACCAGCTGTCCGCTACCCGAATCAACCGCAATAACGTGCTTAGCGCCCGCCTTCAAAAGGCAATCGGTAAAGCCTCCGCTCGAGGCTCCAACGTCAAGACATAGACGTCCCTCGACACTCACACCAAACTCGGAAAGAGCGCCTTTAAGCTTTATTCCACCGCGGCTGACAAACTCCTTTACCGATTTATCAACTAAGATACTCTCGCTTCCGTCAACGTCGAATGAGGGCTTGCTTATTGGCTTTCCATCTACTGTAACTGCCCCCTCGTCAATAAAGCGCTTAGCCTCGGTGCGGCTTGTAGCAAAACCGTTTTCCGCAAGATAAACGTCAATTCTCATCTTGAATAAACGGACGGTCACTTATCATTCCGTCTGCACCTTCAGTAAGGATTTTTACTTTCTGCTCAGCTTTTTCTAGCGTTTCGTTGCAAATCTTAACGTATTTAAGTGCTTCCTCGTATTTATCTATGCTTTCATCTAAAGAAAGCGTGCCTCCCTCAAGGAGTCTGACTGCATCCTCGAGCTTTGAGATCGCTTCCTCAAACTTTATATTCTTACTCATTACCTATACTCCTCTGTTTTCGACTGCGCTATCGCTTCTATTCTTCCGTCGCGAAGACGAATTGTAATAGTATCTCCTATTTCCACATTGGAAATCTCAGATAAGACCTTGCCGTCCTTTTGTGCCACGGAATATCCTCTCGCCATTACGGATAACGGATTCAAAGCATCAAGCTTGCTGACATTTGTGAGAAACGCAAGCTTCTTTTCCGCGATAGACGATTCATAAGCCAAGCTCGCATCCTTCATCAAATCAGACACTCGCTCGTAAAGAAGCTCAATATATGAGCCGAAATCTCCGAGCGTCCGTCCTTCTGTAATTCTGGTGAGTCTGTCTCTGGATTTCTCCGCTACCCTCGTCAAGGCTCTGTCAGAGCGGTCGGAAAGCATATCAACGGTTACCCTGAGCTCTCGTATATCGGGCACCGCAAGCTCAGCCGCCGCAGACGGTGTCGGCGCACGCATATCCGAGACGAAATCGCAGATTGTAAAGTCGGTTTCGTGTCCGACCGCAGATATTACGGGAATTTTGCAATCAAAAATACGCCTTGCCAGCTCTTCGCTGTTAAATTCCCACAAGTCCTCAATTGACCCGCCGCCTCGACCGATAATTATCGTATCTGCGAGCTTTGATTTGTCAAAATAATCTATTCCGGCTATCAGCGTTTTTGCCGCACCTTCTCCTTGCACGAGCGCGGGATAAATATACACCGTCGCTAAGGGATATCTTCTGCCAAGAACATTGATGATATCTCTGATAGCGGCGCCCGTAGGTGAGGTGATTACACCAATCCTCTGTGGAAACTCGGGAAGCGGCTTCTTATAAATCTCGCTGAAGAGCCCTTCACTCTCAAGTCTGGCCTTGAGCTGCTCATACGCGAGGTAAAGCGCACCAACGCCGTCAGGCTGCATCGAGCTGACGTACATCTGATACACACCATCACGCGGAAAGACGGAGATAGAGCCGAAAACCGTCACCTTCATACCGTTTTCAGGCATAAATTTGAGCTTCATTGCGGACGAGCGGAACATAACAGCCTTTATCTGCGCCCCTTCATCCTTTAGGGAGAAATAGAAATGTCCGCTTCTATGGTTAGTAAAGTTGGATATCTCGCCTCTTACGTGTATCGAATTCAAAAGGCGATTGCCATCAAACATGCTCTTTATGAAATTGTTAAGCTCCGATACCGTCATCGCGGTGTCGTTTCTTTCTCTCAAGCCTGAGATGTCCATATCGCCTCCTGTTTTATTTTATGAAACTGATTCTTGTAAGCTCCGCGATGCCTACCGCGTTGTCCGCAGACATCAATGGCTCGGCAAAGTGAGCGTCAAATCTGCTTTTAAGCTTGTTTTTTATGATCGAGTTGCACATAACTCCGCCGGCAAACACAAATGGCATATCTCCGTGCGTTTTTATAAGATTATCGCACATCGAAGCTATTGCATTGCTGATATATTCAAATACGAATGCGGCTGTCTTGCCGACGTCCCCGCTCTCGTCGTAAATTTTGTGCGCCATATTCTCAAGCCCCGAGAGGTTTGCATACGTTCCGTCAACGGATACCTTCTTTGAAGGTATTTTACCGGAATACGCAATAGCGGCGTGCTCAAGATGCGGGCCAGCAGGAAACGGCATTCCGAGATATACTCCAATGCGGTCTATTACCTGGCCTGCATTAAGATCCTTTGTTCCTCCGACAAGCTCAGTGTCAAAGCCAAGCTCTCCGCCCTTAACGAGTAAAAGCTCGGTAGTTCCGCCGGAAACGTGAAAGGCGGCAAACTTCTCCTTCATAAGCTCCTCGGAGCCTGAGGAATACAGAGCCGCCATAACGTGGCCGCACTGATGTGAGAATCTGTATAGAGGTACTCCGAGAGATGCGGATACAGCTTCAGCCACCGCTACACCTGACAGGAAGCAAGGCATATAAGAGCCCTCAAGATTGCGAGGCCTCTCACTTACTCCAACCGCAGAAGGAGCTCTTCCATTGAGGATTTCCCTCGCCTCCTCCATAGCAGAAGGTATATTCTTGATATGAGCAAAGACTGCCTCGGACTGTCTGAGGCCTCTCTCTCCTTCCCCAACGGGAAGCGGTCTTTTTATGTTTGCGAGCAGCTCTCCGTCCTCGTACATAAGCGCGACGGACGTTGTATAATTACTCGTGTCAATGCCGAGTATTATTCTTCTGTCAATCATTTTCTGCCGATGCTCTCGGCAACCTTGTTTAGGACGCCATTGACGAAAACATACGCTTTATCATCGTCGTATTTTTTGGAAAGCTCGATTGCCTCGTTGATGGAAACCTTAACGGGAATATCATCCATAAACATAAGCTCATAGGTCGCAAGCTTCAATACTGCCTTAGCAACGTAAGAAACTCTTTCCTTCTTCCAACCGACGAGGCATTCGTCTATCTTCAAATCTATAATTTTTTCATTTTCGGCATTGCCGAAAAATACCTTCTTCACGTATTCGTCAACCTCAAGCTCCCTATCCTCGGTAGCCTTGATAAAAATCTCTTCAAAGGTCTCGTCAGTCTTAATTGCCTTCTCAAACAAAAGTATGAATGCGTTTTCTCTCGCTGTCTTTCTGTTCATCGTAAAATCCTCGCGATAAAATTTTATCATATCTTACATTATACATTTTATATATATTTTTGTCAACCTCTTTTTTCATACAAGAAGCTATTTTTTGAATTTTTATTCACAATATTCATCTCTCGGCTCTTCGGTGTTCGATTACATAAAAAATAATATCTGTATTTTCGATAAAAATGGCATTTTAATCTTGAAAAGCTCATTTGAATGTGGTAAAATGATTGTGTATGTTATGCAAATCAGGAGATTAACCAATGAGAAGAATTAACAAGATATTTCTCACAGGATGCGGATATTCCGTACTGATCCTCTCGCTCTTTTACGCATTTGCCGCAATCAGCGGCTTCGTATCGCAAGCAATCGCTCCGGGACAGTTCGCTCTGATACTTTCCTTTGGACTCATCATCTCACTCGCTGAGTTCATGTACGAGGAATTGAAGCTCAAGAAAATATATAAGTGCTTGATACATTACACTGTATTGTTGATTGCTTTTTGCCTCATCTTCATTGTTTCAGGCAATATTTCCTCACAGAGGCCCTCGGCGATATTCGTCTCGATAATAATCTACACACTTCTCTACTTTATCGTGTGGATCATAGTCCACTATGTGAGAAAGGCAATTAATCACGTCGACGATAAGCTTGACGCGAAATCGGCGGCAAAGGCCCCTAAAACAAAAAACAAATCCGAAAAAGGTACTTACAAATCGCTTTACAGCGACGGTGACAAATGATGAAGAAAGAATATTACGGAATAACCCCCTACGGAGCTACACCGAATTACCGTCAGCTCCGCATGTATGAAATAGGCAAAAAAGCATTCTTCCACTTCGGCGTAAATACTTTCACAAACGTCGAGTGGGGTGACGGAAAAGAAAGCGCAAAGATATTCAACCCTACGGATATTGACGTAAGAAGCTGGATACGCGGTGTCAAGGCCGCGGGCTTCGAAATGGCGATACTTACCGCAAAGCATCACGACGGTTTCTGTCTCTGGCCCTCGAAATACACTGAGCATTCGGTTAAAAACAGCCCCTACAAGGACGGCAAGGGCGATATTGTTCGAGAATTTACAGATGCATGCCGCGAATATAACCTCAAGGTTGGTATCTACGTTTCTCCTTGGGACAGAAATGCTCCCTACTGGGGATCAAAGGAATACACCTATTACTACGTCAACCAGCTGACCGAAATTCTTACCGAATACGGTAAGATAGACGAGATCTGGTGGGACGGTGCAGGAAGCTCCAATGCTGAATACGATTATGGTCTGTGGGCTTATACAGTCAGAAAGTATCAGCCCGACGCAGTTATTTTCGGATCTATGGGCGCGGCAGCCTACGCCGAGCAAAGATGGGTTGGAAACGAGGCGGGATTTGCTGGATCCACCCATTACGCTTCCATCAACTACGATATGATCCGCACCGAAACGATTGCTGATATGAACCGCGGAATAATCGGCGGAGAAATGTATATTCCCGCTGAGGTTGACGTATCGATACGTCCGGGCTGGTTCTATCACGAAGAGCAGGATTCTAAGGTCAAGAGCTCTCGCGCACTCGACGATATATGGTTCAAGTCGATCGGAAGAAATGCTATGATGCTGCTAAACTTCCCTCCGGACAGACGCGGCAGAATAGTCGATACGGACATCAAAAATGCTGTTGAATCAAACAGAAGAATTAACAAAATGCTGTCGATAAACTATGCGGATAACGCAACTCTTTCGGCAGATAGCACCTACTGTCCCGAGACGGGAATCGAAAACGTTGTCTTCAAAGATAACGATCTATTTTTCGCTACAAACAAGACAAAAAACAAGGCAGTAATCGATATATCGCTTGATGGAGACTATGTATACAACGTTCTTATCTTAGGCGAAAAGATCGAGCTTGGCGAGAGGATCACCTTCTTTAAGCTTGAAGGACGCGACGGTGAAAGCTACGTGACTGTTGCCGAAGGAACCTCCGTCGGTTACCTCAAGGCTGTGCGCTTCAAGGAGTGTTCATACAAGGATCTCAGACTCACTCTCGAGGGTATCACCGCTCCCGTTACTCTCCGCCACCTTGCCCTTCACCATTACGACGAGGACAAGAGCGATCCTACCACGTCATTGACCAAGGAGAATCTCGCAGCTATGACGAGTGCATCCATCAGTATGTCCGATGACAGAAAAGAAGCAATTATTAATTTCGGCGGAATATATCCCTTCGACACCGTATCCTTCCTCGGTCATCTCTGGGGCAAGTATGAATTCTTCGCCTTTGACGGATCAAAATTCTACTCCATCGGCGCGGGATATTCTCCGGACTATCGCGTTAAGCTTGAGCTGGATAAACCCATCGAAAGCTCTTATCAAATCAAGATAATATGTGAAAACGGATTCGCCCTTGAACCCGAATTCATGGTATATTAATTAACGAGGTAACACTATGGCAAGCATTATTCGCTTTGACGTAAATGACAAGCTCTGTCTCAAGAAAAAGCACCCTTGCGGCTCTGATACGTTTACGGTGGCTCGCTGTGGCTCTGACGTACGCATAATTTGCGACGGTTGCAAAAGAGATCTCACTCTCGAGCGCGTGATGCTTGAAAAGATGATAAAAAAAGTTATAGTTACCCCAAAATAATCAATAACAGAGGTCAGTATGTTTTATTATCTCAACGGAGAGCTCGCTCTCCGCGACATAAATATGTGTGTGATTGACTGCGGCGGTGTTGGATACAAGCTCACGATCAGTATGATCACATCCGAATCCCTCGCTTCGAAGCTTGGTCAAAAGGTCAAGCTCTACACCTATCTTGCAGTGCGCGAGGACGGTGTTGAGCTCTTTGGATTTGGCTCCAACGAGGAAAGAAATGCATTTAATCTGCTTACAGCGGTAAGCGGAGTAGGTCCTAAAGCCGCTATGAGTATACTTTCTGTAATGTCCCCTGACAGACTTGCTATGGCAGTTTGTACAGAAGACATCAAGGGTATATCAAAGGCACCTAATATCGGCGCAAAAACCGCTGCAAGAATCGTTCTTGAGCTCAAGGACAAGATTGCGAAGGACTTCCTTCCCTCCTCCGGCGCTGAAAAAACCGCAGGAAGCGTTGGAAACGTTGCCCACGCATCGAGCGGAAATCTTGCTGAGGCTACAGAAGCCCTCATCGTGCTTGGATACGACAGAAGCTCGGTTATCAAGGCTCTTGGCGGTATCGATCCCACTCTCGACGTCGGAATGATCATCAAAGCAGCGCTCAAGAAGCTTGCAAGGTAAAGAAAAGTTGAAAGGACAGAAAAATGCTTGAAGAAATCAACGAATTCGACTTTGAAAACCGAATAGTTTCTAACGAATACGACTCAACGCAGGATGCAGAGGTGGAAAACAACCTCCGTCCTAAGACACTTAACGATTACGTCGGTCAGGAAAAGGCAAAATCCAACCTTAAAGTTTACATTCAGAGTGCAAAACTGCGCTCCGAGGCGCTTGACCACGTGCTTTTGTATGGACCTCCCGGTCTTGGAAAAACAACGCTTTCCGGAATTATCGCTAACGAAATGGGCGTTAATATAAGAACGACCTCGGGTCCTGCAATTGAAAAGCAAGGCGATCTTGCTGCTATTCTTACCAATCTCTCCGAAGGAGACGTGCTTTTTATCGACGAGATACACAGACTCTCACGCGCTGTTGAAGAAATACTTTACCCCGCTATGGAGGACTATGCCCTCGATATTATCATCGGAAAAGGTCCCAGCGCAAGATCGATAAGACTTCCTATCCCTAAATTTACTCTTATAGGCGCTACAACCCGCGCAGGTCAGCTTACCTCTCCTCTTCGTGACAGATTCGGTGTATTGCTCAAGCTTGAGCTCTACACAAACGAGGAGCTCGCGGCTATTGTCAAGCGCTCGGCAGGTATACTCGAAATAGCCATTACAGACGAGGGTGCTATGGGAATTGCATCCCGCTCCAGAGGTACTCCCCGTATCGCTAACAGACTGCTTAAGAGAGTGCGTGATTTTGCACTCGTAATGGGCAACGGTACGATCACGTCCGAGATAGCATCCACTGCTCTTACAGCGCTTGAAATAGATGATCTCGGTCTTGATAATACGGACAGACGTATGCTCGAGGCAATAATCAAGTATTACGCCGGCGGTCCTGTTGGTCTTGAAACTCTAGCCGCCACTATCGGAGAAGAGCCTATTACCATCGAGGACGTTTACGAGCCCTATCTTATGCAGATAGGATTCTTAGCAAGAACTCCCCGCGGAAGATGCGCAACAAAGCTTGCTTACGATCATCTCGGAATCCCATTTTCGACCGCGCCGCAAGGCAAGCAGCTTGCCGGTCAAGGCGGACTTGATATCGATTAATTAATCCTTTTTGACACTTGTAATTACAGTTAAAAAACAAAGAAGGACAGAGAATTTAACCGTTCTCCGTCCTTCTTTTTTTATTTTATTTCTTTCATTTCTAAGCAAAATAAAAACTTAATAAATTTGTATTCTGCCTTACTTTATTTCGCTTAATTACACTTTTTATCTTAATGAATCGATAGCAGTTCTTCTGTCATTCGCCTTAAAAACATAGCTGCCTGCAACGAGATTATTTGCGCCGGCTTCTCTTACAAGCTTGCCTGTTTCCTCATTGATTCCACCGTCCACTTGTATATCAACGTTAAGACCTCTACGCTCAATTTCAGCTCTTAAATCTCTGATTTTCGAAAGCATCTCGGGCATAAAGGTTTGTCCGCCGTATCCAGGCTCAACCGTCATGATAAGTATCAGGTCACAATCGTCAAGTAAAGGATATACGCATTGTATAGGAGTGCCGGGTTTTACCGAAACACCTGCTTTTTTGCCTTTGCTACGAATAAGCTTAACAGCGGCGTGCGAATCCTCGCAAGCCTCGTAGTGGAAGGTCACAAGGTCTGCTCCTGCATCAATAAATCGTTCTATATATCTTTCCGGTCTCTCTATCATAAGATGAACGTCAAAGAACATATTCGTATTTTTTCTTAAAGATGCAATCACAGGAAGGCCGAATGAAATATTGGTAACAAACATACCGTCCATAACGTCAAGATGCACCATATCCGCACCGGCGGAATCTATACTCTTAACCTCATCTGAAAGTCTTGACAAATCACAAGCGAGCACCGAAGGAGATACTTTAATCATAAACACACCTCACTAATTCTAGATATAGTAACCTAAATATAATAATTACATAAAATATATATGGGAAAATTCAGCGTTTTACAACGCTCGCCGACATTAAAAAGCAAGACGTAACATCTGATCGGCGTTGTATGCGCTTACCTGAGGCTATCAAAAAGAGATGGCCTCTTTTTTATTTAAATTTAATCACGGAATAACATTGCAACAGAATGAGCGCAGGCTCCCTCTTCTCTTCCCGTGAATCCTAGTTTTTCCTCGGTTGTTGCTTTAACATTTACGCTGTTTTCGGAAATTCCGAGCGCAAATGCAATATTCGACACCATCTGAGGTATATACTGAGCAACCTTTGGTCTTTGCAAAACGACGGTGGCATCAACGTTTATCACTTTATATCCTGCTTTTCGTATCTTTTCCGCTACTTTAGTTAGCAGATGAACGCTCGACACTCCTCGATACTCCTCATCGGTGTCTGGAAAATGCCTACCGATATCACCAAGAGCAGCAGCGCCAAGCAAGGAATCCATTATAGCGTGCAATAAAACGTCTGCGTCGGAATGTCCAAGAAGGCCCTTTTCGTGCGGAATATCAACTCCGCCTATAATAAGCTTGCGCCCCTCTGTAAGTCTGTGAACGTCATATCCATGCCCGATCCTATATCCACTCATCATTTCTTCTCCTCTTTCTATAAGAATACTTTTTGCAAGAGTCAGATCGTCACGTGTCGTAATCTTAACGTTATTTGCTCCAAGATCAACGGTGTAAATGTTCTCACCTATGCCTTCAACGAGCATATTATCGTCTGTTATTACAGTCAAATCCTGACAATTATCGAGTGCTTTTCTGTATACCTCAGTTGAAAAAACTTGAGGGGTTTGCGCTCTGAAAACTTCATTTCTTGAGATTGTAGATGTTATTTTTCCATTTACATCTACGGTTTTTACCGTATCGGAAATACCGCACACGGCGGTGGCTGCTCCGAATTGATGCGCCTTTTCGACAACTTTATCTATCATTTTGGGCGTAATCAAGCATCTGGCCGCATCGTGAATCGCGACAAAGTCACACTTGTCTGAGCAGGCCTCAAATCCGTTTTTTGCCGACTCGGCACGACACGTTCCACCTACTGCAAAGGCGATAGGCTTAGAAGACGAAATTTCAGCCAATAACGAGGTTGCCTCCTCGAGCTCATCATCTCTTACAACAACAACAATCTCGTCAATTTTACGGCTTTTTTCAAAGGCAGAAACTGTTCTCTCAAGAATCGTTTTATCAAATAATTTGATAAACTGCTTGTGATTTTCACTTTCCATTCTGCTTCCGATACCGGCGGCAAGAATGACAGCAGAGGTTTTGAAATTACTCATAAATTATCTCCGTGAAGGATTATTTGCGATGGTAAACAAAATGAACCGTTATAGTCCTATGCTTACCGTCCTCAAGCAGATTAGGTCCGCTGATAACTGCTCCGTTTCCGCTCATCAACCAGCTCGCATCAAGATCCTTTATATAGCACACGAAAATTCTGTCTCCGGAGGAATCCACTATGAATTTATCCTCGTGGATAGCAAGTGCCCCACCTCTTCCGATGATATCCTCGTTACCGTCAATTCTTTCGGTAACATACTTCACCGCCTGACCGTGAAGCTCCTTTGCTCTGTCAAGCTTATACGCAAAGCTGTCGGGATTTTTACCGATTCCGAATATTCTCTTGAATATTGACATGTGCACCTCCCGTATAATCATTTCTACCCTGAAAACAGTTGTTTTCTGCAAATATTCTACCACAAAAAACACAATAATGGAATAGTTTTTTTAATTTTTCGGTGCAAATTTCAAAAAATTAATTTTTTTTAAACTTTTTTTCAAAAAACTATTGCATTTTCATAATAAAAGTATTATAATAGTAGCAAAGTGGGGCGAAGTGGTGAAAAGTGATGTATTTTCCCTCCAAAACCCCGTCAATCAGTGTGAAGAGAAAAAGAAAGGAGAGAATAAGATGTCATTCGTCGGTTCATTCAAGCATTCTCTTGATGCAAAGAAACGCGTTTTCATCCCTGCAAAGTTCCGTGAAGAGCTCGGCGATGAATTCTACATTACCAGAAAGTTTGACACCTATCTTTCCATATACACCGCTGAGGATTGGGAGATATACGTAGACAAAATCCAGCAGCTCCCTGAGACGGTTGCTCTTGAGGTTCAGGAATTCCTTCTCGGTATAGCTCAGAAATGTGTTCCCGATTCTAACGGAAGAATCATTCTCGATGACAGATTGGCAGAACACGCACAGATCAACAAAAACATCGTATTCGTCGGCGGAGGACGTCAGATCAGAATCTGGTCTGAGGAAATCTGGAACGAACGCGAGAAGAACAGAAATCTCGAAAGAATCAGAGAGACGATGTATCAATACGGACTTTAATCACACTTCGAAAGGAAATGGACTATGTCGAATATCAATTTTTCTCACGTATCCGTTCTCCTTTTTGAATGTATCGAGTCTTTAAATATCAGAGATGGTTTTACTTACGTTGACTGCACCGCAGGAGGCGGCGGACACTCTCTCGAAATAGCTAAGCGTATGGGACCGAATTCCCGTCTTATCTGCTTCGACAGAGACAAAAACGCAATCGCAGCGGCAACCGAAAGATTAAAGGACTATCTCGACAGAGTAACCTTTGTAAACGACAATTTCTCTTCACTGGGATCTGTACTCCGCGAGTTAAAGGTGGACAACCTTGGCGGGGTGCTTGCCGATCTCGGTTGCAGCTCTCACCAGTTTGACGTTCCTGAGCGTGGCTTCAGCTATATGCACGATGCTCCGCTTGATATGAGAATGGATACCGACGCTCCCCTTTCCGCTTACAACGTCGTTAACGAATATTCGGAAAGCGACTTAAAGAGAATCATATATGATTACGGTGAGGAGCGCTTCGCACCCAAGATTGCATCTGCGATATGCAGAGCAAGAGCGGACAAGCCCATTGAAACAACAAAAGAGCTCTCGGATATAATCAAAGGAGCTATTCCCGCAGCATCAAGAGCAGATGGTCCCCACCCTGCAAAAAGAACCTTCCAGGCAATAAGGATAGAGGTAAATGCAGAGCTTGATGCCATAACACCGGTAATTAAAGCCGCCGCTGCAAATCTTAAAGAAAGCGGCAGAATCGCTATCATTTCCTTCCACTCATTGGAAGACAGAATCGTAAAGCAGACCTACAAGGAGCTTTCCCGCGGATGTACCTGCCCAAGAGACTTCCCCGTTTGTGTCTGCGGTAACAAACCATCGATAAAGGAAATCACGAAGAAACCGATTCTTCCCTCAGAGGAAGAACTTACCTATAATCCGCGTTCCAGAAGCGCAAAGCTCAGAGTTGCGGAAAAAATATAAAACAAGGAGACTTAGAAAATGACTTCGGTAATGAATCCCTATGACGCTTTATATACTAATTTAAAAAATCAATTCACCGTTATATACAATGGCACCGAATGTACCGTTGGTGACTTTATGCTTATGAAGGCAAACAAGAGATCTGAGTCTTCTCTTCCCATTGCTACAAGCGTAAGAACCACTTCTCTTTCCACCATTGTTGAATACGTAAACGACAAGCTCACCGTCAAGAAGGCTCCCGTTAAGGACCAGACTATCAGAAGCTTCCCCTTCCGTACGTCTATTTCTGCGCTTTTGTCTGCAACCGCAGCCTGCGCCCTCGTTCTCTCTTGCGGTATATTCTCTCTTTCCGGTGGAGCCGGCGCAAACGTTCCCAAGACTGCTGAGAAGCCTGAGACAAGCTATGCGGAAACCTATACTCCCGAGCAGATCGAGGATGAGGTAAGCTACGAAAATATCACAGAGGAAAAGTAATTTTTCTACATTAATTTAATAATACATGCATACTATATAGCGATAGCCCTCTGCGGTTATCGCTATATTTTTTTATTAATAGGTAGAATAATGATAAAAAGCGATATTGATCTCACAAGACAAAAAAGTAGGCGACGTGCCCTGACAATTCTCTGCTCATTCTTAATCATTGTATGTTTTTTGCTATTCAACGTCTTCAGACTTGATTACATTCTTTATGATTATTACAAGGCAAAGGCCTTCGACCAAATAACAACCACATCGAATATGAAAGCTGAGCGAGGCAATATTTATGATTCAAATATGAATTTGCTCGCAACAACAAAGACCACTTGGCGAATATTCGTCTCGACACGTGAGATCAAAACACGAGCTAAGAATGACGGTGTTAATTACGCAGAGATTATATCGCAAGGAATTTGCAAAATCCTATCCCTCGATTACGAGACGTTATATAAAAAAATAGCGAATAGCAACGTGCTCGACGTCACCATAAAAAAATCTGCGAATGAAGACGAATATAATGATATCATAAGCTTTGCAAAAGCTAATGGAATAGAGGACCTGATTCTCACAGAAGCTCAAACCTCCAGATACTATCCTTGCGGCACTCTTGCCGCACACGTGCTCGGCTTCACCGGAAGCGATAATCAAGGACTTTACGGACTCGAATATTCATACAACTCCCTGCTTGCGGGAAAAGACGGTTACTATACATATGCCAAAGATGCCGCGGGAAACTCAATGCCGGGTGATTACAGCGGTGTCTCAAGAGCAACGGACGGATACAGTATCGTGACAACGATAGACTCGTTCATTCAAGAACAACTTGAGAGCCAACTTGAGCTCATTCGAGTTAATCATTCTGTGCAAAACAGAGCTACCGGAATTGTAATGGATACAAGCACAGGTGCAATACTAGCTATGGCTACCTCCTCGCCATTTGACCCCAACGAACCTTTTGAGCTCGATGCTCAGTCACAACAAAAATTAGAAAATAGCAATTTAATCGAGGGCAGTAGCGAATATAAAGCATATAAAAACGAGCTCATGCAGATAATGTGGTCAAACAAAGCCGTAAGCGAAACATATGAACCGGGATCAACCTTCAAGATAATTACCGTGTCCGCAGCACTTGATACCGGAGCAGCTAAGCTTACCGACAAATTCTCCTGCAACGGCTATCACACCGTTGGCGGTTGGCGGATCAAATGTCACAAGACCACAGGACACGGCAGCGGCTTTTCCCTTGCCTACGGATTACAAATGTCATGCAACCCAACCATGATGACTATCGCTGAGAGAATAGGCGCTGAGGATTTCTACTCTTACGTTGAGCGTTTCGGTTACTTTGAAAAAACCGGAATAGACCTCCCGAGTGAAGCCGGAACAATATTTCACAAGCTCGAAAATATAGGATCAACAGAGCTTGCCACAGCATCTTTCGGTCAGCGCTTCAAGGTGTCTATCATAAGTCAACTTACTGCAATAGCGGCGGTGGCAAACGGCGGAAATCTCGTAGAGCCGTATCTTGTTGCAAAGGTTATAGACGATGATGGAAAAATTATTTCCGAGCACCAAACCGTCATAAAAAGAAAAGTAATCTCCGAGGAGGTTGCAAAAACAGTATCAGAGATTCTTGAGGAAGGTGTGAGTGGAGACGGCGGAGCAAAAAACGCCTACGTCGACGGTTATCTTGTCGCCGCAAAGACAGGTACGTCTCAAAAGTTTGACATTCTCGATGAAAACGGTAACTCATATCTGAGAATCGGCTCAACTGTCGCTTATGCTCCCTCGAATGAAAACGGAATAGCTGTTATTATAGTAGTTGATGAGCCGCAATCCCAAGTGAAGTACGGCTCGACAGTCGCTGCACCGTACGTATCCAACCTTCTCACAAGCATTCTTCCCTACCTGGATTTCAACTCCTCGAGCGAGCGCACTGAATATACCGTGGGTAATTACGTGGGCGCAAGCGTAGACTCGGTTGTGGAAGGTCTGAAAAAGAATCAGGTGAATTACGTCTTAGTCGGTAACGGAAGCACTGTGATAAGTCAGATTCCTGCAGCTGACGTTTCAATATTAAAATCAAGCTCAAAAATCTATCTCTACACCGAAAAAAGAGATGATGAATACGTAAGTGTACCATCGGTTGTTGGATTGTCAATAAAAGAAGCTAACCTTCTTTTAACAAATTTAGGCCTTAATATCGCCATCAGCGGAGGATTGTCTGAAAAATGCACTACTGTGACAGTCACCTCTCAGAGCCTGCCTCTTGGTGCAAAAATTAAAAAAGGCAGTGTAATAACTCTCACCGTGTTAGGTACTGATTTTGAAGATTAGGAGATGTTATGAAAAAGTTCACAGTAAATGAACTCTTTGAGGGGTGTTCAAGCATTGACATTCCATATAAGCTTCGCAATCTGTTGGCAGAGCCATCGGTTTCCCTTTCTGATATCACTACACAAACGCTTCTTTTTGTCACAGATAAAGTAAGCGGAGACGATTCTCCCTTTGATTGCTCTCTACTCCCCGGGGCACCGTTAGCAATCATAACGTCAAATG
>CAZUQN010000018.1:0-27820 GCA_964622425.1 uncultured Ruminococcus sp.
TCAAGTTTCAGCTCGACTATATGGCAAAGAGCATACTGGGTATAAAGCGCACGACCGGTCAGCACCCCGGCGGCATCATCGTTATTCCCAACGAGTATGACGTCTACGATTTCAGCCCGGTCCAGCATCCCGCCGATGACCCGAATGCCAATACGGTCACGACTCACTTCCAGTTCTCATATCTTCACGATACGATACTCAAGCTTGACGAGCTCGGCCACGATATTCCGACCAAGTACAAGATGCTTGAGAAGTATACCAACACCAGCGTCCTCGACGTTAAGATGAACGATAAGACGATATACGAGCTCTTTGAGTCGACAAGGCCGCTAGGTATCACTCCCGACGACATCGGAGGCAGCCAGCTTGCCACCTTCGGTATCCCCGAGTTCGGCACCAGATTCCTTCAGCAGGTTCTCCTTGAGGCTAAGCCGAAGAACTTTGCCGACCTCCTTCAGATATCAGGTCTTACCCACGGCACCGACGTTTGGCTCGGTAACGCGCAGGAGCTTATCAAAGCGGGCACCTGCACGATTTCCGAGGTCGTTGGTACGCGTGACAGTATTATGCTTTACCTCATTGCCCACGGACTTGAGAGTAAGCTCTCCTTCGACATAATGGAGTCTGTTCGTAAGGGTAAGGGACTGGAGCCCGAGTGGGAGGCTGAGATGAAGGCGCACGACGTGCCCGACTGGTACATCTGGTCCTGTAAGAAGATCAAGTACATGTTCCCGAAGGCTCACGCCGCCGCGTACGTTATGTCAGCGATACGTCTTGCCTGGTACAAGATATACTATCCGATGGAGTTCTACGCCGCCTTCCTGACGGTAGCTCCCGGAGGCTTTGACGGTGAGATCGCGTCGGGCGGGTACAAGGGTGTTAATACCGCCATCGGAGCCATCGAGCAGAAGGTAAAGGAGAATCAGGCCACCGCCAAGGACAACGAGCAGCTCTCGACTCTTTACCTCGTCAGAGAGGCTATGGCAAGAGGCGTCAGATTCCTCAGCGTCAACCTTGAGAAGTCGGATGCTACCGCCTTCCTTCCCGAGGACGGAAAGATCCGTATGCCCTTCAATTCCTTACCCGGACTTGGTGACACCGCCGCTCACAAGATCGTTGAGATCAGAGAAAAGTACAAGATACACTCCATCGAGGAGCTCAGACTCAAGACCGGTGTTTCTAAGACGGTTATTGAGATCCTGAGACGAAATCACGTGCTTGATAATCTCACCGAAACTAATCAGATGACTTTGTTCTGATGTGACACGTTAACGGCAAAGATAAATAGAAAATAGAGTAGGGAAGTTTATCTCCTTGCTCCATAAAGCAAATAAAAAAACGCCTAATCAGGTAATCCGTAAAGCGGAGAGCTTGAGAAGGCGTTTTTTGTTTTATCCGAGAAAGAGAAGGAGTAAGAGCATTATCGCGCACTCCTTGTCACCCTCCTTGGAGAAAAAGAGGAATGCGGCGGTCGCAATGATCAGGATCTCCTCTGTGCCTATTTTTTGTAAACTAAATTTGCTATTTTTGCCTAATTTCGTCAGAAAATTACCAAAAGGCAGGTTTGATAAGGATGAAAAGGCTTCCGCACTTTCTTCTTTTTTATGTACTTCCTCTCTGGGGCTTTCAGCCTCTTTTTCCCATGGATTTTTTACTGATGTCTCGTGCGCTTCGTTAGGTGCTTCTTCGACGTTTTTGATAGGTCTCTCGCTCTCTCGAAGCAGTGTTCCTCCGTAGCTTTCGGGTATCACTATTCCGTGTGGTTCATCGTTATAAGGGCGGGTGTACATATACTCTTCCTCCCACTTACTTATGTGACATCACGTCGATAATATCGAGTATTGATGACATTGAGTCAAGGGCAGAGCGCCTATTCTCGGAGAGGTATGGCTTCATAGCAGACAAGAGCTCGTGACGGTGTGAGCGCATATCTCTTTTGGGCGCCTCGCGGACGTCGGCAACCGTCTCGACCTCCTCCCCACGTGCCTCCTCGGTATGCGCCTCCTCCTCGGGCTCCGACTTTGCCAGAGCGGATATCTGCTCGATCAGCTCGGGATTCTGCATTATAAGATTCACTATCCTTGATAAATCGGGTGTAGACTCCATATTACCTCCTATTTTGCGTATTTAGAGAGTACCTTCATTGCCGCGCCAACGTTCATTTTCGAGCCGTCCTTGGCGATTTTTCGCAGCTTCTCGAGCTCGTCGTGCGGCGGTGTCTTTGAGGGGAGTGTGAAGCCGTGTGTTTTACCTATCATCACTACGGTCCTCCACAGCTCGTCGTCGGGCAGGGAAATAAGCTCGTTCAGCTTCTCTTTGTCAAATCTCATATTCTTTCTCCTTTGTCGGTTTATTTGCTTCATTAACCTATGTTATGCAAGAGATAATTTGGGGGTGAATAAAGCTCTCAAGCGCCGTCACCGCAAGCAAGATCGTCGTTATAGACGGCGGTACGGTTGCCGAGGTCGGAAATCACGAGGAGCTGATGTCACTCGGCGGCAGATACTACGAGCTTTTCTCAACGCAGGCAAAGAGATACGCAGGAGGCGAGATCCCCGAGCCCGAGGAACGTATGAGACCGCACGGAAAACCGCCGAAAATGTAATAAAACAAAGAAAAATGCATATGACGGTACTGAAAAAAACAAAACATCGCCACTTGCAATAAGGTAAAAAAGAGGACACCTGAAAACGGTGTCCTCAAATCGTATATTTAAGCCGCGTCAACGTAATTATCGCTCTCGCGGTAGTAGCTTTTTCCCGTGATACGGAAGTAGATGCTGTTGGATATTTCCTTGACCTTTCCTTCTTCAAGCGGGGAGTCAAGTCCCGCGGCCTCAAGCCTTTCTGTAAAGTCGAGCTCTGTGCCGCCTCTCTCAAGAAGCGTCTCATAGAGCTTAAAGCCCTCGCCGTCATTTCCGTTTCTGCCACTCTCCGTGAAGAAAATATCGAGAGAGACAAGTCCTGAGGTAACGTATGACTCAACGTAGAAGGGGTAGAGAACAGTGTGCGTTAGGGTAACGTAGGAGAGGTCTCCCTCTATGCTCAATTCCTCACCGTAAATAAGCGTAAACGCCTCCTCTACAAGGCCCTCGAGCTTTGCCTCGGTTATATCGTCGTAATCGAGCGAGTATGCCAAATGCTCAAATGCGGAGTAGAAGCTCTGCACCAGCAGTACACCGTTTAAGAAGGTAAACATCGAGTAATACTCGAGATACTGGTAATCCGTCGGGAACGTCTTTCCCTTAAGCTTTAAGAGCGTGAGCAGCTCAAGAGCCTGAGAGGATATCTCGGATATTGCGAGGGATTCACTCTGTCCGTTGTTGATATATCCGTCGAGAAAATGTCCAAACTCGTGCGAGAGGGTAGAGTAATCTCTGATGAAGCCCGAGGCATTCATATAAAGATACGGCGATGCGTTACCGCTGATATACGCGGTGAATGCGCCTGAAAATCTGTTCTTCGCGTCGCTCGAGACGTCGTAGAGGTTGTGCTGGAGCATATATGAGTACGCATCCTTGTAGTCGCCGCCAAGCTCCGAATATACCTCGTAGAGACTGTTGATAAGCACTTCCTTGCTTAATCTGGGCTGAGCGTTTTTCTGGAAATAAGAGCCGAAAACCGAGCTCTCAAGCTCGCTAGCGACGGGGGAGGCATAGGTTCCGACGTCCGAAAGAAGCGCGAGCATACTCTCGGGGGAATAGTCGTAGCCAAGCTTCTTGTAGGCAAGCTCGGAGTAGCTCGAGTAGCCGAGCTCGTCCGCGATAAGACGTCTTACCTTGATAAGCTCAACGAAGATCGGAATAGAGAGCTCCGTATATTTCTTCTCGTAGAGAAGATCTATCGCTATCGAGACTCTCTCATAGCTTGCGTCGTCGTTCTTGAAGTGCTCTCTCGCCATAGCGTAGACCTCGTCCGCGGTGCCCTCCCAACGGATAGAGGATACGGCGCTGTCATACACGATCTCTACGGTCGCGGT
Source organism: uncultured Ruminococcus sp. (assembly GCA_964622425.1). Taxonomy (GTDB): domain Bacteria; phylum Bacillota; class Clostridia; order Oscillospirales; family CAG-272; genus UBA1740. The sequence continues at coordinate 3,979 of CAZUQN010000018.1, forward strand.
GCTGAGCGAGGAATATCTTGACTCAAGCTCTGCCTCCTTCTCCAGAAGCGCAACCACACTGTCGGAGTACATTCCTCCGTTGGCGTATTCCTCAAGGCTGTATCCAAAGTAATCCTCCTCGAAGGTGAGTCGGTGGTCGGACGCAGCGCACGCCTCGAGAAGATCCTCGATCGCCTGCGAGAGCTTGGGATAATTCACGCTTATATACGTGTATTCGGTCTGCCAGAATTCCGCTGACATATCCTTGCTGTTATATATCTCCGAAAGGGCGTACATCGTATCCACCGCATCGATCGCGCTCTCCAGCGCTCTTATCGACTCGATCTGCTCTAAGACGGTTTTTTCGTTTGCCTTAACCTCGAGAGTTACGGCATTTATTTGGTCTATTGCCGACTGAATATTCGGGCGCGAGTACACGAGATCTTCAAAATTCACCGTGCCTCTGCCATAGTCCTTATATTCGGGTACAACGATCACCGATGAGGGATCGGTCACCTCTTCTTCATTGCCTTCGCCTCCCTGCGTGTTGCCGTCTTCGGGCTTCTCGCCGTTATCCTTGCCGCCTGCAGCACATGCGCACAGACTGAATAGCATGGACATCAAGAGGAGTAAAGCTATAAGCCTTGTCATAAGATCCTCCAAAGAATTTTATATATTTATTTTAAACCACTTACGCGAGGTCTTCAACAATAAAGGGAGAATAATTTGAAAACAAATTGTTAATAAACCGATAAAAAAGAGGAAAACCGCGGGATTATTCCTTAGTTTTCCTCAAATTTATTGTTTTTATTTCGTTAAGAGCGTCTCAGCGCGCTTATGCCCGTATCTTATCTTCCGAGGCTTGCCGCGCCGATAATTCCCGCGTCGTTTCCGAGGCTTGCCGTAACGATCTTAGTCTTGTTGGGATTGGATCTTGTGTACTGATCTCTCTCTACTATCTCGATGAGCGGAGCGGTGAGATATTCCTTCTCGTTACATACTCCGCCGCCTATGCAGAGCACGTGGGGCTGGAAGATATTGATCATATTGGTGATACCTTCAGCGAGATAGCGGATATATTCGTCGCATACCTCCTTGCCGTAGGGGTCGCCCTGCTTCATAGCGGCGAAGGGAACTCTTGCGGATACGCTTCCGTCAGGCTTCTCCATACCGTGCATAAGAGAGGGAATACCCTTGAGGCTGAGCTCTGTCATCTTCTCCTTGGTCATTCTGGAAAGAGCGGTGGCAGAGGAATACGCCTCCCAGCAGCCGCGTCTGCCGCAGGTACACTGTCTGCCGCCTGCCACGAGGACTGTGTGTCCAAGCTCAGTGCCCGAGTAATTTACTCCTCCCGCAAAGATCTTGCCGTTCATAATAACGCCGCCGCCGACACCTGTGCCGAGCGTGATCATCAGAGCTACGCCTGCGCCCTTTGCCGCGCCTGCGAGAGCCTCGCCGAGAGCCGCCGCGTTAGCGTCGTTGGCTATGTATACCTCCTTGATGGGAGAATACTTTTTAAATATTTCGCACATGGGGAAGTCGGACATCTGAATGTTATTGGAATATTCGACCACGCCTGTGTCGGAATTAACAGAGCCGGGAGCCGCGATGCCCACGTAGGATATTTCAGAGTGGGGGATACCCGCCTTTTCGGCGAGGCTGTTAACGAGCGCCGCCATATCCTTCACAATAAGCTCGGGGTCTCTTGCGGCAAGGGTGGGCACTGAGCCCTTGATAACTATATTAAGATCTTCATCGCAGATACCGACGGCAATATTGGTACCGCCAAGGTCAACGCCAACTGTATACATATTTTTCTCGCTTTCTGTCGTGTGTTTTTCGGGAAAAAGCTCTGCGGGGCGGCAAAGCATCAGATTCCACCACGTATATTTTACTTTTTTTTCACGTTGATGTCAAGCGCAACGCCGAAAATATTTATTTTGCGTACGCAGGAGTCGGTTTGTTCACAGAAAATTAACATATCTGCGCGTTTTATTTTGTTTTGGGTATTGAAATCTACACAAAAAAGGTATAGAATACTAAGGAAAAAGAAATTAATACCATAAGAGGACAAATAAATGTCAAGATTTGTATATGCAGATAACGCGGCGACCACGCCGGTCCTTCGCGAGGTTATAGAGGCTATGTCCTCCTCTTTCGAGACTGCCTGGGGCAACCCCTCGAGTCAGCACGGCAAGGGATATGAGGCGAAGGCTCTCGTCGACGATGCGAGATCAAGGATAGCGCGCGTATTTAATTGCACAGCGAACGAGCTTTACTTCACCTCCTCGGGCACAGAGTCGGATAACTGGGCCATCAAGGGCGCGGCTATGAGGATGAAGAAAAAGGGAAGGACGCACATAGTTACATCAAAAATTGAGCATCACGCGGTGCTCCATACCTGCGAGGCTCTTGAAAAGCAGGGCTTCACCGTCAGCTACGTAGGCGTTGACGAGTACGGCGTTGTGGATCTCGATGAGCTGCGCGCTGTCGTAACCGAAAACACCGCTCTCGTTGCGATAATGTTCGCGAATAACGAGATAGGAACGATCGAGCCTATCGAAGAGATGGTTGAGATAGCGCACTCAAAGGGCGCACTCTTCTTCACCGATGCCGTGCAGGCGGTCGGCGCGGTTGATATTGATCTGTCAAAGCTTAAGGTGGATATGCTCTCGCTCTCGGGACATAAGCTCCACGCACCTAAGGGCATAGGTATGCTCTATATCAGAAAGGGCGTGTTTATCGATAATCTTATCGATGGCGGAGGACAGGAAAGACGTAAGCGCGGAGGCACCGAAAACGTGCCCTACATCGTAGGTCTTGCAACCGCGCTCGAGATAGCGGCAAAGAGAATTCCCGAGCTTGATAAGGTCAGAGAAAAGAGAGACAGACTGATTTCCGAGCTCACTAAAATACCGTATTCCAAGCTCAACGGACACCCGACAAACAGACTTGCAGGTAACGTGAATATCGGCTTTGAGTTCATCGAGGGAGAGAGTATTCTTATGTGGCTCGATATGGCGGGCGTATGCGCGTCGACGGGCTCTGCGTGCTCATCAGCCTCTCTTGACCCCTCTCACGTGCTCTTGGCAACCGGAGTTCCGCACGAGAAGGCACACGGCTCGATAAGACTCTCGATCACTCACGAAACCACTGACGAGGACATCGATTATATACTCGAGGTTCTCCCGCCCATTGTTGAGCGACTTCGTAATATGAGTCCGCTATGGGAAGAAATTGTAAACAAGAATAGACAATAAACATCGATAAGACAAAAAATAGGAGTTTTTCAAAATGCTTTACAGTGAAAAAGTTATGGACCATTTCACCAATCCGAGAAACGTTGGTGAGATAGAGGACGCGCAGGGCGTTGGCGTTGTAGGTAACGCAAAGTGCGGCGATATTATGAAGATTTATCTTGAGATCGATGAGAACGATATTATCACCGATTGCAAGTTCAAGACCTTTGGATGCGGTGCGGCTATCGCTACCTCGTCTATGGCAACCGAGCTCATCAAGGGCAAGAGCGTCAAGGAGGCTCTTGCTCTTACCAACAGCGCGGTCGTTGAGGCTCTCGACGGACTTCCGCCCGTAAAGGTGCATTGCTCCGTGCTTGCCGAGGAGGCAGTAAGAAGCGCGATCGCAGACTATTACAAGAGAGTTGGCAGACCTATCGATTTTGAGCTCCCCGAGGAGCACGATGAGGAAGAGGTCGTCGACGAGGACTGATACCTGAAACCAAATATATGAGAATGCTTTGACGGTCTCCGGTAAGGTGTCCCGAGGGCATTCTCATTGTTTTTCCGATTAGTATATGAAAGGAGCTTCCGATGAAGATTCTCGTAGGAATGAGCGGCGGTCTTGACAGCACTTACGCCGCGTTAAAGTTAATAAAGGAAGGCCACGAGGTAGAGGGCGCTGTTGCCGTTATGCATGAGTATGCGGAAACCGCGAGTGCTATGGAAGCTGCAGAGGCGCTTGGTATTAAGCTTCACGTTATTGATGCCACCGAGAAATTCAAGGCCGTAAAGGAGAATTTTGTCAGCGAATACACCGCCGGAAGGACTCCTAATCCGTGTGTTATATGCAACCCGTTGGTAAAATTCCGTGTTCTTGCGGATTTCGCGAGGGAAAACGGCTTTGACAAGATAGCGACAGGGCATTATGCGAGTGTCGTTACGACTCCGGACGGTGGAAGGACGCTTTACACGCTGAAGCGCGCCAAGGATTCCCGCAAGGATCAGACCTATATGCTGCACAGACTCCCCGAGGACGTGCTCTCCATTCTCCTTTTGCCGCTTTCCGACGAGGTTAAGACCGAGGTAAGAGAGAAGGCTCGTGCCGCCGGACTCAAGGCTGCTGAGCAAAAGGAAAGTCAGGAGATATGCTTTATCCCCGACGGAGATTACGCCTCGTATATTGAGGACACGGTCGGCAAGCTTCCCGAAGGGGACTTCGTGCTCGAGGACGGCACTGTGGTCGGCAGACACAAGGGTATAATCAGATATACGGTAGGGCAGAGAAAGGGACTCGGAGTCTCCTATGGCGAGAGGATATTCGTCAGCAGGATTGACGCCGGCACCAACAGGATCGTGCTCTCGGCGGAGGGCAGCTACACGGATACCGTATCTGTCAGTGACGTTGTATTCACCGGAATGGCGGAGCCCGAGGCGGGAGCACAGAGAAGGGTAGAGGTCAAGCTCAGGTATCTTGCAAGACCTGTTTCTGCCACCGCGATATTTGACGGAAAAGGCGGAGCACTCATCCATCTTGATAACCCCGAGAAGGCAGTAACCCCCGGACAGTCAGCCGTTATGTATGACGGTGATACACTGCTTGCGGGTGGCTTTATCTTGGCCGAAGGTGAGTAGTTGACCGAGACAACGGTGCGTACAAAGGACAATTCTTTACACAAAAATACACTGAATAAACGCCTATGGCATTGACTTTCGCGGTCGCTTGCCATAGGCGTTTTTTTGACGTTTTACCCCAAAAATAAGCTAAAAATACCCCTTATAACGAAAAATGGTCCGTAGAAATTTTTAAACGCTTTTTGTACAAGTTAAACAAAAATAAAAAAGGTTGTTTAATTATAACGAAAATGAACTCTATAATTTACTTTTTTGGTAAATTGCATTTACTCTGCTTGCTTTTTTGTTGCGATTTGAGTACAAAATCAACGTATTAAGAGTAAATTTAATTTACCCCAAGTTATACGGCACGTTCAAACCGTTTTGAATGACATAAACAATTATTTACATTAAATTTAAAATTAATCTAAAACTTGTTTATTGACGGATTTGCTTTATATATAATGAAGAAAATAGGTTGTTGACATTTTTTAGGCCGTGTGCTATAATTTTACGTGTAATTTATAGCGCATAGCGATAGGTGATGCAGTCCGAAAGGGCTGCTCGGTTTTTATCGTGTGTGCGTATAGGTACAAATCTATTTTGGAGGAAACAGAACATGAAGAAAAACCGTTTTCAGAAAGTCCTATGCTTTATACTTTCTGTAACGATGCTGTTGTCTGTATGCGGTGTGACAGTATTCGCATCCTCCGATGAGGGAGAGTCTCTCAAAAGACATCCCGGATCGGATGAGAAGAATCCGTACAGCGCCTCGACACTCGAGCAGATGCAGGCCCTCGTAGGTACGCTTTCCTACGCCGAGTATCTGAGCAGTCACAGCGAGCAGCGAGACATCTATCTCGCAAATCTGAGTGGCGGTGCCACCTATTCGTCCATTCCTATCGAGAACATCCTTAACTTTATTACGGATGAGGATATTGAGGCGAATGAGGGGAAGGTCGCTCAGGCTGTTGCATCGAATCAGATGTGTATCGATTCGATGGCATCCACTCCCGACGCATGGGTAAACTTCGGAGATGAAAACAAGGCACAGTCGGTTTATCTCCCCGCGCAGGGCTTCGCTTCCTGGCAGGTTACTCTCACTGCAGAGCAGGAGGGATTTTATTACGTTAAGATCGAATACTATTCGGTTGAAACCTCCGAGAGCAGCGTCTCGGCCATTGAAAGAAAGCTTAAGATCGACGATAAGGTTCCTTTCAACGAGGTCAGCTCTCTTAAATTCGACAAAAATTGGGTCTATAAGTACGGTGATATCGCAGACGTTGTAACAAACGTCTCTGAGCCCGACTCCTATGACGTAAAGTACGAGCTCCGCGACGCCGAGGGCGAGCAGGGCTACTACAAGATCGTCACCGAGGTAAAGAGCGGTGTTAAGACCGTAAAGACCTATAGAATAATGCAGGATATCAACGGTAACTCCATGGCTCCCGAGGCTGATCCCGAGGCGGGCTGGAATACCTACTACGTAAAGGACAGCTCGGGCTACTATGACGGAGCCTTTGAGTTCTACTTTGCGGAGGGTACCCGTACCATCACTCTAGAGGCAGAGCGCGAGCCCATGATCATCAAGTCGATCGAGCTCGTTCCCGTTCTTGATCCCGTTACCGTTACCGAGGTTGAAGGTAAGGTAATGGTTGAGAAGAACGATCTTCCCAGCTATGCGGAGATCCTTGAGGAATACAAGAAGATGGGCTACTACAAGCTTGCCGAGAACGGTAAGATCATCGAGCTTCAGGCTGAGTTCCCCGATCTCGTATCCGACTCCTCAGTAGCGGCTACCAACGATAATACCTCCGCGGTCAACTATCCCGTGTCCTCAAACTCTCAGCTTTACAACGTTATCGGTGAGAACAGTTACAGTGCAGTAGGACAGTGGGCGGCATACAAGTTTACCGTAACCGAGACCGGCCTTTACAATCTTGCTATGAGATACAAGCAGGATGCGCTTCAGGGTATGTACATCTGCCGTACCATCAAGCTTCACGGCGGACACTACGGCGAGGAGGACGGAACTCCCGAGGTTCCCTTCGCTGAGGCATATCAGGCTGAGTTCAACTACGACAAGGAGTGGCAGTCGAGCTTCGTATCCAAGGATGATACCGCGTTTATGTTCTACTTCGAGGAGGGTGTAGAGTACACCGTTTATCTCGAGTGCTCTCTCGGTACCCTTAAGGAGTACATACAGAGAGTCGAGGTATCTCTCGATAAGATCAACGCCTGCTACCTCAGCATTCTTCAGCTGACCGGTACTGATCCCGATGAATACCGTGACTACAACTACATCTCGGTTATGCCCGAGGTTCTCATCACCCTTCTTGAGGAGGCTCTTGAGCTTATGGATGTCAAGGAAGGACTTGAGGCTCTTTGCGGAACCAACGGTTCTCACATCGCAACCCTTGAGACCATCGCTATCCTCCTTAACACAATGGGTAAGGACGACGGTATTGACATCGCGGCAAATATGACCACACTCAAGTCCTATCTCGGTACTCTCGGTACCTGGATCAACAGCTCCAAGGCGTCCAAGATGATGGTTGACTCCATCTGGGTCGTTCCTGCTGTACAGGACGGTGAGAATATCGTTGCTGACGGGGATTCGCTTCCCAAGGCAGAGGCAGGCTTCTTCAAGTCTATCTGGTTTGAGATCAAGTCCTTCATCAGCTCCTTCTTCGTTAACTACGATCAGATGGGTCTTACCACTATTCCCGACGAGAATACTCTCAATATCGACGTATGGCTCGCTTCCGGTCGTGACCAGTCTCAGATCTGGCGTACCATGATCGACGCGAACTCCTCCGAGGGCTTTACCTACAATACGGGTACGGCTGTCAGCCTTAAGCTCGTAACCGGCGGTACGCTCCTTCCTTCCATTCTTTCGCGTAAGGGTCCCGACGTATATCTCGGCCTTGGCGCGTCTGACGTTATCAACTACGCTATCCGTGACGCGGTTCTCGGTATCAGCGGTAACGTCTCTTCGGACAGAATGTCCGATGAGGAAAATGCGGTATTCACCAATACCTATTATTCTTACAGAAACGATGACGGCAGCGTGACCACCACTACCGAAAAGAGAGACGGCGAGACACCTACCTTCGTTTCCAATACATTTGAAGATGCGGTTGACGGCAATTTCGCCGACGCAGCAATGGATACCGTAACGCTTCTCGACGTGACCTACGGTATTCCTCAGACAATGTCGTTTGCCATGATGTTCTACAGAATGGACGTGCTTGCCAACCTTGGCCTTTCCGTTCCCGAATCCTGGCAAGAGCTTCTTTCAATTCTTCCTGTTCTTCAAACGAATAATATGTCCATCGGCGTATCCTACATCGACGCTCTCGATTTCATGATCTATCAGCAGGGCGGCAACATGTGGAAGTACACCGACGAGTCCCTTTACGATTCCAAGTATGCAGGAGCAAGAATAGATCTCGACTCCAACATTGCTCTTGAGACCTTTAACTTCACCTGCAGACTTTACAGTGACTACTCGTTCCCCGTATCCTACGATGCTTCCAACCGTTTCAGAACCGGTGAGATGCCTATCATAATCGGCGGCTACTCGGGTATTTACAACACTCTTACCGTATACGCTACGGAGATTGAAGGCCTTTGGGAATTCTGCTCGCTCCCCGGCTCTAAGAGAGCGGACGGAACCTTCAACTACGACTCCCTCGCAGGTATCAGCTCCTCTGTAATCCTCTACGGATGTACAGGAGACGAGCTCCTTGCCTCCTGGCAGTTCCTCCAGTGGCAGACCGGTGAGGTGGCTCAGGCAAACTACGGTAACAGAATGGTTGCGCTTATCGGTCCCTCTGCTAAGTATGAGACCGCTAACCTTAAGGCCATCGATAACCTTTCCTGGACTGCAAAGGAGAAGGCTGCGATAATGAACCAGATGGATCACCTTTCCTCCATCGTTAACTATCCCGGCTCCTACATCATCAACAGATATACTCAGTTCGCATTCCTTGATGCGGTGAACGAATCCGCAGACCCCATCGATGCTCTCAGCGGTTACATTGACGCTATCAACTCTGAGATAGCGCGTAAGCGTGAGGAGTTCGGCCTCTGGGTTCCCGAGTCCTCCGACGATGAGCCTCCGCAGATCGAGTCCGCGGAATAAGTCAATCAAGTAAAGGAGAAACATTAATGTCACAGATTTCAGAAGCTAATCGTCCGGTAAAACGTTCGGAAGTTTCGAAGCTGAGATGGACGTGGCAGGAGATGAAGAACAATAAGACGGCCTACTTTATGCTGGCTCCGTTCTTACTTTTGTTCATCATCTTCACTGTCCTCCCCGTCGTGCTTTCGATCATTCTGAGTCTTACCGACTTCAATATGTTGCAGATGCCGCACTTCCTTGGCATTGACAACTATATGAGACTGTTCCTTGACGATGAAATATTCATTCTCGCCATTCAGAACACAATGATATTCGCCGCTATAACCGGCCCTGTGTCCTACATTCTCGCGCTCTTGGTTGCTTGGTTCATCAACGAGCTTCCGCCCAAGATCCGTGCGGTTGTAACACTTATATTCTACGCGCCCTCCATTTCGGGTAACGCGTACCTCATTTGGAAGACACTGTTCTCGTCCGACTCTTACGGTTGGGCAAACGCGGTGCTTATCAAATACGGTATTATCACGGAGCCTATTCTCTGGTTCCAGAATGCGGATTACGTAATGCCTCTTTGTATCGTGGTTGCTCTTTGGACATCTCTCGGTACGGCATTCCTTTCCTTCATAGCAGGTTTCCAGACGATAGACCGTTCTATGTACGAGGCTGCTGCGGTTGACGGTATCAAGAACCGTTGGCAGGAGCTCTGGTACATCACACTTCCCACTATGCGTCCTCAGCTTATGTTCGGTGCGGTCCTCGCGATCACCAACTCCTTCGGCTTCGGCGCGGTTGTTGATGCTCTTTGCGGATTCCCCTCCGTTGACTATGCAGCGCATACGATAATGCATCACCTGAGTGACTACGGTGGAGCTCGATACGAAATTGGTTACGCCTCGGCAATAGCCGTTATACTCTTCATTATAATGTTCTCGAGTAATATTATAATTAAGAAGGCGCTCTCGAAGGTAGGTGAGTAAGCATGGCAAAAGAGAAGTTACAAAGACTCAGAACACGCGGCCACCGAGTAGTTCTTAACAGATCTGCGGGCGGTGATACCGGTATTACCATCATGCTTACCCTCCTCGGTATGTTCATGTTCGTACCTATGTATTACGTTGTAATTCAGGCTCTTAAGCCTCTCGACGAGCTCTTTATGTTCCCCCCGAGATTCTACGTAATCAGACCCACTCTCGAAAACTTCGGCGACCTCTTCACCCTTATGAGTGACTCTTGGGTTCCGTTCTCGAGATACATATTCAACACCGTATTTATCACTATTTGCGGTACTCTCGGAAACCTTGTATTTGCATCTATGGCGGCTTACTCGCTTGCAAAGCTTCGTTTCCCCGGCAGAAACATGATCTTCCAGATCATAGTAATGTCGCTTATGTTCCACTCCACAGTTAACCAGGTAACTCACTTCATCATTCTCTCCGCATTCGGCTGGATCGATACCTATCTTTCGATCATCGTTCCGTCCATGGCGGGTACGATGGGTCTTTACCTGATGAAGCAGTTCATGGAGTCCTCGGTTCCCGACACGGTTCTCGAGTCTGCGCGTCTTGACGGTGCGAGCGAGTTCCGCATCTACCTCACCATCGCGATGCCTATGGTTAAGCCCGCTTGGCTGACGCTTATGGTTGAGTGCTTCAAGAACCTCTGGAACTCCGGCTCGTCCATCTACATTCACTCCGAGGAGCTCAAGACCTTCAACTACGCTATTCAGCAGATAGTTTCGGGCGGTATCGCGCGTTCCGGCGCGGGCGCGGCTTCCACGGTCGTAATGATGATGGTGCCCATTATGATATTCGTATTCAACCAGAGCCAGATCGTGGAAACGATGGGATCCTCCGGTATGAAGGATTAAGGAGGTATTTGATGAAAAAATTAACTAAGATTCTTATACTCTCCCTTGCATTCGTTCTTTTGTTCGGCGCAGTTTGTTCCTCGGCATACGTTGCTTACGATACCTACACCTACTCCATCAGCGGAAAGCAGATGCTTTCTCCCACCGCATATTCCACCAACACCTCTATCACCTCGACCGATATGGGTCTTAAGGATAAGTTCGGCGGACTTCAGTTAAATGACGCTGAGGATATCGTTACCGACGAGCTCGGCAACGTTTATATCGCGGACGCAGGCAACAACAGAATCGTAGTTCTTAATAAGTACTACAAGGTAACTAACGTTATTGATACTTACTACGATGACGCCGGCAAGGAAGTGAAGTTTAATCATCCCGAGGGCGTATTCGTCACCGATCCTAACAAGACCGCTGACGGCTCGAGCTACATTTACGTTTGTGATACCAAGAATAAGGCGATCGTAATATATGACAGAGAATTCAACTATGTCAGAACGATCACCGCTCCCTCCAGCCCCCTTCTTGACCCCGCTGCCTTCGTTCCCAACGCGGTTGCAGTAGATATCTACGGCAGAATCTTCGTTGTAGCGGAGCAGATCTACGAGGGTATCATAGTTCTCTCCAATAACGGTGACTTCACCGGATATATCGGCGCTCAGAAGGTTTCTTACAGTATTATAGATATAATATGGAGAAAATTCCAGACTAAGGAGCAGCTTGCTCAGCAGACAAAGAACCTTTCCGATCCTTACAACAACATCACCGTTGACGACGACGGATTTGTTTACGCTACCTCGGATAAGGTAGACGAGACAGAGCAGTACAACGCTATCAAGTCCAAGGCATCGGATTACTCCCCCGTAAAGAAGCTCAACTCCACAGGTCACGAGATCATGAAGAGAAACGGCTTCTTCGATCCCGGCGGAGAGGTTGACGTCTTCTACGCTAAGGACGTTTCCAAGATCTCCGACGTAGCGCTCGGTCCGGAGGGTATGTGGACCATACTCGACTACAAGCGCTCCAAGCTCTTTACCTATGACCAGCAGGGTAACCTCCTCTTCGCCTTCGGTGACGGCGGTGAGTACGGTCAGGGCGGTGAGCTTCTCGGTAACGGTGAGAACCTTCAGGCTATCACCTACCAGAACATCGATGACACCTCTTATCTTCTTGTTCTCGACGAAACCAGCGATACGAGTAACAGATATAAGCTTGTCGTTTACTCTCCCACAGAGTACTGTGAGACTATTATCAGCGCTCTTCGCAATCAGAACGAGCACGATTACGACTCCTCCATCAGATATTGGCAGGACGTTCTTACAAAGAACAATAACTTCGACCTTGCGTACATCGGTATAGGTAAGGCGTTGTTCAGCCAGGGTAAGTATCAGGAGGCGTATGAGATTCTTCAGAACGCTTACGAGACCACCTACGCATCTAAGGCGTTTGCCGAGGTTCGTAAGGATCTTATAGGCAACTGGATAATCCTTATCGTTATCGTTGCGGTCGCTCTTATTATCGGACTTGTCAAGTTCCTTGGCTACGCTAAGCGTAAGAATAAGGAAACTGCCCTTAAGGTCGGACGCAAGACCTATTGGGAGGAGCTGCTTTACGTATTCCATCTTTGCTTCCATCCCTTCGACGGCTTCTGGGATCTGAAGCATGAGAAGAGAGGCTCTGTAAGAGCTGCTTCCACTATTCTCGGTATTACGATTCTCGCCCTCTTCTATAATTCCATAGGTAAGGGCTATCTCTTCAATCCCGAGGATAATTACAGTACTATTTTCGTTTCTATTATATCCGTGACTATTCCCGTCATTCTCTGGTCTGTATCCAACTGGTGTCTGACCACACTCTTTGACGGTGAGGGTAGCTTCAAGGATATTTATATAGCAACCTGCTATTCACTCGCACCCCTTCCGCTCTTCCTTATCGTTTCTACCGTTCTTACCAACGTTATGACCACTACCGAGGGCTCTATGGTCAACCTTCTCGTTACCGTAGGCATTATCTGGATGGCAATGCTCCTGTTCTTCGGTACACTCGTAACTCACGATTATTCTCTCGGAAAGAACGTTATTACGATGCTTGGAACCGTCCTTGCAATGCTTGTTATTATGTTCGTTATCATCCTCTTCTCCAGCTTGGTTATGAAGATGGTTACCTTCGTAATAGCGATATTCAAGGAAGTTGGAAACAGAATGTAACAGAGGAGGAAATGAATATGAATTTAAAAAGAATATTATCGTCCGCTCTGGTCGTCATTATGATGTTTTCCGCTATTGCGGTTCTTATTCCCGTTGAGGCTAAGGCGGCGCACCACTCGTCAGTAAGCGATACAAGACTTACCACCGACGAGGTAAAGGCTATCGTTAATAGTTATCAGAAGGCAGAGTACGCAAGCGCCGATGAAATGTTCGAGGCAGAGCTTGCTCTCGGATATCTCGATTACACAACGGACGGTGTGTTCACCATCTACGTAAACAGATATACCGGCGTTATGTACTACCGCAACAACACCACAGGTGAGATGCTCACGACCAACTCCTACAACTTCGCAGGAGCAGGAGGCGCGGTTGACGAGCTTTCGAGCCAGATATCTGTAAGCTATTCCACCATTCAAGACACCGAGAACTCTATGGTTCGTTACAGCTCCACCTGGGCTGCTAAGTACAACCAGATCACCGTTACCAGAATTGATAACGGTCTTCGCGTAAGCTATGCTATCGGTGATACTGCTACCCGTTGTCTTCTTCCAGTAGTTATCGAGGCTCATGAGTTCGAAAAGGATATCCTTACTCCTATGTTCGAGACTCTTTACGAGATGATGAAGGAGAAGCTCGGCGACAGATACGCTATCAACTACTTCGATGAAAACGGCAGATACTACGACGAGGAGACGGTGTACGGTGAGAGATTCATTCACACCAACTCTATCAGAAAGTTCTCGACCGACTTCAATAATAAGATCTCTGAGTATGAGTCCTACGTAAAGGCTAATAATCAGAACAAGGTTCCTACCGATGAGCGTCTTAAGATCAATTCGATTACGGCTATTATGGATGCTATCAACACTGTTTATAACTCCTATCAGCCCTATAACCCCGCTCATGAGAAGTTTGAATTTACCGACAATACTCCCACGATATGCTCTGACGGATATGCGGTATACAAGGTAAAGGATACCGATTATTCCCAGATGGCAGTTAAGGCAAAGCTCATCAAGAAGTATTGCTCTAACTACACCTTCGAGATGATGTATGAGGACGAGGAATTCTGCGGATACGAGCACGTTTACGAGTCCAAGCCCGTATTCAGATGCTCGCTTGAGTATACCTTCAACGAGGATAGCTCTCTTTCCGTAAGACTTCCCGCAAACTCCATCGTATTCGATGAGACCGAGTACATTCTCAAGAGCATTACTCCCTTGCAGTATTTCGGCGCTGCAGACTTCAGAGACGACGGATATATATTCCTTCCTGACGGAAGCGGATCTATCATTCAGTTTGAGGACTTCAGAAGCAGTAACATCGCTATGTCCTCCTCGCTCTCCATCTACGGCAACGACTTCTGCTACTCCGAGATCACAGGAGCTCACAAGCAGCCTCTTACCATGCCCGTTTACGGTATTGCATCCTCAAAGGACGTTGACGGCACTAAGGTAGGCAAGGGCTACTTCGCGATCCTTGAGGAGGGCGCTTCGATGGCGTCTATGAACGTAAGATACAGAAGCACCTCGTTCAGAGAAGGCTCTATTTACACCACCTTTACTCCTTATCCTACCGATAAGTTTGACCTTTCCGAGACTATCTCGGTTGGTACCGCTCAGTTCTACAGCAAGGTTTCCGAGTCTAAGTATTCGGGCTCTTACGTAACGAGATACGTAATGCTTTCGGATACCGCTGATTACGCGCCCACCTATATGGGTATGGCAGAGTATTACCGCGACTACCTCGTAAAGAACGGTACTCTTACCGCTCTTGAGGGCGTAACGGACGACCTTCCTCTTTATCTTGAGGCTCTTGGCTCTCTTGAGGTTGTTGAGAAGGTACTTACATTCCCCGTAAACGTATCCAAGCCCATCACCACCTTCGAGGACGTTGTTACGATCTACGAGGAACTCGGCAACGCAAAGCAGAAGCTTCTTGATAAGGCTGCTGAGTACGATGCGCTGGCAGAGGCAGAGGACGATAACCTCGAGCTTAAGGCTTCCTATGAGGAAACTGCTGAGAATTACAGACGTCTTTCAAATGAGGTCGTTAACATCGATAATGTAAACTTTAAGCTTACAGGATTCTCTAATGGCGGTCTTTATTACACCTATCCCTCTAAGGTTAAGTGGGAGAGAGTTCTTGGCGGCAAGAGAGGCTTCAAGGAGCTTCTCGAGATCGCTGATGAGAATACCGACGAGGATTCCACTTTCGGTATCTATCCCGATTTCGACTTCCAGTACATCAACAATACCGCGCTCTTTGACGGAGTAGGTAAGCGTAACACCGTTTCCCGAATGGTTGATAACCGTTACGCTTCCAAGCAGGTATACAGCAGTGTTACAGGTGAGTTTGATACTGTCTATGCAATGATAGTTTCCGCTGATGCGCTTGACAGACTCTATGACAAGTTCATCAAGAAGTACGAGAAGTACGATGCTACGGGAATCTCCGTATCGACTCTCGGCTCCGATCTTAACTCCAACTTTGACAAGAAGAATCCCGTTTCCCGTGACGATGCTCAGGGGTACGTTACAGACCTTCTTGACAGAATTGCAAATGAGAGCAATTACAGCGTTATGATGTCGCAGGGTAACATCTATGCGGTTAAGTATGCTGATCATATTCTCGGCGTTTGCACAGACTCGAGCTATTACAGATATTCGTCCTACACAATACCCTTCGTAGGTATGGTGCTTCACGGATACGTCAACTATTCAGGCTCGGCTCTTAACTATTCAGGTTCTCCCGACTACGACCTTCTTCGTTCCATTGAGAACGGCGCGTCCATCTACTACGTTATCGGCTATCAGAACACCGATCTTATGAAGGACGACGAGGAGCTCAACAAGTTCTACTCCGTAGACTATGCGAACTGGTTCGACGACATCGTAGAGAAGTATGCACAGATCAACGCTCAGCTCGGCGATATTCAGGACTTCAAGATTATTAATCACGAGGTTCTCATCGGTGAGAGAGTTATCGACGATAGCGAGCAGGTATCCAACCTTAACGCGCTCAAGAACGAGTTTGTAGAGCAGTTCCGCCAGAAGCTCGAGACTGAGATCGACGCGGCTCTTGAGGAGCTCCGCGAGAGCGGCGCAGGCTATGAGAAGAGAATTGGTGTCAGAGCTGACATCGACAACCTTGTATCCATCGCTCACGAGATGTTCGAGCTTGATGAGGACGAGACGCTTCCCGATAGCTTCAAGGCAACTCTTACCGCAGTTCTTGACGAGTTCCAGAGTGAGTACGACGTTACAGGCGTTGATGCTGCAAACGTTGTTACCGTAAGCGTTGACACTCTTGACTATGAGAGTAAGTATCAGTACGTTACCGGCTCTACCGCACGTGATGAGAACTACGATTACACCGATTACACCGTAGCTAACGATCTTATCGTTATGGTTACCTACGGTCACGAGGATGGCAGGACCCGTTCCTTCATTCTTAACTACAACATTTATTCCGTCGAGGTCACTCTTGAGAACGGTGAAACATACGTTATAGACAAGTATGACTTCGCAAGAATTGACGGATAAGGAGGGACTTATGGAAAAAACGTTAAAAATTAAAACAAGACGTCCTGCGTCCCTCGAGAAGAGAAAGGCGAGAGCGGGATACGTCTTCGTTCTCCCGTTCCTTGTCGGAATAGTGCTTATCTATCTGCCTATTCTTATCGACTCTCTCTGGTTCAGCTTCTTCGCTTCCGAGTCTGCAGGCGGCGGTGAGTTCGTATACGTATTCAAGGGACTTGAATATTACCAGTATGCCTTCACCGGATCTCCCGACTTCGTAAGTAAGCTTCTTTCGGGCTTGCAGCAGCTGATCTTTGAGGTTCCCGCAGTCATCATCTTCTCGCTCTTTATTGCGGTCGTACTTAACCAGAAGATGCTTGGACGTGCAGCCTTCAGAGCGATCTTCTTCGTTCCCGTTATTATTTCTACCGGTCTTATGGACTCCATCAACGGTAGCGATATCGCTTCCTCCGAGATGAGTGGCGGTATCGACGACGGTTCGGGCGGCAACGGCATTATCAACGTAATGCAGGTTGAGACGCTCTTCCGTTCGATGGCTATCGGCGGCAATCTGGTTACTTATGTGGTTCAGCTTGTAAACGATATTTACAACATCATCAACTATTCCGGTGTACAGATGCTTATATTCCTTGCAGGTCTTCAGTCAATTTCCGACTCGATCTACGAGGCGTGCCGCATCGACGGTGCTACGGGCTGGGAAACCTTCTGGAAGATTACTTTCCCGATGATCTCTCCCATGATCCTTGTTAACGCCGTTTATACCATAATCGACTCCTTCACAAGATCCTCGAATATAACGATGAGCTATATTAAGGGTGTCAGTGATTACGGTCAGTCATCGGCAATGTATTGGATTTACTTCATATCCGTAATTCTTATTATTGCGGTGGTAGCGGGTGTAGCGTCTACGTTCATCTTCTACCAGAGAAGGGATTAAGGAGGTGCGTTATGGAAAATACTAATGTAAGCAATACTCCTGTAATAACCAAGGAAACAAAGAACAAAATATCGGTTGACTATGAGGGTAAGCTTTCCGTTAAGGAAAGACTTGTGAGAAAGCTCTCCGAGTCCAACACCTGGATCAAGGCGGGCGTTAACGTCCTCAGATTCATACTGATGCTTGGTATCTCCTTCGTAATCATCTATCCCTTCATCGCGAGAATCGCGGGATCGTTTATGACCTACAACGACGTTATAGACTCTACCGTTGCGATCATTCCCAAGAATCCGACTCTCGAGATCTATAAGGCGATCATTGCAGAGAACCATTACTTTGAGGCTCTGCTTAACACCGTGCTTCTTTCTCTTATCTGCGCTGTTATCCAGATGCTTGTTTCCTGCTGCATCGGTTACGGCGTTGCTAAGTTCAAGTTCAAGGGCAACAAGCTTGTTATGGCGCTCGTTATCTTCACGATGATCGTTCCTCATAACGCGCTCAGCCTTTCTATGAAGATGCACTTCTCTCAGTTCGACCTCTTCAACATAATTACGTGGGGTAACAAGGGTCTGTTCCAGCTCATTCTTGGCAAGACTATTCCTCTTACCAACACCTTTACACCGTACATAATTATGTCGCTTGGCGGTCTCGCGTTCAAGAACGGTCTTTACATCTACCTGATGCGTCAGTTCTTCAAGGGCGTTCCCGACGAGCTTGAGGAGTCCGCGTACGTTGACGGCTCGGGTGTATTCCGTACCTTCTTCCAGATCATTCTTCCTCTCTCGGTGCCTATGATGATCACTATCTTCCTCTTTGCGTTCTCTTGGCAGTGGACCGATGAATTCTACGCATCAGTCTTCCTCCCCGCAAAGTTCGGTAGCATCAACAAGATATATATGATGCCTGACGTGTATCAGAATATACCTAACGCACTTTCGAAGGATAATATGGCAGGCTCTGCAATTTACTACAACGTAATTCAGAACACAGGCGGTATGATGATCATTATGCCTCTTATCATTCTGTATCTGTTCTGCCAGAAGTATCTTGTACAAGGTATAGAGCGTTCCGGCTTGGTAGGTTAAATTTTCGGATATTTCCCCCGTATTCTACCAAACTCGTCGTAGGTAACTACGACTTCGGGTAGAAGTACGTGGAAACTATCTCGAAAATTAATTGCTCAATAAAACCGAACTAAATATTTTTTGAAGGCGCACCTTAAAAAGTGCGCCTTCTTTTTGTAAAACGAAAACCACGCGATAGTCGCGTGGTTCAAAAGAGGTTAACCGATGAGGAAAATGATGCTGATTTTGAGTTTTATTACTAGCTTGCTTCGTACTCTCTCGTAGAGATTATCCTCTTCTGGAAACGGAAGAAATGAACCGCCGACACGCTCACGAAATAGACGGTTCATTCGTATTTTGTGTCGTTTACTTGGCGGAGGTGTTTCCATATCCTTGATTTCTTCCTCGATTTTGCAGATTTTAGCGTCCATCGCTTCAGATAACGCGCGCTTAAAAAGCTCACGGCTCTCGTTTGAAATACCCTTATGAAAATCCTCATCGTTCATATTTTCAACATTATGCTTTGTTATTTTACTGTAATTGCCCATTCTTTTTCACTCTCCTTTTCTGAAAACGCAATTTGCGACATCGTGTGAACAAATCGCGAAAATGCACTTTAAAGCACACAATTATATCTGACAGATATTATATCATAACTATCAGATTCTGTCAATAATCATCCGGACGGGGTAAAATATAATTAGTGGGGTGAAGTTATGAATTTGATGTATGAATACGAGTATATGCAAATAGGTTTAAAGATTGCATACTATCGCAAATTGCGCGGATTGACACAGGAGCAGTTGGCGGAGAAAATTGATCGTGCGCCCGGATTTATCGGTCACGTTGAAGCGCCTAATATCAATAAGGCGGTATCTCTTGATACCCTTTTTGAGATTGCAAAGGTGTTGAATGTTCCGGTGTATAAATTCCTTGTATTTGATGATTAAAACCCAAAAGCGTCTTATGCCAACACCGGTGTAAGACGCTTTTTCATCACGCCGCAATCAAGCTCGCCGTATTATGAACACTGCCTCGCTTGATTATGTTATGCTTGCCTATCTAGCTTCAAACGCGACGGAGTCGCTCATAACTGCGAGCTTTAGCGAGCATCATAACTACGCATCGCGTATCATAACTTGCCCATAGGGCAATCATAACTTTTGAATAGTTGCGCCGCAACTATTCAAATTAAGCGTTAGGGTATTAGAAAATGTAATACCCAAAAGTATTGACAAGCGGGTATTAATATTGTATAATAGGAGCATCTTTATTCTATGAAAGGGAAGTGCTATGCAGACCGGATCTTATTCTAACGGCAATAATGCGATGATGTCTTCGGGACATCACTTTTCCTGCGCGCACTCTCGTCTTTCCATACTATCTGCAGACGTCATTCGAGTGATGTCTGCTTTTTCTGTCCTTATTAAAGGCATAATTAGTATAATTAAGGAAAATTTATTTTGTAATATACAGGAATACGCTTATGCTTCGACTTGACGGTTTTCGAATTATTTAGCAGCTTGTCCTGTATAGGGTAAGCTGCTTTTTTATTTGACGAGGGGTAGGTGCATCGGACTGTGGTTCCTGCTTAGTGCCCCCTGAGTCTATCCGCGTGTGCCGAAGAGCACGTCGGTCAATAAATAATTATTTTACGAGGTTAATAAAATGAAAAACGTATTTAAAAAGGTAGTATCATTCACTCTGGCGGCGGCATTGACTGTGGGAAGCATGTTCACACTTGCAAGCTGCGGCGAAAAGAATTACGCAAAGGATAATGAAACGATAAAGATCGGTGTTTCCGGTCCTCTTACAGGCGGAGCTGCAAAGTACGGTGTAGCGGTTAAGAACTCCGCCAAGATGGCAGTTGATGAGATCAACGCGGCAGGCGGCCTTTACGGTATGAAGTTTGAGCTCCTCGCTCTTGATGACGAGCACAAGAAGGAGAACGTTTCAACAACCTATTCCTCCATGTATGAAAACGGTATGCAGATCTCTCTCGGTACGGTTACCACTGCTCCCGGCCTTGAGTTTAAGGAAATGTCCAACGACGACAACGTATTCGTGCTCACTCCCTCGGCTACGGGCGACGCTATCGTAGAGTATGACAACGCATATCAGATGTGCTTCTCGGATTCCAACCAGGGTACTGCATCCGCACAAGTTTTCAACAGTGACTACGTTGGCAAGAAGATCGGCGTGTTCTACAAGACGGACGATGAGTATTCCACGGGCATCTACGACAAGTTTATGGCTGCTATCGATCAGAGCTTCAAGGATGCGGGCATCGTAGAGGCTCCCTTCAACGGTGACGGCCTTGACTTCAGCACTCAGGCAAATCTTCTCAAGGATTGCGACGTTATCTTCCTTCCCGTTTACACAGGTCCTGCGGCGGCTCTTATGAACAAGGGCGTAGGCATTGTCAAGGACGATGCGGTTTACTACGGCTGTGACGGCCTTGACGGCGTTGAGGCAGAGTTCGGCTCGCTCGAGGCTATGATGGCTACCATTCCTCAGGAAGTCTCCTTCCTTTCTCACTTCAACACCAATGCGACCAGCGGCCCTGCTGCAGAGTTTGTACAGAAGTACAATGATAAGTACGACGAGACCAAGGAGCCCGTAAACCAGTTTGGCGCTGCTGCTTACGACTGTGTATACGCTATCTTCGAGGCTCTCAAGTTTGCTAAGGATAATCTCGGCAAGGAATTCGACGAGACTACCTCCGCTTCCGACTACTGCGATATCCTCAAGGAAGTATTCAGGAGCGACGGCTTCGTATTCCACGGCATCACAGGTAAGTGCGAGGGCAACAACAAGTCCGACATCTCCTGGACTGATGACGGTTACGTAAACAAGGCGGCTGACAAGTACGTTGTTAAGCCTCAAGGTCTTGCAAGCGCAAACTAAAATTTACAAAAATCGGCTTTAAGGCTCGGTATGAGCCTTGACCGTATTACGCGATGCATAGGGGTGATGCCTGTAATTTGGCAACACTCCTTGCCTTGCGTATTTATATATCGCGCGTGTAGCGCTGAATAAAAGGATTTAATTATGGAATTTTTACTTACGCTTATCAACGGTCTGTCGCTTGGCGGAATATACGCTATGATAGCCCTTGGATATACGATGGTATACGGCATTGCGAAGATGCTTAACTTCGCCCACGGTGACGTTATTATGGTGGGCGGATACTCCGTCTTCGTTTTCTCTGCGATGAGCTTCGGCTCTATGCCTCCGTGGGTATCGCTCGTCGTGGCGACTCTTGCGGCCGTCATTATCTGTGCGTGCCTCGGCTTTGGAATAGAGAAGCTGGCCTACAAGCCTCTGCGCGGAGCGTCGCCTCTTGCGGTGCTTATTACCGCTATCGGTGTCAGCTCATTTTTGCAGAGTCTCGGTCAGGTCCTCTTCGGCTCTGCGGCAAAATACGTTACCTTCCCATCCTTCGGCTCGCTTGAGCTCGGCTTTATGTCGGTCTCGTATTCGACCGTAATAACTCTTATTGCCACCGTCATCGTGATGGTAGCCTTGACTCTCTTCGTCAAGCTCACCAACACAGGACGAGCTATGCTCGCGGTCTCCGAGGACAGAGAGGCGGCGCTTCTGATGGGCGTAAATATAAACTTCATAATCAGTATAACCTTTGTTATCGGCTCGGCGCTTGCGGCTCTTGCAGGTCTGTTCAGCCTTATGAACGTGCCCTTCATCACGCCCACCTTCGGCTCGCTCCCCGGTATCAAAGCGTTTACCGCGGCGGTTATAGGCGGTATAGGCTCTATCCCCGGCGCTATGCTCGGCGGAATACTCCTCGGCGTTGTTGAGTGCTTCTCAAACTCCGTGCCCGCCATCGCGCCTTACACCAACGCCATCGAGTTCGCAATTCTTATCGTCATTCTTATCGTAAAGCCTACGGGCATTCTCGGTAAGAAGAGAAGGGAGAAGGTATAATGTCGGGATTCACACAGAAATTAAAGAATATCAAGTGGAAGAGATACGTCAACTATATCGCGGTATCCTTCGCCCTTATCCTTTTCTCAACCCTTTCTCTCACAGGCTCGCTCAAGCAGTCGACACTCTATCTTCTTGAGAAGATTGGTATTGCCATACTCCTCTCGGTCTCTCTCGGCCTTGTAGTAGGCTTCCTCGGTGAGCTCTCGCTCGGACACGCGGGCTTTATGTGCATCGGCGCGTATATGGGCGGCAAGACCTCGGTGCTTCTCGCATCGGCAGGCCTTGGCGACGGAGTAGTAAATCTTCTTATCTCCGTCGTTGTCGGCGCGCTCTCTGCGGCGGCGCTCGGCTTCGTGGTAGGACTTCCCGCGCTCCGTCTCAAGGGCGACTACCTTGCCATCGTCACTCTCGCCTTCTGCGAGATAGTAAAGACTATATTCGAGAATTCCTCTGCCGAGAGCTTCGGCGGTCCTATGGGCCTTCGCACTCCCCGTATGGATAAGGATTATCTCTTCATCATAATCTTCGTATTTATCCTTATCTGCCTTGCCGTTATGCAGAATTTTATCCGCTCCAAGCACGGCAGAGCGATAACCGCCATCAGAGATAACGAGATAGCGGCGAGAGCGACAGGTATCAACGTTACCAAGTACAAGCTCACCGCCTTCATCATCTCCGCGGCATTCGCGGGTATCGCGGGCGTTATGTACTCCTTCGGTAACTCCACCGTTGCCGCCTCCGCCTTCGACTATAACTACTCGATAGAGATACTCGTTATGGTAGTTCTCGGCGGTATGGGTAATATCACGGGCGGTATGATCTCCGCGACGGTCATCACCTTCCTTAACGTAAAGCTTACCACGATGCTCACGGGTGACAACGCGGTCCTCAAGGACCTTATCTACGCGCTTATCCTCGTGCTTATCGTAATATACAATAACGCGCCCGCTCTCAAGTTTGTCAGAGAGAGATACAACCTCAAGGCTCTTATGGGCAAGCTCCTCAAGAAGGAGACGGATATCTCCCGCGACGTTGACGACGAGGGCAAGTGGGACAGAGTTCCTACCAAGATCAAGATGGATGAGCTTCTCTCGGTTGACGTCGTTGTCAGAGAGAGCGTTATAGATCCCGACAAGAAGGAGAGAGATTAAGATATGTGTGAATACGTATTAGAAACCAAGGATCTCGGCATCTCCTTCGGAGGCCTCAGAGCCGTAGACAAGGTCAATCTGAAGATAAAGAAAAATCAGCTATACGGCCTTATCGGCCCCAACGGCGCGGGCAAGACAACGGTGTTCAATATGCTC
>CAZUQN010000019.1:0-27156 GCA_964622425.1 uncultured Ruminococcus sp.
GAGGGGCTATACAAAACTTCGTTTTGATGATATGCAATGCTTTGCATTGATGATATGCTCGCCCGAAAGCGAGATATACTCGTTTCGGACGGATGATATACACGGCTCTGCCGTGATTAAAAAACGGTTCGCGGGTCGTTATTATAGCTTTAGCCCCAGAGGCCGAGGTTAGGGAAGGGAGTGCCTATGACGGTAAGATCCTTTTTTGCGAAGATCTCTTTTGCGTTGGTAACAAAATCGCGATACGTAAGGGGCCTTCTCGCGATAGTCCGCGAGGCGTTGAAGCCTATCTCGTATATCCAGGCGCCCGTGTAACTGATACTCTCGAATGAGTCGATGATCCTTTTCCAATCGAGGACGCCCTCGCCGGGCAACCAATGGCGCTCGTTGATATTATCGCGGTCGGATACGTGGATCGTGATTATTCTATTTCCAAGTCCCTTTATCACGCTTACGGTATCGTCGATCAGTGAGTGATTGAGGTCGAGGCAGGCGCGCAGCTTATCGTTTGCGCTCAGCATATATAAATGCTCGTCGAGTGTGTTGGCAAGGCAGGTGCGTGGGAGATTTTCGAGCGCAATGAAAACACCTCTCGGATGCGCGTATTCGGCGAGTGTGTCGAGGCACTCCATCGCGTGCTTGATCTTTTCCGGGCGCTCGTTTTGGTCAAAGGGCTCGGGCGTGTGCGTGGGGTGGATAACGACCTTATCCATTCCGATCTCGGATATTCGGTCGATCAGCCAACAAAATTCTCCTATCGCGCGCTTGTTACTCTCTTTGTCGAGTGATGAGATATCAAAGCTTGGGTGTGTGTGCGAGTGTATAGAGAAAAGCTCGATTCCCGCGGCATCCGCGTCGGCTCTGACCTTTTTAAAATCAATGTCTCGATAATCGGTCAAGCATATTTCTGCCGCATCTATGCCTGAGGCCTTCATCGCCCTGAAGCCCTCGAGGTCGATCGGCTTTCCACCGCAGGTGGATATTCCTATTTTATACATAAGACCTCCTATCCGTAATTAAAGCTCGTTTTTTATATTATAGCATAGGTAAGATGTACTGTCAAGCATAGTTGATTTAACCGCACCCAGTGTGAAAAAATCAGATAAAACTAAAAAAGTTTTTAACACCCTGTAACCTTTCCCGCCTTTCTCTTGTCATATAGGATGAAGGCGTACTCAACCAGTCTTGACATATAATGGTAAATATGCTAAAATTATAACGTAAGAATTAAATGTAGGAGGTAATAAAAATGAAAAGACGGATTTTGTCACTTGTTTTAGTATTGGCTATGGCATTGAGCTTCAGCGCTTGCGCGGCACTGGGAGGCGCGGCAAAGAACGATGCTGCAGACGGATATTACGGTAATGCTGAACCGTCAATGGGTGACGCGGAATCACTCGGCGGCGAGAGCTACACCGAGATCACCGAGAACGCTTTTGTCAGCGCGACCGATAATCCGAGCAGTTATTTTTCCATTGACGCAAATACCGCGTCCTATCCCAACCTGCGCAGTATAATAACGAATGGTTATAACGTCCCAAAGGATGCTGTCAGAGTTGAGGAGATGTTAAATTACTTCAACTACGATTATGAAACTCCGACCGATGGCTCGGTTCTGTCTCTCACCTCCTCGGTGTTTGACACGCCCTATAACTCCGAGACCAAGCTTTTGACCATAGGTCTCGCTGCAGAGGAGGTCAGCTTCTCCGAGGTCAGAAACAATCTTGTGTTCCTTATCGACGTCAGCGGATCGATGTACTCAAGCGATAAGCTTCCGCTTGTTCAGCAGGCGTTTATGATGCTTGCCGAAAACCTCAATCCCGAGGACCGTGTATCGATCGTGACCTATGCGAGCGGTGATTCCGTGGCTCTCTCGGGCGCTTTCGGATATGAGAAGCAGAAGATAGTCGCGGCTATCGAGGACCTCACCGCGGGTGGCTCAACTGCGGGCAGTAAGGGTATATACAGAGCTTATCAGCTTGCTGAGGAATACTTCATCGAGGGCGGCAATAACCGCGTAATTCTCGCCACGGATGGCGACTTCAACGTTGGAACGACCACAACGTTTGGACTTGAGACACTCATTTCCGAGAAGCGCGAGAGCGGAATTTACTTCTCTGTTTTCGGCTTTGGACGCGGAAACGTTCAGTCGGATAAGATGGAGACTCTTGCCCTTAAGGGTAATGGTGTGTATAGCTATATCGATTCTGTAAAGGAAGCGAAAAAGGCGCTCGTCGAGGGAATCGGCGGCAGTATGGTAACCGTTGCAAAGGACGTTAAGGCGGGCATCACGTTTAATCCCGAATACGTTGAGTCTTACAGACTCGTCGGATATGAAAATAAGCTTCTTACCGAGGATGAGTTCAATGACTCAAATACCGATGCGGGTGAGCTCGGAAGCGGCCACACGGTAACCGTCGTTTATGAGATAGTGATGACGGATAAGGAGCTCGCAGAGGGCAAAAATATAGCGGACGTTAAGGTAAAATACAAGCCTACCGAGAACGTCGGCGGTGACGCTGAGGCTGAGGAGGAGATCACTCTTTCTATCGGTACGGAGAAGTATCACCCCGATATGACCGATACTGACGCGTTCGTTTCTTCCGTTGTGGAGTTTGCGCTTATCCTTCGCGACTCCGAGTACAAGGCAGATGCGGATCTCAACGCGCTTGTAACAAGACTTTCCGACCTTGATCTTTCGACTGATGAATTCAAGGAAGAATTCAGAGAGCTTGTAATAACCTACCGTGAGAAAATTGAGAACTCACAGCAATAAATAAAAACGTTTTTTACCGCGCCCTTCAACTAAAGGGCGCGGTTTTCTTTACACGGCACGGTACTTCTTTTGCAAATAACAACGCACCACGCTTGATCGGTGGTGCGTTACATGCGTTTTTATTAAACCTCAAAGATCTCCTCATAGCTTGCCGAGAGGATGTCCTTCAGTAGGATGATCTCGTCGGGGTATAGATGTCTTTGTCCTACTTCTATCTTTGCTACGGCACTTCTGGTTATGTCGCAGCCGCCTATCTGTAACTTTGCCGCAACCTGCTCCTGTGTTAGCTTCGCTCTTTCTCGGAGCTTTCTTATATTATTTCCAACCTTCTTTTCAATGGAAGCGTTCATTTTTATCTCTCCTCGCACCTATTTAAGAGCAAAGCCCTTGACAATATTATAAATTCGTGGTAGAATTATATTGCACCGATATAAGTGCAATATTAAAATGCGAGCTTAATTGAGGTTCCAAAAAGGGAAGCGCTGCGGTTTGTTAGCATCGGCGGTTTGCGTTTATGGTTTTGCCTTGATTATATCGGAAAAATATGTAATAAATAACGGAGGGTGTTATGAAAAACTATTCAAGAAAAATTCGTATTGCTATGGCGTTGGTAATTCTGATGCTTTGTTCACTCTTTCTGACAAGCTGTAAAGCGGGTTTGGGCGATGCCGATGGCAAGGTAAAAGATATGTGTGCTGCATTAGCGGATGATGATTTTGAAAAGGCGGTCGGGCTGATGCATCCTTCCGTTGGCTTGACAGCCGATAGCCTTCGCGATTCAATATCCGATATTGAAAAGAAGTGCGGTATAGATTTTTCAAATGGAGTCGAGTTTGTTGAAACGGTAGGAATGTTCAGTCAGTTCAATATCAGCACCTCGGACGGAGCTGTCAAGACGATGACCTTGCAGTATAAGGTAAGTATCGGCGGCTCGGAGCTTGATCTTTACACGGTAGTGGTCAGTAACTCCGAGGGATTTGGAATTTATAATTTCACTATACAGAACAGCGGTACCGTTGCGTAAATAGGTATTAATATTGGGAGCCACCCTTTTGCATAGGGTGGCTCTTTTCTTTACACGCCCCGGGGTTTTGCAAGATTTTTTGAAATTCTATTGTAAAAGAAATGGGAGTGTGGAATAATTGATTCAAGAAAAACGTGGGAGAGCTTCATGAAGAAAATAAAGCCGTCTTTTGCATTTGTTTATAATTTTTTATTTGTAGCGCCGGTCTTCATTATGACTATAGTTGCCCTTGTTGTTGGAGTTCGATCGAATAATGTGTGGATTATTATAGGGTACAGTTTGTTTTTTTGCTGTTCCGGTACGATGTTGGTTTGTATATTGTCCGATATACAATGGGTAAGGATTGATGAATCGAAATTATCTGTCTATAACGTATTTGGTAGAATAAAGGAATATGATGTAACAAAAACAAAGAAAGTTTTTCTGATTGATGCCGTTTGTTTTAGTTTAAAGGGAATCAGAAAAACAACACCGTGCCGTGCCTTGTCTTGACAACAAGGAAGTCCTTTGGGGCAAGTGGCGTTGAGCACGCTTTTAACAGAAAAAAGCATCCTTACGTGATTATTCCTTACACGGCGGAAAATCTCATAACGCTCAAGGAATTGTATATGAATGCCACCGGTAATGAGCTTGAGGTAAAAATGAAGTAGAATATTTAGGAATGATTTTTGCACATAAATCTCGCGGTCGGCAATATCGGTAGCAGCTTGTTTCCTGCCGTTGGTGATCTTTTTGCGCGGGAGTGAATGCTTGGACGGTCGAAGGCGGTAAGTGCGAGATAATGATAGGCTCGTCATCAAGAAATTGAATGCTCGAGGGCGAACGAAGATATAATCGCCTTTTGACAACAATAGGTTGCAAAAAGTCCTTAAATAACACAAATTAATAAAAATTACGCAAACAAAAAATCCCGCTTTTGACGGGATTTTGCAATATATGCACGCTATGCGTACTGCTTTAACGCTTATAATAATCGTACTTACATCTGGGGCACTTCGGATAGTCAAAGTCGTGCTCGTCACCGCACTCGGGGCAGATGCGCTTCGGGAGAGCTTCTTCGCGCTTCTCCTCATCGGCGGCGGAGTAAAATTCAAGCTTTTGACATTCGGGGCAGACGTAGATATCTACCCTGAGAGATCCCGCGAGCAAATTGGGCAGATCTCCGAGAAGCAGTCCTGTTTCTCCAAGCTGAATGCGCTCGTTACTTATGTAGTTCATCTTTGCGCCGCAGCGCAGACAGTCAAGATTTCTCATAATTGCTCCTTTTTATCCCGAGAATAGCCAACTCAGGCTGAATATGCCGTGAAATTATGGCTTACCCAGATTATACCATGCCTTATGTGATTTGTAAAGAGGCTATAAAAATATTGACAAGCGCAGGTAAAAATGGTAATATAAATCAAGCATATATTTTGCGCGTTAAAACGTGAGGCGGATAAATCTATGAAAAATATTGAACAGAACTTTAAACGATTAAACGATGAGGAATACTCCTTTGAAAGACTCTTTCAGTCGGAAAGCTACGATTGGCCGGGAGATTGGGAGGGCAGGGCTTTGCTTGCTTTTTTATGCCACGTTGAAATACACGGCAAAGAGGTACCGCATTTACATAAATTTTTCGAAGAGCTTCCGCGTAGGACGAATCAATATTGCTACTTCGGCAATCCGTTTGACGGCGTAACCGTTGACGAGCAGCAGCTCTCGGGACACAACTGGTACCTTCGAGGTCTGTTAAAGTACGCGCAGATCTATCAAAGCGAGGTTGCTCTTGATATCGCGCGCAGCACGGTTGAGAATTTATACCTGCCTACTATAGATTGGTATTCGCATTATCCGCTTGAGAGAAATACCGCTCTCGGTGAGGTCAGCGGCTCGGTTACCGGCGTAATTGACGGCTGGAAGCTGTCGAGCGATATTGGCTGCGCTTTTATGTGTGTTGACGGAATGTCTCACTATTATGCGGCGACTAAGGACGAGCGCGTGCTTGAGTTTCTTAATAAGGTCATAGACTTTTTCGTGACGGTGGATCTTTTGAAGTATAGACTGCAGACACATACCACCCTGACCTGCCTCAGGGGTATTTTGCTCCTATTTGAGACCACGGGAATTACAAGATATCTCGATATCGTGAGGGAGAAGTTCGCCTTCTATGCCGAATACGGAATGACTCTTACCTACGAGAATTTCAATTGGTTCGGCAGAGAGGACACGTGGACAGAGCCTTGCGCGGTGGTGGACAGTCTTATCCTTGCGACCGAGCTTTACAGACTGACGGACGAGGACGAATACAGGACTCTTGCACGTCGTATATGGCTTAACGGCCTTCAGTTCTGCCAGCGCGAGAATGGTGGTGCGGGACCCAACACCTGTGTCACAAAGTGGCAGGGCGTGTTGAGAATTTCGATGTATGAGGCGCCTTTTTGCTGCACTATGCGCTACGCCGAGGGCTTGCTTGAGTACCATAAAAACCGCGAGATGTTTGCGTGGGACGAGGCGGCGGGCGTTGTGACGGATGAGCTTGGCCGCAGATTTATCGACGATAGACTCCTCGTCACTTATAACGGCGAGACTGTGCCGATATTCTCCTGTAACGACATACCCGAGGGTGAGGCGCGAGGACTTGAACTTACAATATTTATTGAATAACCGGGATAATAATATGAGACTTGAGAAAATAAAGGAGCTAAGAAAATTTTATCACGACACGCTTTTCGGGGACGTTTTGCCGTTCTGGCTGAAATCCGATCTTATCGACAAGGAGTACGGCGGATTTATCACCAGCGTCGACAGAGAGGGAAAGTCGTACAATGACGACAAGAGCGTGTGGTTTCAGGGCAGAAGCCTCTGGACGTTCTCCAAGCTCTGCAATGTCTATGGCATAAACGAGGAGTGTGCGGCGGCGGCAGACGCGGGCGCTAAGTTCATCAAGGAGCACTGCATTGATACCGATGGCAGAATGTTCTTTACGGTAACCAGAGACGGACAGCCCCTTCGCAAGAGAAGATATTTCTACTCGGAGAGCTTCCTTGTTGTCGGCTTTGCGGAGTACTATCTTCTTCGCAAGAATCCCGAGGACCTCGAGCTTGCTGAGAAGTACTTTGACCTTATGTACCGCATCTACCGTGACCCTGCGTCCGACCCCTTCAAGATTACCCCGAAGGAAAACGCCGAGGTGCGCTCGCTTCGCTCCAACGCTTACCCGATGGTGCTTGTGAGCTCGGCGCAGACTCTCAGGCGCGTCAGCGGCAGACACGAGCACTACGACGCTATCATCAAGGACATCATCGCTGATATGATAAACCTCCACTATAAGGAGGAGTATAAGTGCGTCCTTGAGACCGTCTATACCGACGGCTCGATACTTGATAATCCCGCAGGAAGAACAATAAATCCAGGCCACTCGATCGAGAACTCCTGGTTCCTTATGAACTACGCGAAGAACACAGGCGACGAGGCCTTGATGGAGAAGGCTCTTAATATTTTGAATTGGCATCTCGAGCTCGGTTGGGACAGGGAGTATGGGGGCGTGTATTACTTCCGCGACCTCTTTGGCCGTCCCTGCGAGCAGCTTGAGCACGATATGAAGCTCTGGTGGGTACATAACGAGTGCCTTATCGCAACGCTTGTCGCGCACTTTATCACGGGCGACGAAAAATATGAGGAGCTCTATGACAAGATCCACGAGTACACATTCTCTCACTTCTCCGACAAGGAGTTTGGCGAGTGGTACGGATACCTCCATCGCGACGGTACCGTTTCCCACACACAGAAGGGCTCGCTCTGGAAGGGCCCCTACCATCTTCTGCGTTGCCTGATCCTCTGTGAGCAGATACTCGCGGCGGCAGAAAACGGTGAGAAGTTACCTGAGCTTCTCTAAAAAACTTTTGAGAAAAAGCAAAAATACTTATTGACATATGCGCCCGCGGGCGTTATAATACACGTGTTGGGAGAAGCGCTCCCAAACATCGACTTGACAGAGATCCCGGGAGGGGAAGATTATGAGCGAAAATAAAAAATTAAAGGTTGGAGTTATCGGCTGCGGAAGAATTTCCGTTATGCACCTTGTTTCGATCGTCTCGCTTGAGGAGACTGAGCTTGTTGCTTGCTGTGACATAGATAGAGCTAAGGCTGAGGCTGCTGCGAAGGAATACGGCGGACGCGCCTACACCTCTTACGAGGAGATGCTCGAGCGCGAGGAGCTTGATGCGGTGCATATCTGCCTGCCTCATTACCTCCACTGCAAGGTAGCAATCGCGGCTTTTGAGAAGGGAATACACGTGCTCACCGAGAAGCCTATGGATATAGATCTTGAGAGCGCAGAGCTCGCTGTAAAACGCGCTAAGGAGTGCGGAGTGCAGTTTGGCGTTATCTTCCAGTGCAGATACAACAATTCCGCAAAGCTCGTTAAGGATGCGGTTACAAGCGGCAGACTCGGTAAGGTCATCTCCGCTCGCTCGACTCTCACCTGGTTAAGGCCGGATAATTACTACTCTGACAGCGATTGGAAGGGTACTTGGGACAAGGAAGGCGGCGGTGTTGTTATCGACCAGGCTATCCACTCCTTTGACCTTGTAAGATGGGTAGTTGACGGCGAGGTCGAGTCTATCTCCTGCTCGATGGCAAACAGAGGCCACGCGGCGGTTGCGGTTGAGGATAGTGCAGAGGGCCTTATCACATTCACTAACGGTGTTAAATACGGCTTCTACTGTATGAACAACTACGGCTGTGACGAGCCTATCGAGATACGTCTGTATTGCGAAAACGGTAAAGCGGTATTCACCTATGACGATGCCTACATAACCTATAACGACGGCACTAAGGAAGAGGCGCATCCTGATATGGTGCATCTTAATTACGGCGGGGGCAAGGACTACTGGGGTCTTCATCATATCAGACAGATCAGGCAGTTCTACGATGCGCTCCTCGGAAGAGAGTCTCTTGAGATTACCGGAGAGGAAGCTCTGAAAACGCACAGAATGATAATGGAAGTTTACAATATTGGCAAAAAGACGATGAATATATAAGAAAAACGCGATACCGAAATAAACGGTATCGCGCTTTTTATATGAAAAATAAAAGAGATTACTACACCTTTCCAAAGGGTTAATGCCTTTTGTTGGCATTTCATTTCAGCTTCGAGTTGAGCCTTTTGGTGTGTGCTTTAACCGAGAAGTAAACGGTCAGCCAAACGGTGAAGTAGACCGAGACAAACACAAGGAAGAAAATAAGCAGCACCAGGGGCTCAAACGGAATCCATGAGTTGAGAATATAGGTGAGGGAGTAAACGGCAAACAGAAGCGAAAAATGGCATAAGAGAGACTTTGTCAAGGGCCACTCCTCTATCTGATTGAATACGGATGCACCCGCTTGCACGAATGCGAGGACGTATGTGGAGAATATGGCGAGCAGCACCTCACCGCCGCCGAGGCTCAGCTCTGTGCCGCTAAGCTCAATAGAGAAAAATACTATACCGAGGATTATCGGGCCGAAGCCGCCGAAGATAAGTCCTCTTAAAAAGAAGCTTTTCAGATGCTTATTCATTTATATACCCAACCTTTCCTTGACTGCCTTCATTTGTCTTCTGGAGACGTAGTCGCGTCTGCCGTTTTTGAAGTGGACTGAGAGTGTTGCACCTATCGATACGCTGAAGCGGTCGACGAGCTTTAAGTTTGCTATTGTGGATTGATTGATCTTGATAAAGTCATCGCCGAGCATTTCCTCAATCTCGTATAGCCTTCTCTTGATGAGCGCGTCGCCCCTCCTAAGCGAGGCAAAAAGCCTTTTATTCTCTATGAAGAAGCAATATACCTCCTCCGTACGAATCTCAAAGATATCGTCGCCGATATACCCGATGAGCGGGGGCGTGTGTACTTTTTCGGCATTTATCAATGCCTCTATGGCGCTTGTCATCGCGTTTTTCTCCCTCACACGGACGATTATCTCCTCGTCGCACTCGGGATCTATGTGTAGAGTGTATTTCATAGTCTGCTCCTTTCGTTTTTCATTTTACATCAGAATGTCCGTCACTTCAAGTCCGCTTCGCCCTTCGGTCTTTCCGGAGCGCTAAGCGGTAAAGCTTTGATAAATAAGCAAGCGCTCCCAACCCACAAGAGTCAAAAGCGCTTTTTTATTAAAGCTGAACGAGCATTACGATAAGAGGCATCGTAGCTATACAGAGTATCGTGGATACGGTTACAAGCCTTGAAACGTAGGGGGCGTCGCAGTCGTACTTCTCCGCAAACATCGTTGCGCTCGTTGCCGCAGGCGCTGATGCCATAATGGCGATAACGAGAGACACCGTGTCGCTGATGGGGAGGAAGAGACCGAGCACCTTCATAACCGTAATAACGACGATGGGCAGAGCGAGGTGGCGAAGGACGAGAAAAACATACATATACACATCCTTAAAGAAGCCGTGGAAGTCGATGTCCGCGAGTCTTAAGCCGATTACTACCATCGACAGGGGTGCTACGAGATTCTTGAGCATAAGGAGACTGTCGGAGATTATCGCCATATGCCAAGACTCGAGAGTCGCATTATTCACGCCGAGGATAAGGAGAATAAGTCCTATCACCGATGCGAGAGTTACGGGGTGGAAGACAACCTTCTTTATCGATACCGCGGAAGCAGCGGAGAGCTGCTCGTGACAGTCGCAGTCCTCGTCGTTGTGCATATGCTCAAGACCGTCCGTGCAGAGCTTGACTCCGAGTGTCCAGAGGAAGAGGTTGAAGGTGATGTTATATATCGAGGCGTAGATAGCCGCGGTGGGGTCGGGAATGATGGTCTGAATAAGCGGAATTCCCATAAAAGCCGCATTCGAGAATATCGTGGCAAAGCGAAGCATTCTGCAGGCTCCGTCGGGCGCCTTTTTGAATGCGGGTACAGCTACCGCGGTGAAGATGAGATGCGCGATGAATGAGAGCGCGAAGGTCATAAGGCAACCGAGCCAGATGTCCGAGAAGCTCGCATCGCAGGAAAGATATGCGTAAACTATAAGGCAGGGCTGCGCGATGTAGAGGACAAGGTTGGATATACCCTTGCCAAACTCGTCCGTGCAGAATCTGCATTTTTTCATAATAACGCCGGGTACCATCATAATAAACAGTATCGCGACGTTGATAACCAAATCGATAATATTCATAAAAACTCCGTCATTTCTTTATTGCAAAGGGTATTTTAACACAAATATGACTCTCTGTCAATCAAAAAGATATAAAAATATTCGGGAAAGGGATTGACAATTCCCCTCGCGTGTAGTAATATAGATAAGCAATTTTGAGAGTAACTCTCATTTTAGGAGAATTTATGGGATATAAAACGGGAAAAAGAGAGCTCATCTTAGAGCTCTTGTCAAGTGATAGAGACACGTCCTATACAGCAGAGGAGATAGCTGAGGCTATCACTCCGGACGGAAGCGGTATGAGTACGGTATACAGACTCATATCCGAGCTTGTAGAGAGCGGATGCTTAAGGCGTCTTTCCGACGGTAAGACAAGGCATGTCACCTATCAGTATGTCGGAGACGAGCATTGCCACAGTCATATGCACCTGAAGTGTAAGGGGTGCGGCAGGCTTATCCATCTCGACGAGGACGTCTCACGCGCCTTTGAGGAAAAGATACTGTCCCTCGGCGGCTTTGCGATAGAGGAGGGGAGCTTCCTCTTCGGCAGATGCAGGGAATGCACGGAGGTGACGGGATGATGAGATTTATCGGTGTCCTTCACGCAGATCATTCCTCTCACGGAGGCCTCAGTGCCTTTTTGAAGGACAAGCTCGGTC
This sequence comes from uncultured Ruminococcus sp., assembly GCA_964622425.1. Lineage (GTDB taxonomy): Bacteria > Bacillota > Clostridia > Oscillospirales > CAG-272 > UBA1740. The sequence continues at coordinate 11,580 of CAZUQN010000019.1, forward strand.
GCTTTGGCGAGTTTCTTGATGAGGTAATCCTTCACGGTTTTATCGATACCTTGAAGCTTGTCCTATTCCTTTTCCTCGCCTACCTCTTTATGGAATATATTGAGCACAAGGCGTCGGATAAGGTGAAGGAAACAATGACAAAGGCGGGTAAGCTCGGCCCCGTCATCGGCGGTATTTTTGGTGCTGTGCCTCAGTGCGGCTTCTCTGCCGCGGCGGCAAATCTTTACACAGGACGAGTCATAACACTCGGTACTCTGATAGCTGTATTCTTGTCAACGTCTGATGAGATGCTCCCGATACTCATCGCGGGAAATATGAAAATTGGCAAGGTTTTGACAATTATACTTTACAAAACAGCGGTTGGAATAGCTATGGGCTTTGCGATTGACTTTGCGCTCAAGCTGATGAAGAGAGAAAAAGAGGAGATAAACATAGACGAGATCTGCGACAACGACGAGTGCCACTGCGAGAACGGTATAGTCGCCTCGGCTATCCATCACACCCTCAGCGTATCACTCTTTGTGCTCCTTGTGAGCTTCGCAGTGAACTCCATTACCTTCTTCGCTCTTGACGAGGCGCTCTCGGGCTCTGTGTTTGCGCTTCCGGTGATAAGCCACGTGTTCTCGGCTCTCGTAGGCCTTATTCCAAACTGCGCATCAAGCGTCGCCTTGACTCGTTTTGCTATGTCGGGCGTTATCTCGACAGGCGCTATGATGTCGGGCCTCTTTGCGGGCGCGGGAGTGGGTGTCCTTATTCTTCTTAAGATGAACAGACGTCCGAGGGAGAATGCGATGATCGTCGCTCTGCTTCTTATAATAGGAGTCGTATTCGGCCTGCTTGCCGACCTTATCGGCATATCGCTGATTTAATCCGACATATTATTTAAAATTAAAATTATAGTATTTAATATATATGGGTATAATTTTTAACAATTTTGCGATACAATGATTATAATAAAAACGTGTGAATGCATGAAAGGAGGAAAATATGGAAAGATGGGTAAAGCGAACGATTGAGCTCGGTGCGGGACTTGTGTTTACCGGAAAGAGTAACCCCTCGGTTATTCCTTATTATCCTCAGAAGACCGAAATCTCGGGCAGGGAGGAAAAATATTTCCACAGAACCTACCCGGAGAAAAAAGGAGTTTCCTCCGGACGTCTTTTGGCAATGCTCACAGCACTTGAGAAGGACCGCCGCTCCAATATACACTCTCTTATCTGTCTTAAGGACGGAGAGGTGATATGCGAGTGCTCTCACCCCGGATACAGCGTCAATACTTGGCATCTGTCTCACTCCATGTCCAAGACGGTTACGGGAATTGCGATAGGAATGCTCGTTGATGACGGAAAGCTCAGTGTGGATACGCGTCTATGCGATCTTTTCCCCGAGCGCACGTACAAGGACCCGAATTTTGAGAATATAACGGTAAAGCACCTGCTCACTATGACCTCAGGGATAAAATTCTCCGAGGCGGGCTCGGTGACCGAGGCTAAATGGACGGATGCCTTCTTCGCCTCCTCCTGCGCCTTCCTACCCGGTACGGACTTTGCCTATAACAGTATGAACTCATACATTCTCGCCACGATAGTGGTAAAGCTCACGGGCAAGAGCCTGACCGAGTTTCTTGACGAGAGACTTTTCGGCCCTTTATATATCACCAACCGCTTCTGGGAGGTGAGCGCCGAGGGCGTGGAGAAGGGCGGCTGGGGCCTTTATCTGTCGGCTGAGAGCTGGGCTAAGATAGGCTATATGATGCTGAATGGCGGAGTCTTTGACGGCAAAAGAATACTGTCCGAGTCATGGGTAAAGGAGTCACACGAAAGACACGCTAAGACGCCCGAGTCCATCGGCAACTTTGATTACGGCTATCAGCTATGGACGTCGAGCGAGGGAGATGACTTCCTCTTTAACGGTATGCTCGGTCAGAACGTGTGGATCTGCCCAAGGAACGATATTGTTGTGGTCATCCTCTCGGGTAACAACGAGCTCTTCCAGAACAGTCCCTCGCGCTCTATAATAGAAAAATATTTATCCATAGATCTGTCAAACGATCTCTCGGAATCCTGCTTTACGGGCGATCTGCTCGATCTGCGCTATGCGGAGAATCACTTCCTTGAGTCGAGGCATTGGATAAGACCTTACGTGCCGAAGAAGGGCATAGGCCAAAGGCTTGGCCTCCGTTCATACCAGCAGTATCCCGAGGAGTGGAACGATATTATAGGCAAGTATCATTTCTCTAAGAATTCCGTAGGTGTTGTTCCCCTTATCGTCAGAGCTATGCAGAACAACTACCGCAGCTCTGTGGACGGCATAGAATTCGAGCGCGAAGGCGACTCCATATTCTTCGTCTATACCGAGGGCGGTACGTCCTACCGCCTCGAGGTCGGCTTCTCCGACTTCAAAGAGACGGTCATAGACCTTCACGGCGAGAAGTACGTCGTCAAGGTTATGGGCGAGGCTATGGAGGACGAGGACAGAAATATGCTCTATAAGCTCGAGCTTCTGTTCCCCGAGCTGCCAAACACCCGTATGATAAAGCTCTCCTTCACCGATGAGGATCAGCTTCTTATGCGCATGTCCGAGATGCCGAGCGAGAAGATCGCAGACGTCTTTATGAAGGAGATGAACGGCACCAATCCCAAGATGAGCGCCTATATGAATCTCATAGAGAAGAGAATAGGCAAGAACACCGCCAACAAGCGTATGACCGACACCTTCGCTCCGAGTCTTATCGGCGCGCGTATAGGCTCTGACAGCTACACGCGTATAATGGACGAGGAGAGGGAAAAGCTGAAGCTCGGAGAGAGGACCGCGAAGCTCGTGGACACCATTATCGACAAGCTTCTGCACGAGGAGGACGACGATACGAGCTCCCGCGGCTTCCTCGGCGAGATCGTGGAGAGGATCAAGTCAAAGATCCCTCAGAAGCCGAAAAAGAAGCCTGAGCCTCCAAAGGCCAAGGTCGAAAAGGAAGATTGACGGAGGGTGAAAAACGCTCAAAATCAGGAAAGTGCACAGGTGTACGAACCACCCGTGTTAAATTAAAAAAGCCGATATGGTTTGATTTCCATATCGGCTTTTTTATAAAGCGCCACATTTAGGGTGAGTAATTTTGCTTTTCTTGGCATTATTAAAGTGATATGCTGTCTACGACGGCGTTATATATCCGTTCCCAAAGGTTATATTGAACCTATTGGGTTCAGTTATATTTCGACTTCGTCGAAGTTGTATTTTGATGTCGCAAAGTTATATTGCTCGGCTTTGCCTCACAGTTGTATTCTATTCGCCTCTGACATCAAACTCGCAAAGCGAATAGAACTCACCAAAGGTGAATAGAACTGCCGTAGGCAATAGAACTCGCCCTTTGGCGAATAGAGTTGGCGCTGCGCCTTCATGGGCGCAACGCCTTGATCAAAGCTTTGTGAGAAAGTTGTATTTTTGCTACGCAAAAGTTATATTTCCCTTGCGGGAAGTGATATTGCTCGGCGTTGCCTCGCAGTTGTATTCAATTCGCCTCTAACTTCAAACTCGCAAAGCGAATAGAACTCACCAAAGGTGAATAGAACTGCCGTAGGCAATACAACTCGCCTATTGGCGAATAGAGTTGGCGTTGCGCCCTTGAGGGCGCAACGCCTAGAGTCCGTTCTTCTTTTAGGGAACAGGCAGATTTGGGCGAGAAAAGGATATCCCGGCCTCGTCAAAAGGTGACAGCCCCTTTATAGGTGTGCGAAATTTTCTGATTAGTCGAGGTTGAGCTTGTTGAGCATATCGCGAAGAGCCTTAGCTTCTTCAACGGAAATGGTAACGCCCTTACCCATCTTCTCGTGATCGGGAGACCAGGTACGGATGTCATAAACGGGCTCTCTCTCGTTCCAGCTGATAAGGTTGAGCTCCTTGTTCCAGCCGTTGTTGCCCTCGCTAACGATACCGATCTTGTCAACTACTTCATACTTGATTTCAGGCATTGTCGTGTTCTCCTTATGTAATATAATAAAGTTTTTTTATTTTAAATTATCTATTTTTATTTATTTTAGCATATAGAAATACGCTTGTCAATAAATATACTAAAATATTATGGAAAAAATGTAAAAATTTATCGTTTTTCGGAATAAAATGATCGCTATGGCGCAGATTGTCACAGAAAACGGCGTAAAAAAGCCGATATTGATAATGAAAAGTGGAAAAGGTGGAATAAAATACACGCGCGATAAGGTTGATTTTTTATGAGGAATATGCTACAATATTTGTATAATGCCGTAGTATGCGCCACGGAGCATCTTTGGCGGACGGCTTTTTTGCGGAGGTAGTATTATGAGAGCATACGAGAGATTCTTAAAATATGCGGCATATCCCACAATGTCGAGCGAGGAGACGGGCACGCATCCGTCGACTGAAAAGCAGCTTGTGCTCGCAAGAGAGCTTGCACGTGAGCTTTGTGATATGGGACTTGATAACGTCGAGGTCGACGAGTGGGGCTATGTTTACGCTGAGCTTCCTTCTAACGTGGGTACCGTGTGCAATAATATAGGCTTTATAGCACATATGGATACCTCGAGCGAGGCGTCCGATGAGAACATAAAAACAAGACTTGTCAGCTACGAGGGCGGTGATATTCTCCTTAACGAGGAGAAGGATATCTGGCTCAAGGTTGCTGATTACCCCTACGTCGAGGAGCACAAGGGCGAGACTCTTATCGTGTCCGATGGCACTACGCTCATAGGCGCTGACGATAAGGCGGGAATAGCCGAGATAATGACAGCGCTCGAGGAGCTGATAGAGAAGAATATACCCCACGGCAAGATATCCGTCGCGTTTACTCCGGATGAGGAGATAGGCGAGGGCGCGGACAACTTCAGAGTGGACCGATTCGGCGCGGAATACGCTTACACGGTCGACGGCGGAGGACTCGGCGAGCTTGAGTATGAAAACTTCAACGCGGCCTCCTGCAAGGTTGAGGTCAGGGGCGTGTCAATTCATCCGGGCTCTGCAAAGGACAGAATGAAGAATGCTGCAAGGATCGCCGCAGAGTTTGACTCGCGTCTGCCTAAGGACGAGATACCCGAGAGGACCGAGGGCTACGAGGGCTTCCACCATCTTCTCTCCATCACAGGAGCGACAGAGGAGGCAAAGCTCGTTTACATCATTCGCGACCACGACAGAGCCAAATTTGAGGACAAGAAGCGCTTCTTCGAGGAGCTTGGAAGACAGATGAATACCGAATACGGTGAGGGCACCGTGACGGTGAATATAAAGGATTCGTATTACAATATGCGTGAGAAGGTGGAGGATAACTTCTTCGTCGTTGAGCGTGCCAAGGAGGCTATGCGCTCGCTTGGTATCGAGCCTATCGTTATGCCGATAAGAGGCGGCACAGACGGCTCAAGGCTCTCCTTTATGGGCCTGCCTTGTCCCAACCTTTGCACAGGCGGTGCAAACTTCCACTCGAGGTTTGAGTACGTGTGTGTCGAGTCAATGGACAAGATAACCGAGCTTCTGGTAAAGATAGCCGAGGACGTGGCAAAGAGTGAGAAAATGCCCGTTAAGCCCTAAGGCGTGTGAAATATCAGCGCTAAAATCGATAAAAAACGGAGGAATACCAATGTTTGATTTTGCAGTAATAGGCGCCGGTGCGGTCGGTGGCCTTGTAGCAAGAGAGCTGACCAAGTACAAGCTCTCGGTATGTATAGTAGAGAAGGAGTCCGACGTTGCTATGGGCGCGACTCGCGCCAACAGCGCGATAGTCCACGCAGGCTTTGATGCTAAGGAGGGGACACTCAAGGCGCTCCTTAATGTCAGGGGCTCCGAGATGATGGAGAACGTGTGCTCCGAGCTCGGTGTAAAGTACAAGAGAAACGGCTCGCTCGTCGTAGGCTTTAACGACGAGGATAAGGAAACTCTGCGCTCGCTTATTGAAAGAGGAAAGACCAATGGTGTTAAGGGGCTCTCCCTTCTTGAGAGAGCGGAGCTTCTTAAGCTTGAGCCGAATATCGGTGACGGCGTTACCTGCGCCCTCAGAGCAGAGACCGGAGCTATCGTCTGCCCCTACGAGCTTTGTATGGCGGCGGTCGGAAACGCTATGGATAACGGCGCTGAGCTAAAGCTTAACTTCAAGGTGGAAAAAATCGAAAAGTGTGGGGGCGTGTATAGAATTTCCTCGGGAAATGACACAATAGAGGCTAAAACAATCATCAACTGCGCGGGCGTTTTCTCGGACGAGATAGCAAAGCTTGTCGGTGACGACACCTTCTTTGTGCGTCCGAGAAGAGGCGAATATATGCTTCTTGACAAGGAGTGCGGAGAGCTTGTCTCTCACACGATATTCCGCTGTCCTTCCAAGATGGGTAAGGGCGTTCTCGTCTCGCCCACTGTTGACGGCAACCTCCTGCTCGGTCCCACTGCAGAGGATATAGACGATAAGAATGATACCTCAACCACTCCCGCAGGACTTGCGCATCTTTCGGCTTTGGCGGGTGAGCAGGTGAAGGGTATTCACCTTGGCAAGGTCATCACCTCGTTTACAGGCCTCAGAGCCACCGGCTCGACAGGAGACTTTATTATCAATTCTCCCGCTGAGGGCTTTATCAACTGCGCAGGCATTGAGAGCCCCGGTCTTACCTCTGCTCCCGCTATCGCGGAGTACGTTGTTGAAATGCTAGAAAAAGCGGGAGTCGAGCTTGCCAAAAACGAGAGCTTTAACGGACGTCGCAGACCGCTTCATTACTTCCGCGAGCTCAGTATTGATGAGAAGAACGAGGTTATTAAGAATAATCCCGATTACGCTCACGTTGTCTGCCGCTGTGAGACCGTCACCGCCGGTGAGATAATCGAGGCGATAAGAACAAATCCCCGTCCCACGAGCATTGACGGTATCAAGAGAAGGACAAGAGCCTCTATGGGCAGATGTCAGGGCGGCTTCTGCACCCCTTATATGGTTGAGCTTCTCGCAAGAGAGATGGGTATTCCCGTTACCGAGATAACCAAGTCGGGCGGAGAGTCCTACGTCAACGTCGGCAAAACCGCGAAGGGAGGTAACTGAGATGGCACAGATGAATAATCAAAGACGCGCCGACCTCGTTATCATCGGCGGAGGCCCCGCAGGTATGGCGGCGGCAGTAGCGGCATATGAAAAGGGACTCAGAGATATACTGATACTTGAAAGAGATGACGCCCTTGGCGGAATACTCCGTCAGTGCATACACAACGGCTTCGGTCTGCACCGCTTCGGCGAGGAGCTCACAGGCCCGGAGTATGCGGCAAGATACGAAAAGCAGGTCAAGGAATACGGCATTCCCTTTATGCTTAACACCATGGTCATCGACGTCGACGAGAACAAGGTCGTTACCGCAATGAATCGTGAGTGCGGCATTTTCAAGATCGAGGCTAAGGCTATTATACTTGCTATGGGCTGTCGCGAAAGGCCTAAGGGCGCGCTCAATATCGCGGGAAGTCGTCCCGTAGGTATTTACACCGCGGGTACAGCGCAGAAGTTTGTGAATATGAAGGGCCTCATGCCCGGCCGCGAGGTGCTTATCCTCGGCTCGGGAGACATCGGTCTTATAATGGCAAGAAGAATGACGCTCGAGGGCGCCAAGGTCAAGGCCGTGTGTGAGCTTATGCCTTACTCAGGCGGTCTTGCGAGAAATATAGAGCAGTGTCTTAACGACTTCGGTATTCCGCTTTACTTAAGTCACACCGTGGTAGAGATACACGGCAAGGAGAGACTCACGGGCGTAACCATCGCCAAGGTTGACGAACAGAGACGACCTATCCCCGAGACTCGCGAGTTCATTTCCTGTGATACGCTCCTTCTCTCCTGCGGACTTATCCCCGAGAATGAGCTTACCAAGTCTGCCGGTATCAGCCTTGACAGAATCACCGGCGGCGCTGTCGTTGACGGCGAGAGAGAATGTGAGATCCCGGGTATTTTCGCCTGCGGTAACGTGCTCCACGTTCACGATCTCGTCGACTACGTTTCCGAGGAGGCGGTCATTGCGGGTGAGGCCTCGGTTAAGTATATTAACGGTGAAAAATCACACGGTATGGCGCTTAATCTCGTTACAGACGGCAAAATCAGATATACCGTACCCCAGAGGATCACCTCGGCAGAGAAGACTAAGGTCTACTTCCGCGTGGCTAACGTATACCGCGACGTGAAGATCGTTGTCAAGGAAGGCGAGCGTGTTATCCTTGAGAAAAAGAAGCAGAAGGTTGCCCCCGGAGAGATGGAGACGGTCATTCTCACCGCGGATATGCTCTCAGCGTGCGACATGGGCGCAACGATAAGCTTCTCGCTTGAGGAGGTAAGAAAATAATGGCTAATGAAAGAAAACTGACCTGCATCGTGTGTCCTAAGGGCTGTGACCTTACGGTTGAATTTGACGATGCGGGCGCGATAAAGAATATTTCGGGCTATACCTGCCCCCGCGGCAAGGACTACGCCTACGCAGAGTGCACCGCGCCCGTAAGGACGGTAACATCTACCGTGCGTTGTGAGGACGGAGAGGTTGTTGCGGTAAAGACTGCAACCCCTATTCCCAAGGGCATGATCTTTGAGGTCATGGCGGCTATCAACGCGGTCACAGCACCTAATGACGTGAAGATCGGCGACGTTATCATTGCCGACGTTTGCGGCACGGGTGCCAACGTGGTAATTACCGCAAACAGATAAGCCCAACGCGCGAGAGTAAGCACGTAATACTTCTCTTAAGCGCTACCCGTGTTAAGTTTTTGCGTATAAAACGGATAGTAAATAGATAAAACCCGACAGATTTTGGTCTGTCGGGTTTTCTTGTGAAGTTGCTAAGTAGTGAAGTTGTGCTATCGCACAGTGAAGTTGCTACGCAGTGAAGTTGACTCGCTGAAGCTCGCAGTGAAGTTGCTCGACAAGTCTCGCAACAATTAAATGTCGAGTATTACGTCGACGTTGCCCATAGCCTCGAGGGTGTCTCTTGGGCCTACTACGGTGAAGGTGGACTTCTTCATAACCTCGCCGATGACGGAGGAGAGTCTTCTGAGCTCTTCGACGTTTGCATCGAGACATTCCGTCCTTGTCCTGACAAGGTCATCGTAGGTCTTACCTGCGAGGTATTGCTTTGTTGCGGTCGCACCGTCATTTCTCGGAGTGGAGACGGTGTCTGCTGAGCCTATGACGCCTATCATATATTTTAGCAGGTCGGGAGAGCCTTCAAGGAAGGTGTCTATCTCATTTTTGATATCCGCAAAGAAGCTGACCGAGCTCTCCGGAGATGGGTCGCGGTAGGAGTAGCAGCCGAGAGTGCCGCTGTTTGGCTTTACAGAAAATCCGGTGTCGTAGGCGCCTCTCTTGAGGCGTATTTCGTTCCAGAGAATCTCAAAGGAAACAATGTTAGAGAGCAGGGCAAAGGCACCCGTGTAGAGTTTTTCGCCTATTTCGTTGAGATTTCCCGCCCTTGATACAAAGGAAACGGTCACCGGAGCGACGATTCCCTCGTTAACATTATCTAAGGGCTTGATCTTGGATTTTGCTGCCCTTTCACCGCCTATTCTGACAATATCGATGAGCTCTTTTGCAAAATCAAGTCCGGAGGGCTCGCTTATCGCGACGGTGAGTCTCTCGCGGCGGAGGTATTTGTCGCGTATTGCTTCAAGACGCGCGAGCACGTCCTCGGCACTCTCCTCTATCTTAGATGAGAGCTTCTTCAGAAATACGTGATAGCTGTATCCGAAAAGGGCCTCTGTGAGAGCTTCGAATGGCGAGTGCTTTGCCGCGTCGCGCATCATTGCGTAGGCTTCTCCGCGCGATACTATGCTCTCTACCGAGTATGTGTATAGCTGCTTGACGTTTCTTACGAGCAGCTCGGGATTGTTGAAGAGCGTGGAGTATAGATGCTCATTTACGAGCTCTGTCGCCGCCGTCTTCTTTGCGTCAAGGCAGGAGAGCTTAAGCGTGATAAAGAGCTTTACGTCGTCGCCATTTTTGGTAGGGTGCAGGGAAACGTAGAGTGCGCCGAGGTCATTTTTGACTCGATTGCGGAAGCTTGTTACGCTACCTTTCTCGGTATCCCACTCGGAGAGCATATCCGAGAAGAGCCTGATATAGAATAGCTCCTCCTCGTCCGCGTCGCTCGCGTCAAAATAGAGCTCGGGATAGGATATACCGCCGGTGTGTATCGGGTGGAGTATGATCTCGCAGCCCTTATACTCCCCCGTTTCGGTAGGAATTTTTCGCGGGTTGATCTTCAGGTCATCTTTGGTAAGAGTGGGGAGTGTTGCGAGCTCCTCCTCGGTATTTGGGGTAGCCTGCCACTTTGCAAGCTCCTCGCTCGTCCTTATGAGCTCGGCTCTTTTCTCGTCACTCATACCCTTTGCGAGCTCGTCAAGCTTTTTCTCGAGCTCCTTTTCTTTTTTCTCTGCAAATTCGTTATCGGGGTGGAGAATGAGTGTTGCCCTAGGGGTGCCTAAAACCTCGGAAAGAAGCTTCTCGTAGTACCCCGTGTCGAGTTTTTCACGCATAAAGCGGATATTATCCTCGTATCTTAACGCTTCCGCGGGATCCTCGCCGAGCATTGCGTATTCAATGCACGAGCTCATATACACCATTCCCGCGGGGTAGGTACCGAAGTCGGATTCTCTTACGCGGAACTCACGTCTGCCAAGCGCGGCGGTGAGATTTTCCTTCGGGATACCGTCGGCGAGCACCTCGGCTATCGCCTCCTTATATGCCTTGATGAGCTCCTCAGCCTTGCCGTCCTTGACACCGATGAAAATGGCGTTTAAGGCGTTGAGACTGTATGAGCGGGTAGGGAAGAAGGAGAAGCTCTCGCAAAGGCCCGTGTCGAGTATTTTCTTGGTCAGGGGCGCATTGTTGGAGTCGGCTATCGCCTCGCAAGCCAATGAAAGCGCGGAGCTCTTGTCCCCCTCGCTGTGAGGGAAGGTGTTGTGACAGATATAGACTCTGGTCTTGTCGGTGGGGTCCTCCTCCGCCTCGATGGGGTATCCTGTGACGAGGGGCTCGGTTATCGGCGCGTCTCCGTCGTCTATCTCGATATTGTCCTCGCGAGCGTCGTATTCCGACAGATAGGAGTCGATGAGCGGGAGTATCTCGTCAAGCTTCACCTCACCGTCGAGGAAGATACAGGAGTTTGAGGGGTGATAGAATTTATCATGCGCCGCCTTGAAGTCCTCATAGCTGAGGTCGGGGATAAAATCGGGATTTCCGCCCGAGTCATAGCTGTACGTGCTACCCGGCGATACGCGCCTTGTGATAAGGTAATCGGCGTATTCGTCAGCAGAGGAATATACGCCCTTCATTTCGTTATAAACAACGCCCGTTACAGAGAGCGTGCCGTCCTCGTTGAGCTCAAGTCTGTGTCCCTCCTGCATGAAGATGAAGGGATTCTCGAGCACAAGCGGGTGCAGCACCGCATCCAGATATACGTCGACGAGTCCGTGAAATGCCTTGTCGTTTTTACTCGACACGGGGTATACCGTCTTGTCACTTGAGGTGAAGGCGTTGAGGAAGGTGGTTATCGAGCCCTTAATAAGCTCGGTGAAGGGATCCTTTACCGGAAATTTCTTCGAGCCCGAGAGCACCGAGTGCTCCATAATGTGAAAGACACCCGTGTCATCGGTGGGTACGGTTTTGAAGCCAATGGCGAAGGTCTTGTTCTCATCAGGTCTGTCGAGATAGAGGAGCCTTGCGCCGCTTTTTGTATGTATAAGATCATAGAGCGTTCCGTTTACCTCATCGACACGCGACGAGGATATAACGCGGAAGCCATGTATTATTTCGTTAACTGTCATTTTGTTTCCTTTGCGTTTTAAATGAATGAGGTATCCTTACGGTTACGGTCTCTTTTCGGGGATCGTTACGGCAAGGAGTATGAGAGCCTGGATCGGCACACCGATGATAAAGAGCATCCATAAGTTGTAGTTGATGAGCTGGAGGTAGATCGCAAGTATTATCGTCCAGGTATTGAAGGAGGCGGTCAGAGCAAGGCACACCTTATTCTTCCACCACATTCTGTTGTATATCGCCACGGTGGTGATGCTCGCGGGGATAGCCCATACAAAGAGCTGCCACGGATTTATGTCATAAAGTGCCTGTACCATCGTGAAGAGCAGAGTTGCCGCAAGCCATACTGTGCATATGGTGATAAGGCATATTATTACGTGTCTGCCGCGATTGCTTTTCGTGGGCATTCTGGCGGGCGGCGCTGAGGGATCCTTTTTGAGAAGATACTCAAAGCTCACTCCGTATATGTCACAGATGCGGCAGAGCGTTTCTATATCGGGGAGCGTCTCCGCGTGCTCCCAGCGGGATACTGCCTTGTCGGAGTAATTGAGCTTTTCGGCAAGAGCGCCTTGCGTCAGCTTGTTTGCTTTCCTGAGCTCTGTCAGGTTCTTAGCTATTATTTCTTTGATGTTTTCCATACTTATCCTCGCTTTCGCTAGGTAAATTATTATTTACATTTCTACAATTCTGTACTATAATTATAACATTTTTGTCCGCTCTTGTCAACTGGGGTGAGAAATTCTCAGTTTTGTGGAGTCGATTTTTTTCGAACTGAGGCGAGAAAATGCCCCTCCACAATCTTTAGTGAAACTTTTTTCGAAAAAGTCCTTTTCTTTTTCCATAAAATAGGGTAAAATGGCAAAAAACGAAAGGAAGGTGAGGCAAGACAAGTAAATTACAGAAGCTGCAATGTGTTTTTTAGTACATAGAAAGGAGAAATGAAATGAATAAAAAGCACGTACACATCTTTATGGCATCGGATGATAACTACATCCCGTATCTTATGATAACAGCCAAATCTATATCGCTCCATTCGAGTGATGAATATATATACGATATAACAATTCTTACAGACGGACTTGCGCCGCAGAATATCAGAAAGCTCAGACATCTTGAGCTCGATAACATCAATATCTCCATCGTGAATATGGAGAAAAACGTCAAGCCCCTGCGCGAGAAGCTCAGGGCAACACTTCGCGATTACTACTCCGAGGCTATCTTTTACAGAATGTTTATCGCCTCGATGTATCCCCGTCTTACCAGAGCAGTGTATATCGATTGCGACGTTGTGCTTGTCGATGATATTGCCAAGCTTTATTTTGCCGATATCGGCGACAATATCCTCGGCGCCGTAGCCGACGAGTCAATACCCGGTGTTGGCGCCTTTTGCGATTACGTGAAGAATTGGGTAGGTGTTCCGGTCAGCAAGTACATTAACTCCGGCGTCCTCCTTATTAACCTTAAGGAATACAGAAGAAGCTTTATTCTTGAGAAATTCGTCGGAATTGTTGAGGAGAGAAACTTTGCTACCGTTGCACCCGATCAGGACTATCTCAACTACCTTTGCAAGGGCAGAATCCATTACCTCTCGGGAGGCTGGAATAAGCAGCCCAAGGCGGATAATCTTCTCCCCATCGAGGAGCAACATCTCATACATTATAATCTCTACAACAAGCCGTGGCACTACTCCGACGTCCCCTACTCGGACGTATTCTGGGAGGTAGCTAAGATGACGCCCTATTACACGGATATCGTAAGAGAACTCGTTGAGTACACCGACGAGCAAAGAGAGAAGGATATGGCGGGCGGAGTAAGGCTCATTGAGCGCGCGGCCGAGCTTGCCACTCGTAAGGACGGCTTCAAGCATTACAGAAAAAAGCGTGCGGCCTGCGCTATGGCTGGGTGACTGATGAAAAAGGTAAACGAGAAAAAGCGCCGCGAGAGGCTCGAGGTCATTGACAATATCAAAAGAGCGCTCGAGGACGGTGACAGCTTTCGCAAGGTCGAGATAGGCGACCCGAGGCCGAGCGGAAGGGAGATAAAGAGAAAAATAGTCCCCTTTGATAATCTCAGAAAAAAGTCTATCAATAAATTAAAACGCGCCATCGCGCGTGCGATAGCCAACAAGGCGACGTTTATGCTAAATTCCGAGACCGAGATAGTCGGACTTGAAAATCTCGCCGAGGTTAAGGACGGCGCGATAATAACCTCCAACCACTTTAATCCTATGGACTGTACACTCACTTGGCTTATGGCTATGTGCGCGGGCAGAGAAAAGGAGCTTAGCATCGTTGTTCAAGAGAGCAATATATTTATGAAGGGCTTTTTCGGCTTCTTAATGCGCAACTGCAATACTATGCCCGTCTCATCAAATCTCTCCTATATGGCGAGAAATCTCAAGCCCGCCTTGAAGGAAAGGCTCGAGAGTGGTGAGCTTGTGCTTATCTATCCCGAGCAGGAGATGTGGTTTAACTACAAGAAGCCGAGGGAATTCCGCATAGGTGCGTATCAGTATGCCGCCGAGTTTGGCGTCCCCATCATACCGTGCTTTGCCGAGATGAGAGAGACCGATGAGCTTGACGACTGCGGCTTCTATAAGATCAAATACGTATTCCACGTGATGAAGCCTATATATCCCGATGAGTCTCTTCCTTTTAGAGAAAGAAGAGACAGAATGCATATGCTTGACATGGTGGCGAAGCGTGAGTGCTATGAGAGAGTCTACGGCATACCGCTCGATGATGAGTTCATTCCCGAGAGGGATATTGCGGGCCTTAAAAATAATTTAGAATTTTTCTAAAAACTATTGACAAAAGCATTTTCCTTGTGTATAATAAATTTAGAATGAGTCTAAAAACCATTCAATCAACTAAACGGAGTGATACACTTTGACAAAGCAGAGAGCAGTTATCTTAGAGGTGATACGCTCGGACATGTGTCATCATACCGCGGAGGAGATATTCACCCTCGCCAAGGAAAGACTTCCCGGCATCTCGAGAGCCACGGTTTATAACAACCTTAAGGTGCTTGAGGCTGAGAAGCTGATCAGAAGGATCACCGGCGATTCTCTCTCGGACAGGTATGACAACTCCTATATTCCTCACGGTCATATGATCTGCGAGGAGTGCGGAGGTGTGAGGGACTTCAATCTTGAGGGCTTCGATAAGATGATATCCGAGGCTATCGGCTCCGACTTCAACTCATACGAGCTGAAGGTTCGTTATTTATGCGACGCCTGCAAGGCTCGCGAGGGTAAATGCGGCTAGGGCGCATAACCCACGTTAAAAAAGTCTATAATTTAAAAAAGAATTTTACCAAGGAGAACACAACCATGAATCTTAAGGGCACAAAGACCGAACAGAACCTTATGACCGCCTTCGCAGGTGAGTCTCAGGCAAGAAACAAGTATACCTACTTCGCATCCGTAGCAAAGAAGGAAGGCTACGAGCAGATCGCTGCTATCTTCCTTGAGACCGCAGAGAACGAGAAGGAGCACGCTAAGCTCTGGTTCAAGGCTCTTGGCGGACTTAGCAACACCGCAGGCAACCTTCTTGCAGCAGCAGAGGGCGAGAACTATGAGTGGACCGATATGTACGACACCTTCGCTAAGGAAGCAGAGGAGGAGGGCTTCACCGCTCTTGCTCGTCAGTTCAGAGCAGTTGCCGCTATCGAGAAGGCTCATGAGGAGAGATACAGAAAGCTCCTTTCCAACGTAGAGCTCCAGCAGGTATTTGAGAAGTCCGAGATGACTATGTGGGAGTGCCGCAACTGCGGTCACCTCGTAATGGGCACCAAGGCTCCCGC
>CAZUQN010000020.1:0-26401 GCA_964622425.1 uncultured Ruminococcus sp.
CTTGTGAGGGAAGGGGGACCACGAAGTGGTGGATGAGTAGATTCAATACCCTCGGTTTCGCTACGCTACCCAAGGGGGAAGGTTAGGGGGCTGTTACACCAATATGAAGTTGCACACAAAGTCTATATGCTATTTTTTCATTTATGCTTGACAAAGAGATACACCTTTGATAAAATGGCATTGTAAAACAAAAACGAGAGGTGCGATTATGGCAAACAAGTTCAAGTATTTTGGCGTAATGCTCGACGTATCGAGAAACGCCGTTATCAACTTAGATATGTATAAGTGGTATCTCCCTCTCCTCAAGAAGATGGGCTACAACTGCGTGTTCCTGTACGCAGAGGATACCTACTTCGTTGAGGGCGAGCCCTACTTCGGATATATGCGCGGCAGATATACGGTTGAGGAAATGCAGACTCTTGACGCGCTGGCGGCAGACTGCGGCATTGAGGTCATTCCTTGCGTGCAGGCGCTTGCGCACCTTAACGGTACTCTGCGTTGGGGTCAGATTCCCAAGGATGCCGACGATATTATGCTTGTCGATAACGAGAGGACCTACGAGGTCATTGACCGTATGTTTGCATCTCTCTCAAAGAGCTTTAAGACGAAAAAGATACACGTCGGTATGGACGAGGCGTATATGCTCGGCAGAGGTAAGCACCTTGATATCCACGGCTATGAGCCCATTAGCACGATTATGAAGCGCCACCTCGCGAGAGTATGCGAGATAGCTAAGAAGCACGGCTACGAGGACGTTATGCTTTGGTCGGATATGTATCTGAGAGCCTTCAATAACGGAGCTTATTACGTAAACGACTACAAGAAGGTGCCTAAGGAAATAATCGACTCTATCCCGAATGACGTAATTCCCGTATATTGGGACTACTATCATAAGGAGGAGAGGCTTTACGACATCCACTTCGATATCCATAAGCAGATGTCCAAGAACACCTGGTTTGCGGGCGGTACGTGGAGCTGGGGCGGCTTTATGCCTCACAACGAGTACGGTATGCTGACTATGAAGCCGGCTATCCGCTCTGCTATCAAAAACAAGGTAAAGAACGTATTTATCACCATGTGGGGTGACGATGGCGGAGAGTGCTCCAAGGCGGCTATGCTTCCGTCCCTTTTTGCCATCTCCGAGTTTGCTAAGGGCAACGAGGATATGGATATCATCAAGGAGAAGTTCAAGAAGCTCACGGGCATCGCATTTGACGACTTTATGCTCCTCGACGCACCCAACAATATCAACGGCACGTCCGTGGAGTATGGAAGCCCGGTAAATCCCTCGAAGTATATGCTCCTCTCCGACTACTTCAACGATTTCCTTGACGTTACTGTTGTCGGTGGGGAAGGAGAGAAGTACAAGGCTCTTGCCGAGAAGCTTAACAAGATAGCGGCAAGCTCGCGTAAGTTCGGCTACCTCTTCAAGAGCGCGGCAAAGCTTTCCGAGGCTCTCGCGGTTAAGTTTGAGCTCGGACTTAAGACGAGAAACGCTTACAAAGCAGGCGACAAGGATGAGCTCCGCCGTCTGGCAGAAAATGAGTATAAGGAGGCCGAGAAGCTCATCAAGGCGTATGCGCGCGCATTTGAGGAGCAGTGGTTCTATGAGAATAAGCCCTGCGGCTTTGACGTTCAGGATCTCCGTATCGGAGGTATAATTCAGAGAACCTCTGCATGCAGAAGAAGACTTCTTGACTACGTTAACGGCAAGATAGACTCTATTCCCGAGCTTGAGGAGGATCTTCTTCCCTACGAGGGCAAGTCACAGCGTAGCATCTACTGCAACAGATCCTTCGTTTATAGTTCTACCAATATTTACGGTCATCCGTTTTAAATAATAATAAAAACCACTATCCGAGCGTAAAAGAAGCTCAGACGGTGGTTTTTATTTGCGCGTAGTCGGGACTTGAAAATTTACCCTTATGGCTTTTGCGAGGCTTTTTTGCCCCGTTTTTTTATTTATTTTGCACAATAAGCGCGAAGGAATAGGCGCTTTTTTTGGAAGGGTACTATACTTACTTTTTCCACTTGATGGTTTATAATATAACCAGAGATCGGGCAATTCGCGATAACCCGAGAAAAGTACAAGACAAAATAAGGAGGAAAAAGAGATGGATTTTGATTTAGAGACAGGTCGCCCGATATCCAAGATATGCTCTGACACCGATCAGATTAAGGAATACGTTGGTGAGCGTTATTTCAAAATATGGGATTTTATGATTTTCAATTTCAAGCTTGAAAAAACCGAGCTTTACGTTTATGCGATTATCTTTGCAATGCACAAGAGCCGCGGCACGTATTTCAGGGGGTCCAGAGAATATCTGGCAAAGTGGAGCGGATCAAGCGTGCGCACAGTTGCCACAGCCTTGAAATCGCTGGAGGAGAAGAGGTACATAGATAAGTGCCACAGAGTCGTTAACGGAAAGAAAAGAGTTGTATATTACATAAACTTTGAGATGCTTCCTACGTGTAAAACCTTTTCATCCGAGAATTACGCCAGAGACGTTTGTCAGAGGTATGTACGTGATCAGGAGAAGCTCGGCAGGCACGTGGATAGAGATGAGATATATTCAATAATAGATCAGTCTCGTAAATATAGTGAAGAAGAAGCGCACGAGCTTGCGAAAAGGTACGTTGCCAACAGGGATAGACAAAGAAAGGTTTCTGTCTGATAACCTTTCGCAAAAAAACATACGTTTTTAAAGAATGAAGGCTTTTTCATAATGTCTATGCACCTTGGTGCATAAATAAATTCTATCGTTTCAACTATATTTTTTTATTATGGTTTCTTACTATTATTTCTGTGTGCAGTTTTCGCATTATTCCGATTGCAATTATCGCACGATACCCGTGCAGCTTTTTCATAGCAGCCCTGCATTTTTTGCAAAGGGAAGTGTGCAAAAATGAAGCAAAAAGTGGGGGGAAGTGTGCAAAAACAAAAGGAAAAAAGCGAGTATTGTGCAAAAATGAAGCAAAAAAGATGGGCAAGTGTGCAAAAATGCGAAGTGAGAAAAACACCGAGGCAGGGATAAGACCGCCTCGGTGTAAAGGATATGTTTTTGTTTGGTGAAGTTGTGCTCTGCACAGTGAAGTTCGCGCGGAGCGCGAGTGAAGTTTTCGCTTTTGCGAAAGTGAAGTTGTGCTCTGCACAGTGAAGTTGCTCCAAGCCTCCCTCTCGAGGGAGGTGGCACGGCAGAGCCGTGACGGAAGGAGTCTTTCTCACAGTGAAGTTCGCGCGGGGGCGCGAGTGAAGTTTTCGCTTTTGCGAAAGTGAAGAATTATTTCTTCTTATTTTTCTCTGCGAGGGTAGTGATATTCTTGATAACCTTATTGGGGTAGAGCCACCAGTCACGGCACCAGACACGCACGAGTGTCCAGCCGCGTGCCTCGAGGAATCTCGGCTTATAAACGTCTCTTTCAAGACAGGACGAGGACTCCTTAAAGGCGTCTGTGTCAAGCTCAACACCGACAAGATATCTGTCACTTTCCTTATCGTAGATGGCGAGGGAGATACGGTTATTCTCGTTGCCGAGGCCTGTATCTACATGATAGCCGAGCTTTTCGAGCCTTTCCTTCATCTGCACCTCGACCGCCGCTACGTTTGTAAACATAGCCTCGGGCTTAGCCTCGGGGGCGCGAAGCTCGGAGAGGATAACTGCCGCTTCCTCATCGTCGGCTCTCGATACCGCTCTTGTGAACATAAGGTATTTCTGAAGGAGTCTCGGACCGATATTCTTGGAGTTATCTACCTTGAGCTCCTCGGGCTCGATACTCGTTACGATAACTATCTTGGACTTAGCTCTCGTGATAGCAACGTTAAGACGGTTCTCGCCGCCCTCCTGGGAGAGGGAACCGAAGTTGGTGTAGAGCTTACCCGCCTCGTTGGGAGCGTAGCCGATAGAGAAGATGATAATATCTCTCTCATCACCCTGCACGTTCTCAAGGTTCTTGATAAAGAGGCTGACGTCCTCTCCGTTCTCGACTCTGTGAGTCTCCTTGAGTATATCCGAGCGGAACTGCGGGTCCTTAGCGGCCGCCTTATCGATGATGTCCGCGATATGGCTCTGCTGGTCGCTGTTAAAGGTGATGATACCTATGGATTCGTTATTCTTACGGGTGGCAAAGATGTTCTTGAGGATCTCGACTATCTGCTTAGCCTCCTCGGTATTCTTGCGGTCTATCCACTTACCGCGCACCTTGTATCTCTCGATAGGACGGCTGTAACGGTTCTTGGATATGTTGGGGGATACCTGAAGGTTGCCGTTGTAGAAGGCGTAGTTGGAGAAGTCGATAAGCTCCTGATGCTTGGAACGGTAGTGATAGGTGAGGTTTGAGCTCTCGTATCTAGATACCGCGAGGTCAAGAAGGCTGTCTACCTCAAGCGCCGCCTGCACGGAGTAGTCGTCGATAGTATCGGGGTCCGCGCCGAGATAACGCTTCATAAACGTAGCCGAGGGACGGAGCTGCTTATCGTCTCCCGCTACCACGATGGACTTACCGCGGTAGATGGTGGGAATGGTGCTCTCGATGAATACCTGCGATGCCTCGTCGAAGATAACTACGTCAAAGAGGTTCTTCGTCAGGGGAAGAAGGTTTGACACGTTCTCAGGAGAGAGCAGCCAGCAGGGGAAGAGCGTGAGTATGAACTTGGAGTAGACCTCCATAGTCTTTCTGATGGGCCAATACTTGGACTTCTTGGAGATCTGGTACAGATAGTCCTTGTTGTCCTTGGAGCTCTCGTAGAGCTCGTCGTATACGCGGCTGTTCTTGCCCGCGCAGAGCTCGTAGGCTACCGAGAGCTGCTGCTCCTTGAGCTTATAGATCTTAGCGGTGATGTTGTGGTAATCAACGAGAGTGGCAAGATCGTCCTTGCACTCCTCCTCGTATCTGATGACCTCGTGATAGATCCTTATCTCGAGCAGCTTGTTGATAATATCAAGGTAATTTGCGTAATTCTTACACGAAGTGTAAGCAAAGTTCAGTACGCTGAGCTTATTCTCGTCAAGGCTGCCGAGGAGCTTGTTGATATCGCGCGAGGCGATATAGTTGTCGAGCGCCTCGTATACGTGCTTGACGTACGCGGTGTTACCTCTTAAAATGTTATCTATAACCGAAATGTAGCCGTCCTCTGTGAGCACGCGCTTTAAGCAGTTATATTCTCTTGCAAAGTTGTTTATTGCCTCGAGGGTCTCAACAAATTGATCCTTGGTCTCTCGCCTCGACTTGCCGCGGAACATTTTTGTGGGGAACTCGAGCTTGTTCTCAAAGGATACCACTCTGTTAAGGCTCTTTTCGTCCTTCAGGGTAGCGTAATAGGTGAGAACGTGTCTGTAATAGGGATACTTTGAGATGGGGAAGAGTCCCTTTCTCGACTTCTGCACGTCCTCAAGCTCTCCCTTGACCTCTGAAAGAGTTCTGATGTCAAGATCGGGCAGGGTGCAGTCGATGATCGGGTTCTTTTCCTTATCCTGCATGAAGTTGTAGTAGGTCTTACCAAGGTCCATCGAGCGGATGCCGAACATCGCGTCGCTGAGCTCCTTGTAGTTAAGAGCCATAACGTCCTTATCCTCGATGAGCTTTAAGTAAATGCCGTATTCGGTCGAGCTCTTGGTGAGGTTATAGGACGAGGAATACATCTCGGCAAGAGACAGACCGAAGGGGCGCTTGTCGTTAAGCACCTTGAAGATGGTCTCAAGGTGAGAGACCTCCTCTTTGATCTTATCCTCGAGCTCGTTGTAGTCGCGCTCGAGCTTGCCTACGTCCTCAAGGCTCTCGATCTGGTTTCTTTGGTGAGCCGAGAGGCACTTCTCATAGAAGGCCTGCTTCTCCTTTGCCTCGTCGTTTATGTACATAGCCTTGGCGTTGAGTACGCCGAGACGGTTGTATACTACGTCGAGCGCAGCCTTCTTCTGCGACACTACGAGCACGCGCTTGTGCTTGCATATAGCATCGGTGATGATGTTAACTATGGTTTGCGATTTACCTGTTCCGGGAGGGCCGTAGATGACCATATTTCCGGTGCTGTCAACCTTCTTTACCACCTCGGACTGCGCGTAGTCAAGCATCTTGACTATGTAGCTGTTGTCGGCGTGAGGATTCTTGCTCTTTTTTACTTCCTTGTGCTTTTTGACCTTGCCCTTGGTAGCGAATCTCAAAAGCTCGCTTACCGCGTCGTTTGTAAGATTCTTTTTCTCAAGAAGCGTATAGTCGTTATAGATGGAGTTCGATATAGGCAGTCTTGCCATGATAGCCGCATATCTTACGGCGAGCTCATACTTGGTGTCGGGCTCCTTGAAGCTCGAGTACTTGTGTACGTTGCTCGATCCGGGACAGTCGATCCTTATATGCGCGTCGGCAAGATAGTTTACAACGTCCTTAACCGACTTGAAGGAGGACATATCGTCAAACTCGAGCTCGAGTCCCTCAATGTTGATCCTCTTGGACTGCGCGTATGCGTAGACCAAAGCGGGGTTGATACGTATCTTTTCTGCCTGATTTATACTGATTTCTACCGTTGCTTCATCAATTACGTCAATCTTGACGGGGAAGAGTAAGAGGGGCGCTTTGATAAGCGTCTTTGCGGCTCCCTGAGGGATACAACCGAAAACGAAGGGGTAGCCTACGTAGAGCTCGTATCTGCCCGTCTCCTTCTCGATCTCCTCTACCTCACGCTTGAGCTCCTTGATCCTGGTGATCTCATTCTCGATCGCGCGGGCGGATTCCTCGCGGCGGATCCTCTCAAGCTTTCTGATAGCTGCCTCGTCGACGTTAAGACCGCTCTCAACGTCCTTCTGTATCCTTGCTCCCTTATCGGAGAGGTCAAGATTGCGGAGAATACTTGCTTTTTCCTTGTTCGAGATAACGGTCAGAGGATACTTGCCTCCCGACCAGAGGAAATCGACGAACTCGGAAATTTTCTCGTCACGACCTTCGAAGAGTCTGCCAAGATCGTAGGCGCTCTTACGAACTATGCTCTTGAGATAAAGGCACTTGTTATTACCGCCAATTTCGATAAGGCGTTCTTTGTAGTACGTGTAAATACCTTTTCCCATTGTGCTTCTCCTATGCTGAAATAGGACGCCAAAACGTCCTCTAATATCAATTATACCACACCCGTGTGAAAAAATCAACTGAAAATCCTTAAAAAATAGAAGAATTTTGCGGTTTTTTTACACCCCGTTTTTGTCTACTTTTGTTTGTTGTGGGGAGAAGTTTCGGTAAAGGGGGCATTGTACAAAAGATACAAAAGCAAAAATGAAATTTTGCCATATTGATGGATTGATTTTTCTCGTCTAAAATGTTATAATTATTATGATATAAAATGCGAGTGCGCATATAAAGGAGAAAAAACATGAAAATGACAAAGCGAATTTTCATCGCTCTTCTCATTGTTTCCGTTATGGTGTCGGCTTTTGCCTTTACATCTGCGGCCAGCTCGAGCTCGGCGATAGACTACAGCTACCTGCTTGAGTATTATGAGGAGCCTACTCTGTTTTACTACGATTTCACAGGCGAGGACGTGGATTATTCCTCTTCGCTTTTGGTTAACCGCGCATCTACGTTAACCTGCTCTCCTGTTGCGGATGAGACGGCACCGGGTGGCAAGTACCTTTCTCTTGAGATCGCCGCGGCAACCACTAAGTTCAATGCTTACTCTGATAACCACGTATACTTCAACTGGACGTCAGAGAACGGTATTGACGATTTTATGATAAACATGACCGTTTCCGGCGCTAAGGGAAGCGGCAAGGAGGAGAATCTCCCGAAAATTATCGTTGCGGTTGCCGATCAGGAATATACCGATCCCGCATCGGGCTCCGCTATCGGTACGACTATCGTCGCTATCGATTACAGAAACGGGTACTTCTCCTATCTCAAGAAGAATGTTTCTCCCGAGGGTGTTGTTACCGCGACCGAGACTAACACCACCTTCGCAATTACCGAAGGAACCTGGTATGACATTGAGATCGTGTACAACCACGAGCAGAGAGCGGCTACCGTAAAGATCACCGACGTAAATAACGCAAGAAATACCTACACCGTTAAAGATGCCTACGTTCCTTACGAGACTGTAAAGAACGTGAGAATCGGAGCGCACGGTACTGATAACGGCGTTGCCCGTGGCAGCGTTATGAAGTTTGCTGATGTTTACGCTCTCGGCGGTCAGTATAAGCGTAATCCCGCCGACCGTCAGGCAGACATCGAGTCTACTCTTCTCGAGATGCATAGCGTACTCAATTCCGATGAGATCGGCCTTGAGGATAAGATCGCTACCTGCGGTGTTGCCAACAAGCTTGTTGAGTACGGCTTCACTACCGAGAATGAGGAGGTCCAGCGCGTGCTTGACGCTCTCAGCGTAGGTGTTATCGGACTTTACAACGATAAGATCGAGACCTGTGTCTCCACATACGAGTCACTTCCTACCTTTGCTGAAAAGAAGCTCCTTGTTGATGACGCTATGGCATGCGTACAGAGACTTGAGGAAATGGATCTTTCAGGCATCGACGCGTCCTTGGCTGAGTCCGTTAATGCAAATATCGCGGCACTCAAGGTTGTTGATGAGGCTATTAAGGCTATCGAGGCTGATTCCGTAGCCTTCATCGAGGCTGTCAGCCGCGCGATGAACGTTGACCTTACCGATTACGTAGCAATAAACGCTTCTCTCGAAGTTCTTGACGTATATAATCCCGATTCTACCTATGAGGGCATTGAGGATGCTTATGCGTTCTATATCAAGCTCACCAGCACTGCCGAGATCATCAAGAGCTCTGCTGACGCCTTCATCAACGCGGTCAATATCGCTAACGACGCTGATCTTGACATCAACACTCGTGCGGACGCTTACCGTCTTATCGAGGATATCTACTACGATAACGAGACCTATCCCGGTGTCACAGAGGCGCTTGCTACCTATGAGACCTCCGTTGTTCCTTATCTCAGTGTTGAGATAGAGAGGGGCGACAGCTTCATTAAGTACGTTAACAAGGCAGACTATGCGCTTTACGTTTCCGCAAAGCAGGAGAATCTTGACATTGCGGCAACCTATATGGATATCTGCCATCCCGAGTACGAGGGTGTTGCAGAGGCTAAGCTTCTCTACGCCGAGGTACAGACTCAGGTAAACAACCAGATCAGCAGCGCTAATGCGTATATCAACGCAGTAAATGCTCTTGAGTCTCTCAGCGGAGATGCGCTTGTCGCGGCTATCGAGGAGGCAAAGCTTCTTCAGGAGGCGGGCAACGTTCTTGGTGTTCCCGGCGTTACCGATGCTAACATTAAGCTCACTCAGATCGTAGCGACTGTTGAGCTTCGCAGCGGATATTGCGAATACTTCATCAGAATCGTCAACTCCCTTGACACCGCTGCAAACGCAGAGGAGCTCTACGGCATTCTCAAGGAGGCTAAGGACGCTGAGGGTGATGTAGATAAGAGCTATGCAGGTGTGAGCGAGGCTTCCGCTAAGCTTGAAAAGGCTATTGCCGATTACAACAAGCTTGTGAATGAGGCTAACGCAGAGTTTGCGAAGGCAAGTGAGGCTGCTGCCAATACCTCAGGTGTCGGCACTACCGCAAACACTGTTGCCGATCGCGTTATCGCTCTTATAAAGAAGTTCTTCGACGAAGAATAAAAAATAACAGTCGGATGGCCACGAGTCACCGAAGCAGAATATAATTCGGGGCTAGATTAATTCAGGATGGAAATCGTCGGCTGACGAGTGATAGGTGTATATAAATACATCGAGCGAGGAAACGGCGATAGAAAAAGAGTGTAAGAGGTGGAAATTATAACAATTTCCACCTCTTACTTATAAAATACTAAGTTTTAGGGTTGTTTTCATTGGCTTCTCGACTCTTTTTCGATTACGCCTGAATGAATCAGCCCCCTCACCTTTTTATGTGGCATTTTCCTCTTTAGCTTCGTATCATATATTAAAGTATGAAGCAAGAGGAGCTTACGATGCCCGAGTTTAGTTTTTATCGCGCAGGAGAGCTGATAGGGGCATTTGCCTATCATTTCTTCGGCGTTTGTCCATTCAACCCTTATCCTGAGAATATCCGACACAGAGACTATCGCGACAGTCTTATTGCCGCCTTCTGTCAGGTGTTCACGGATGAAAAAGAGGCAAGAGCGCGGGCAGATAGAGTTATTTCGAGTGCTGAGAGTATTACCGCGGTCCTCAGACTTGATGCTGAGAGCATTTATCTTGCCGACCCCGCCGCAGAATCGCCGAGCGAGGTTATCGCCTGCTATCCCGGCTTTTTCGCTATTCTGTGCCATAGACTCGCTCACGAGATCTATCTTGAGGGAGCAAGGCTCATTGCGCGGTTTATCAGTGAATACGCGCACTCCGTGACGGGCATAGACATTCACCCCGGCGCGACGATTGGCGAGAGCTTTTCCATAGATCACGGCACAGGAGTGGTTATCGGAGAGACTGCGCTTATAGGCAGGGGAGTTAAGATTTATCAGGGCGTGACAATAGGCGCCAAGAGCTTTCCGAGAGATGAAAACGGAAATTTCGATAAAACAAAAAAGCGCCATCCGACCGTATGTGACGGATGTACGGTATATGCGGGCGCAACCATTCTCGGCGGAGATACCGTTATCGGCGAGGGCTCTGTGATAGGAGCTAACGTGTGGCTGACGTCATCTGTGGCGCCCGGATCGGTAATATATTACGGAGGTAAAAAATGAAAAAAGTGGAATTCTGTTACCCGTCGTTTACAAAAAAGGCGGTAACCTTTACTATTGATGACGGAAATATGAAGTATGACAGAATGTTACTCGATATTCTTGAGCCTGCGGGAATCAAGGGCACCTTTAACCTTTGCTCCGATTTGCACAAGGGCAGGGAGGCCGAGACACGCGAGTTTTATCGCGGATACGGTATAGCCAATCATTGTAAGTACCACCCCTTCGTTAATTTTGACGGAGTGGAGTACGTAAAGTCCGATGAGCCCTTTGACCCCGAATCCTCTGATCCCGGTAAAATATACAAGGTTGAGGGAAAGGACGGCTTCTTCTGGCGTATGCTCCCAAACGGATGGCGACAGATGATATACGAGGAGGACTTCATCCGCTGCGTTAGGGAGGGGCTTGATGAGCTTAATGAGATTTTTGGCGGCGGTGTGAGGGATTTCGCGTGGCCATACGGAGAGCAGAACAACGCGGCGGTGAAGGAGTATGTGAACAGTGTACACCGCTCGGTCAGAAAAACAGGTCCCACTATTGATCTTGACGGCTTTGCCATTCCGAAGAAGCTCGGCTGGTCCTACAATGCAAATCACGCAAATCTTCTTGAGGTGATGGAAAAATACGAGGCTTATCCCGATGACGGAGGGCTCAAATTCTTTGCCTTCGGCGTTCATTCGATCGACTTTGAGAGGGATTCGAGGTGGGATGATCTTAAAGAATTTGCGAAGAAATACGGCAACCGCCCCGATACGTATTGGTATGCCACCGTCTCAGAGATTTTCGATTACGAGGAGGCAACGGCTCGTCTTGAGGTTACGGACTCGACCGCTACTAATATGAGCAATATCGCTCTTTACGTCTCGATTGACGGTGAGAAAACGGTAATAGAGCCCGGCGCAAGCGTTAGTATATAAACGAAAACGATATATAAAATTCGTTAAATAAAATCGCGATTTCGCTTTTCAAATCGGCAAAAAAGTAAAAAAGGAGCAGACATGCAAGAATTAACTCGTCCTATACCTACTTGATAGGTGGACAGGTTAATCCGAGACTTGCGTGTCTGCTCTTTTTATTCCTTTATATTATATACGCGCGAGGCGGCTTAATCCTCGAGCTTTCCTGCATCGGGGTATTTTCCCGTCAGCTTGTATCCGTCTATTTCCGCGCGGCACATTGCGTTGAATATGCGGTGCTTTAGCCCCTTGTTATTCTTCTCAAGCTCGGAAAGCAGATTCTTCATATTCTCTCTTTCCGTCGCGTGATCCTCGGGGCAGGGGGATACCATCACGGGCATCGGGCGCCGTCTCACAAAATACTGCACGTCCTTTTCGGTCGCGTAGAGCAGGGGACGAATGAGAGTTAGCTTTCTGTTTGAGAGATAGGATTTCGGGGAGAAGCAGCCGAGTCTGCCCTCGAAGAACAGATTCAGCATAAAGGTCTCCACCGCGTCGTCGTAGTGATGGCCGAGAGCGACCTTGTTGCAGTTTGCCGCCTGAGCCTCGGCGTGAAGTGAACCTCTCCTCATTTTTGCGCACAGAGAGCAGGGGTTAGGCTCTTTTCTGATATCAAAAATTATCTTGGCTATATCGGTTTTCACAACGCGATACTCGACCTTGAGTCTATGGCAGAATTCGGCTATCTCGGAGAAATCCGAGCCCTCAAAGCCCATATCCACCGTGATAGCTACGATGTCATATTTCTTGGGATAAAAACGCCTCATCTCGGCAAGAGCGGCTAAGAGAGTAAGCGAGTCCTTACCGCCGGAAATTCCTACGGCAATTCTGTCACCCTCGTCGATCATTCCGTAGTCGTCGACAGCTCTTCTGACAAAGCTTAAGAGCCTTTTCATTTCATTCATATATCAAACCTTTCGCCACCTGCATATACTGTATTAGATTAGGTATATACGGAGGCTTCCATGAGCATTAAAATTTATATTGACCAGGGGCATAACCCAAGAGACTTCAATACCGGTGCTGAGGGCAACGGCTTTTACGAGCAGGATATAACCTACGAGGTCGGCAGGCGGCTATACGCTCTTCTTTCGACGTCTCCCGAGTTTGAGCTCAGGCTTTCGCGCCCAACCTCCGAGACGGTCCTCGGCACAAGCAACGCATCGAGCCTTACCGCGCGAGTCAGGGAGGCCAACGCCTGGGGCGCGGATATCTTCCTCTCCTTGCACACCAACGCGTCGTTGAACGAGCGCGCAACGGGTAGTGAGGCGCTGATATACAGTCGCTCATCAACGGTAGCCCTCGGGCTTGCTGAGGATATACTCGAGGAGCTCAACCTCGTGACAGGTCTGCGTAACAGAGGCATTGTCGAGCGCCCGGGTCTTTACGTATTAAGACGGACGAATATGCCTGCTGTCCTTGTTGAAATGGGCTTCATCACTAATCCCACCGACGCGGAGCTTATGGCGTACTCGCCCGAGCTTTTTGCGCGTGGCATATACCGCGGTATTATGAAATATTACGGACTTTTGTAAGCGTGAGTTTGCTTTTTTGCGGTGAAACGCGGTTGCATATAGCATCAAACTCATTGACAAAACAAAAAGTAAACTTACTTAAGAGTAATAGAATCTATGGTGAGGTACTCCTCGGCTACCGATACGCTCTTAGCATAGAAGTCGTACGTAGCTCCGCAATTCTTGCACCATACCTGCATACCGTCATCGGTGAAGCGCAGGTCGTATGAGCCATTCTTGCAGGGGCAGTGTACCTCGCCCTCTGCCTCAAGGTCGCGAAGGACGAAGTTGAGAGTGTCATAGATCGCGGGGTCGGGGGGCATAGAGTCCTCACCGACGTCCTGAGGCTGAATATCCGAGACGGTCTCGGCCTCAAGCGAGGTCATAATGCGGGAAAGCTCCTCAGCCGAGTTTTCGACCTCCTTTGCTACCGCCTCCTCGTCACCGATAAAGGCGATACCCATACCCGAGTAGGGACAGCTGAATTTCGTCAGCTCGTCGCGCCCGATAATCTCGGGTGATACCACGAAGGTGTGGTTGCTCTTACAGTATACGCAGGGGACTGAGAGATTTACCTTGCCGTCATTCTGCTTTTTTATATCAAGCGCGGACTCGCCGCAGGAGCATTTGAGCCTGAGCATATCCGATACCGCGCCAAGACCGCCGAGAAAACCGACGGTAGCAACAGCGCAATCCGGACAGCGATAGGCTATCTGTGTTCTTCTGATCGCCATAACAGGTCCTTACTTATTTTGCTTCTTCGATTACGTCACTTGCGTCCTTCGGCTCGATACCGAGGGATTCGCATATTCTCACAAGCTCCTCCGCAAAGGCGGTTGCCGCCTTATAGTCTCTCGCAGTTGTGAACACTCCGTCGGTCACCACGTCAGCATCGGTAAGGATAGCGTTGAGCAATTCTCCCTCAAAGCCGGGGAAGCAGGTAGCCTTGATATTGGTGAGCATACCGTGCTTACCGAAGATGGAGGGACCTGCGCAGATAGCGGCGAGTCGTCCGCCGTTGCGAAGGGTCGCGTCAATAAAAGTCTGTGTCACGGGAGAAGCATCGAGATTCTTGACACCGGGCATACCGCCGGGGAGGACGAGCATATCTACCTCCGCGAGGGGAACGTCGGTGGAGAGAAGGTCAGCCGCGACCTGTATTCCGTGAGTACCTGTGATGAGCTTTTCGTTTGTTACGCTTACTGTTCTTACGTCGATATTGTGGCGTCTGAGTACGTCCACAGGAGTGATAGCCTCGAGCTCCTCGAAGCCGTTTGCGAGTAATACGATAACCATGATTATGTTCTCCTTTGTGAAGCTTTTATGTTAGTGGGGGAGCCGTAAGGAAACCGAACTCATAACTGCTTCGCGTCTTACGGCTATCCCTCGGCGGTGTGTACCGCCGGGGAATTTGATTTTTGGGATTAATCGTCGTAATTGACTCTTGAGAGCTTTTCGTGCCACTCATCCATAGTGAGAAGCACGTCACGAGGCTTCTGACCGTTAGGCTCGCTTACGATGCCGATCTCCTCCATCGCGTCGATATACTTCGCCGCCTTGCCGTAGCCGATGGAGAGCTTTCTCTGGAGCAGGGAGGTGGAAACCTTCTTTGAGCGGATAGCGAGCTCGACCGCATCGAGGAACTGCTGATCCGAGTAGTATCCGCACTGCTCGTCGCCGTCGTCGATATCGTCTGCGGACACTCCGCCGCCCGATTTCTTGTTGCCGCACTTCTGCGCCGCCTTGTTGATCTCTGCAAAGATCTCCTCATCGTACGCGCTGTCGGTAACCTGGGACTTAAGGTATTCCATAATATTCTCAACCTCGCTGTCGGAGACGAATGCGCCCTGAACTCGGAGGGCTTTTGTCTTATCAACAGGCCAGTATAGCATATCGCCGCGGTTAAGCAGCTTCTCAGCTCCGCCCATATCAAAGATCGTTCTCGAGTCAACCTGAGAGGTAACCTTACAGGAAATACGAGAGGGAATATTCGCCTTGATCGCGCCCGTGATGACCTGAACAGAGGGACGCTGAGTACCGATAATAAGGTGTATACCTGCCGCTCTGGCCTTCTGAGCGATTCTCATAACGAGGTCCTCAACAGGGTCTCTTACCTGCATCATAAGGTCGGCAAGCTCGTCGATTACTATAACGATCTTGGGCAGAGGCTCTCCGAGTGAGTTGTCGAAAATAACCTTCTCGTTATATGCCTCAATGTTTCTTACGTTGTTCTTTTCTATGACCTCATATCTGCGCTCCATCTCCTCGACTGCCCACATCAGAGCACCGGCGGCCTGCTTTGCCTCGGTGATAACAGGGATGAGAAGATGAGGTATTCCGCTGTACATTCTGAACTCAACCTTCTTCGGGTCGATCATTATGAATTTTACCTCGTCAGGGCGCGCTTTGTAAAGCATACTTACCATAATCGAGTTAATACATACGGATTTACCCATACCCGTAGCTCCGCATATCAGAGCGTGAGGGTACTTTGCGATATCGCCGAACACAGGGTTGCCTGCGACGTCTTTACCTATACCAACGTAGGTTTTGGATCTTGCTCCGACAAAGTCCTCGCACTCGAGAAGCTCGCGCAGACGCACGTTCTTCGGGTTTTTGTTCGGGATCTCAAAGCCTATTGCAGACTTGCCGGGGATAGGTGCTTCCATACGGATACCTTCCTTTGCAAGGTTCAAGGCAATGTCGTTGAAGAGGTTGGTGATCGCGTTGACCTTAACGCCTCTTGCGGGCACTACCTCGTATCTTGTGATACGCGGTCCGCGGTCAACACCCTTGATGGATGCCGTAACGCCGAAGGATGCCAGCGTTTCGATAAGAATATTTGTGTTTTCGGTTATCTCGCCCGTGTCATCGTCCGTCGAGGGGTCAAGACCGAGCAGGTCTATCGGAGGCAGCTTATAGTTTTTGAAGTCCGGCTTCTTCTTTGCGGGCTTCTCCTCCTTTTTCTCTGCCTTGGGCTTCGGCTCCTCTCTTACGGTGGGCCCGTCAAAGGGAGGCGTATCGTAATCATCGTCCTCGTCGAAGCCGCTGTAATCATCCTCGACCTCGTCGGGGGAGACGAGCTCGTAATCCTTGGAGTGATCGACCTCGTCCTCTTCCTCGGGCTCATTACCGCGCAGGGCAGAGAACATATCTCTGTATCCCTCTACTACGGGATTTCTTTCTTCCTCGGGGATCTCCTCGTCCTCGAAGCCGTCCGAGTCATCCTCGGGAGCTTCTACGCCATCATCGGAGTCGTCCTCATCGTCGTCATCAACGTCGCTTCCGTAGGTCTCGTCATCCTCGGTCTCACCGTCATCGGAGTCGTCACCGACGTACTCCCTCTCAACCGTGAGAGTGCTTACGGGCTCGTCATCCTCTACCGTCTCCGGCTCGGAAATCTCCTCGACGGGAGATACCTCGAAGGGCTTGAACTCGGGTACGAAGTCCTCGATCTTTTCTTCCGCAAGGTTCTTGGTAGCGGCATAGCTGAGCGCGGGCTTATCCTCAACGACAGGCTTAGGCTCGGCATAGCTGAAAGCGGGCTTATCCTCAACGATAGGCTTGGGCTCGGCATAGCTGAAAGCGGGCTTTTCTTCAACGATAGGCTTGGGCTCAGCGTAGCTGAAAGCGGGCTTATCCTCAACGATAGGCTTAGGCTCGGCATAGCTGAAAGCGGGCTTATCTTCAACGATAGGCTTGGGCTCAGCGTAGCTGAAAGCAGGCTTATCTTCTACGATAGGCTTAGGCTCGGTAAAGGTGAAGGCGGGCTTTGCTTCCTCGGCGGGAGCGGACGTTACAGGCACGCTATCGTATTTTACAGGAGCAGGCTCGCTTGCGGGAGTATATATCGCGAAGCCGCTATCGGGAATCTTTCTTTCGAATATCGTTACCTCTTCCTCCTCTACGTAGGGAGCAGACGCGGGAATGCTCTCACGCACGGGCTCACTGTAAGAGGCGGGGGTGTAATAGCTCGGCTTTGGCTCGGGCTTTTCCACCACGGGAGGCTCGTAGGAATATATCGTTTCGGGAACTGTAAACGCGGGGGTAGGGGGAGTATAATTAACCGCGCCTGCGTCAGTGCCGAAGCCGATCGCGGTATAGTTTGCAGGCTCTGCCTTGGGGGGCTCGGGAGCCTTTTCCGTCTTTCCAAAAATGAAGGAGGAGGTAGGCGCCTCTACTGTCTTGTCGCTGAGGCTCTCGTCTGTACGCTCGCGGAAGTCCACGGTCTTGGGAGTGCCGCGGAATTCACCGTCGTTTTCTACGGGGATAGCCTTGCGTGAGCTGAGGAGAGCAGCCTTTCTTCTTTCGAATTCCTCGATCTGCTTTCTTCTCTCGATATCCGCCTCGGTAAGCTCGGAAATATCCTCGGTCACCGTCTTCTTTGCGGGGCGGGGAGTCTCATCGAGCAGACTCTTTGAGGAGGGCCTTGACGCGAGCTCCTCGGACATCATCATGCCGAAGGGATCGAAGTTGCCTGTGAATATGGAGTCGGCGTTATCGTCCGTAGAAACTGTGCTCGCGGGAGTAAAGACGGGAGCTTCCTCCTCGGGCTCCTCCTTGACGGGCGCTCTGCCGATCTTACTGTCGGGATCGTCATAGGTTACGTTAACGAGTCTTCTTCGGGGCAGAGGCGAGGGCTCTTCTTCCTCCTCGGGCTCCTCGGCTGCCGTCTGATAGAACATCTCCTCAGCCTTCTCGCGCATAGCCATTCTCTCGGCTTCCTCGGCGCTTACAGCGCTCTTGTAGAATATCTTCTCGTGCAGGGTGGGGTTATCCTCGAGGTCGGCGCTCTCGCGTGTTTCCTTGATTCCAAGCTCGGCTACGCTGAGCTTCTGCATACCGTTATCTACCGCAAAGAATTCGTCGTCGGTGAGCTCGTTGTTCTTCTGCTCAGCCTCGCGCTTTATCTTCTCGCTCTTCGCGTTCTTGACCGAGCCGAACAGCTTTTTGATGCCCATCTCTATGAGCGCGAGAACGAAGACTATCGCCTTGAGTATGCCGAAGAGGACCTTCGAAATACTCCTCTGTCCGCTTGCGAAGAAGTAAGAGATATAAATTGCAAAGATGGCAACGGCGATTATCACAAGACCGACTCTGCCGAATACCTTGATAAGACAGAAGCCGACGATACCGCCGACAAATCCGCCGCCAACCGAGTCTCTGCCGTCCTTGAAGAAGCGTATTGCGTCAAAGAAGATCTCGTCATTCCAATAGGTTATCGAATAGGAGAGGGCGGAGATAAAGGTTATCGCTATGAGAGAGAATATCACTCTTGAGAGCACTCTCTTTTCACTGATATCGGAGGGGTAGAATACCGCGTGCAGGGCAAGCAGAAGCGGTATCGCGTACGCTCCGTATGAGAACAGTCCAAGGAAGACTGTTGATATCGCGTGCCCAAGGGCTCCTATATCCTGCGTTATGAAGCAGAACATTGTGAAAACGGCTACCGCAAACAGTATGATGGGTACCGCTCTGTGTATTCCGGTAAGGGAGGAATACTGTGCCGAAACTTTTTTCTTTTCTGTCATTTATCTTTAACCTCGTCTAGTTTTATACTACTTTTATGCTACTTTATCGCGAGTAGTGTCAATTTTTGTTAGAAAAAACTGCGTAAAACTACCCTAATATACATTTTACCAAATTTTTGTCAAGATTACAAGAGTAAATGCAAAATATTTTTAAAAATTTTATCCGCGCACTCAGCGTAATATAATTAAATAAACAAAATACGGGAAAAACCTTGACAAACTCCCATCCTTCTGCTAAAATATTTCAAGATAAAATTATAATGCCGTATTATTGCGATTTTTCGCGCGGCAGATGGAGTGTGTTATGCTTTTATACAATTCACTTACAAGAAAGAGAGATGAATTCGTTCCGAGAGAAGCGGGCAAGGTTTCTATCTACACCTGCGGACCGACGGTTTATCACTTTGCTCATATAGGAAATCTCCGTACCTACGCTATGGAGGACGTGCTCGAGAAGTACCTTCGCTACGTCGGATACGACGTGACCAGGGTTATGAATATCACCGACGTCGGCCACCTTTCCAGCGACGGCGACACCGGTGAAGACAAGATGCTCAAGGGCGCAAAAAGAGAGCATAAGACGGTAATGCAGATTGCCGAGCATTACACCAACGCATTCTTCCGCGATGCGGACAAACTGAATATCAAGCGTCCCGACATCGTCGAGCCGGCGACCAACTGCATACCCGAGTTTATCACTATGGTATCCGAGCTGCTTGAGAAGGGCTATGCCTATGAGGCAGGCGGCAACGTATATTTCGATACCTCCAAGATAGAGAAGTATTACGTATTCAACGACTTCAAGGAGGAGGACCTCGAGGTAGGCGTGCGCGAGAGCGTTGAGGAGGATAACAACAAGAGAAACAAGGCCGACTTCGTTCTCTGGTTCACCAAGTCGAAGTTTGATGACCAGGAGCTCAAGTGGGATTCACCCTGGGGTATCGGTTATCCCGGCTGGCACATCGAGTGCTCCTGCATCGCGAGAAAGCATCTCGGCGAGTACCTCGATATTCATTGCGGCGGTATTGACAACGCCTTCCCCCACCATACAAACGAGATAGCGCAGAGTGAGGCTACCTTCGGACACGAGTGGTGCAACTATTGGTTCCACGTTCATCACCTCAACACCAATTCGGGTAAGATGTCCAAGTCCAAGGGCGAGTTCCTCACCGTATCGCTCCTTGAGGAGAAGGGCTATGATCCTCTCGTTTACCGCTTCTTCTGCATGCAGTCGCATTACAGAAAGAATCTCGTGTTCTCATGGGAGAACCTTGACAACGCGAAGATAGCTTACGATAAGCTCGTAGCAAGAGTTGCTCAGCTTAAGGCGGAGGCGTCCGACGAGATCGATTCGGAGGCATTCGCAGAGGGTAAGAAGAGATTTTGTGACGCGCTTGACAACGACCTCAACACCTCGCTCGCTGTGACTGCGATCTACGACGTATTCAAGCTTAAGACAAACGACAAGACCAAGCTCGCTCTTATCGAGGACTTTGAGAGAGTAATGAGCCTTGGCGTTATCGAGGCCGCGGCTAAGATCAGGGAGGATGAGGAAAAGAAGAAGGCTGAGGAGAACGCGGGCGTTGATCCCGAGCTTCTCGCTTACATCAACGAAATGATAGAGGCAAGACGCGCGGCAAAGAAGGAGAAGAACTTTGCCGAGGCTGACAGAATCAGAGTCGAGCTTCTTGAGAAGGGAATTACCCTCATCGATACAAGAGAGGGAACCAAGTTCAAGATCGGCGAGTAATACGCATCTTGACACACAAGAGGGGAAATGAGGACTTGCTCCCGGGTGCCGGCTTTCAGCGCCCACAGCACCCGTTTCCGCCTTACACAAGCAGAATTATAAACGGAAGGAGAGGGATATATGTTCGATCTTAATACCGCTAAGGTTTTGTTCCTTGATAAGGAATACGAGCGCGCGGCAAAGATGTTCTACGAGGGCGCGACCGAGGGCGATGCCGAGGCGGCATTTAACTATGCGTACTGTCTTATGAACGGCTACGGCGTCGAGCGTGATCCCGCTCTTGCCAAGAGCTTTTACACCTTCGCGTCGCATCAGGTTGGTGAGGCGGCGTACAACCTTGCTGTGATGTATCTTCACGGCAACGGCGTTAAAAGAAATTACAAAAAGGTAACCGAATATATGCACGATGCCGCACAGCTCGGAGTCATTGAGGCTCAGCTTTACCTCGGCGTTGCGTACACCCTCGGCAGTCTCTTTGAGCCGGATATTGTGTCCATCAGCCTCATTCCTTACCACACCCCCGAGTACAATACACCCGGTATGTACATAGACGGAGAGGTACCCGATTACGAGGCGGACGAGGAGGAGAGAATCGCTGCTGTAAGGCAGGATCCCGTCAGCGCGTTTTCCTGGTTCAGGACTGCGGCGAGACACTCTCCCGACTACGTTGAGGAGCTCTCGGGAAAGGGCAAGTACCTTTATGCCCGCTGCTTTATCGACGGTCTTGGCACCGACTTCAATCTCCGGCGCGGCAACGCGCTTATGCTCATTGCGGCAGCCGAAGGATCGGAGGAGGCACTTTACTACTTACGGACTGAGGCCCCCTATGTTCTTGAGGATCTTAAAGATCCGACACTTATAAAGCAGATAAGAATGTACGATGGCTTATCTGCGCAAAACGATAACAAAAACTAACTATTTGACAACAATTATTGACAAAATATAACGAAAGGCGGTATAGGCATGGTTAGAATCAGAAAAGTTGAGGAAAACTCTTATGCAAAAAAGGCGGGTATAAAGCCGCTTGATACGCTTGTAGCGATTAACGGCAACGAGATACACGACGTGCTTGATTACCGTTTTTATCTTGCCGAGAAGCGTGTGTCCCTCGAGCTTGTAAACGAGGAAGGTAAGTACACGAAGAAAATAAAGAAGGGCGAGTATGAGGATATCGGACTTGAGTTCGATACTCCCTTGATGGACGAGAAGCACTCCTGCAGAAACGGTTGTATCTTCTGCTTCATCGATCAGAATCCGAAGGGAATGCGCGATCCCATCTACTTCAAGGACGATGACTCAAGGCTTTCCTTCATTCACGGAAATTATATTACGCTCACCAATATGTACGATAAGGACATAGACCGCATTATCAAGATGCATATGTCTCCGGTGAACCTTTCCATACACACCACCAATCCCGAGCTCAGAGTCAGGATGATGAAGAACAAGCGCTCGGGCGAGGTCCTCTCCTACCTTGACAGATTCAAGGAGGCGGGGCTCTCAATGTGCGGACAGATCGTGCTCTGCAAGGGCGTAAACGACGGAGAGGAGCTCCTTCGCTCGCTCCGCGACCTTTCGAATTATTACCCCGAGATGGGCAGTGTTTCGGTAGTGCCCGCAGGCCTTACGAGGCACCGCGACGGCCTTTATCCTCTTGCTGATTTTACTCCCGAGGAGGCGGCTGCTGTTATCGATATGATCGACTCTGTCGCAGAGGAACAGCTGAAGGCTCACGGCTCGCGTCAGTTCTTTGCCGCGGACGAGTTCTATCTCAAGTCGGGAAGACCTCTTCCTCCCACCGAATACTATGAGGACTATCCTCAGCTCGAGAACGGCGTAGGTATGCTCCGTTCCTTCTCGGACGAGTTCGGTATGGCGCTTGAGGACGTAGAAGGCCTTCTCAAAAACTTTGAAGGAAATCGAAGCGTCACGGTAGTTACCGGCGTTGCGTCCTACGATATGATAAAGGCGTTTGCGGATAAGCTCTCGATGCTTTGTCCGGGACTTTCGGTAAACGTCGTAAAAGTTATTAACGAATTCTTCGGTGAGAGTATTACAGTATCCGGCCTTCTCACCGGAAGAAATATATACGAGCAGCTTGTGGGCAGGGAGCTTGGCGACGAGCTTTTCATTCCCGCGTCTGCGCTGAGAGCTGAGGAGGACGATTTCCTTTGCGGAATGACCCGCCTTGAGCTTGCGGACAAGCTCGGAGTTAAGGTGAGTGCCGTCGAAAGCGACGGATATGCCTTTGCCGAGGCACTGATCGGCGTTTGTGAGGAAGAAAGTGAACCTGACACACAGGACGCCTGAAAGGAGAAATAAGAGAAAATGTCAAAACCGATAGTAGCCATCGTTGGCAGACCTAACGTTGGCAAGAGTACGCTTTTCAATAAGCTGATAGGCGAGAGACGCTCGATAGTTGAGGACGTCCCCGGTGTAACGCGCGACAGAATCTACGCGGACGCCGAGTGGAACAGCCACAGTTTCCTTCTCGTTGATACGGGCGGTATCGAGCCCAAGAGCGACGACACCATCTTAAAGCAGATGAGAAACCAGGCTGAGATAGCCGTTGCGTCGGCCGACGTCATCATCTTTATGTGCGACATCAGAGCAGGCCTTCTTGCAGATGACCGCGACATCGCTATTATGCTCAAGAAGTCGGGCAAGCCCATCGTCGTTGCTGTAAACAAGGTCGACAGAGTAGGTGACGTGCCCTACGAGTTCTACGAATTCTACGAGCTCGGCTTTGAGCGTGAGCCCATCGCAATATCCTCACTCCACGGCTCGGGAACGGGTGACCTTCTCGACGCGGTTATCGAGGAGTGCAACTTCCCCGAGAATGAGGAGATAGACGAGGGTGTCATCAACGTTGCCGTTATAGGCAAGCCCAACGCGGGCAAGTCCTCTATAATCAACCGTATGTGCGGCGAGGAGAGAGTTATCGTCTCCGACATCGCGGGTACAACCAGAGACGCGGTCGACACCAGAGTAGAGAATGCTCACGGAATCTACAACTTCATTGATACCGCGGGTATCAGACGTCACTCCAAGGTGGAGGACAGAATAGAGAAGTTCAGCGTAATCAGAGCAAATATGGCGGTCGAGAGAGCCGACGTTTGTCTTCTTATGATCGACGCCAAGGACGGCGTTACCGAGCAGGACGAGAAGATCGCGGGCATCGCTCACGAGGCGGGCAAGGCGGTCATCATCGTCATCAACAAGTGGGACGCGGTAGAGAAGGATAACAACACCGTTAACCGGTATACCAAGGAGGTGCGCACAGCGCTTTCCTATATGCCCTACGCTCCCATCATCTACGTTTCCGCTCTCACAGGACAGAGATGCGCTCACATCTACGAGCTCATCAACGAGGTCTTTGCCGAGGCAAGAAAGAGAGTAACGACGGGTATGCTCAACGACCTTCTTAACGACGCGACAAACAGAGTACAGCCTCCGTCGGATAAGGGCAAGCGCCTCAAGGTCTACTATATGACCCAGACCTCGATAGCGCCTCCTACCTTCGTTATCTTCTGTAATTCCGAGGAGCTCTTCCACTTCTCATATCAGAGATATATCGAGAACTGCATTCGCGACGCGTTCGGATTTAAGGGAACACCCATTAAGATGGTAATCCGTCAGCGCGGCGATGATGCGCCTCATATGTAAATCATTATTGACAAAAACCGATATTAAAACTGAGAAAGGGGGCAACTCCTATGTTTATAGATAACATCGTTATACACGCAAAGGCGGGTAACGGCGGCGATGGCGCCGTAGCCTTCCACAGAGAAAAGTACGTGAATGCGGGCGGTCCCGACGGCGGTGACGGCGGCAGAGGCGGAAGCGTTATCTTCCGTGTCGATCCCGGCTCTAATACGCTCCTTGCATTCAGATATAAAAGGAAGTTTGTTGCCGAGAGCGGCGAAAACGGCAAGGGCGGCAAGAAGCACGGCAAGAACGGCGCGGACATCATTATCCCCGTTCCTCCGGGAACTCTTATCAAGGATCCCGAGACAGGCAGAATAATTCACGATATGGCATCCTCGGACGATTTCGTCCTTTGCAAGGGCGGCAGAGGAGGCTGGGGCAACAGACATTTTGCCACTCCCACAAGACAGATACCCCGCTTTGCAAAGAGCGGTACAAAGGGCGAGGAGAGAGAGGTTCTTCTCGAGCTCAAGATGCTTGCAGAGGTAGGTCTTATCGGCTTCCCCAACGTCGGCAAATCCTCTATCCTTTCGATGATCTCCTCGGCTAAGCCGAAGATCGCAAATTACCACTTCACAACCCTTTCTCCGAATCTCGGAGTAGTCAAGATCGGTGAGGGTAAGGGCTTCCTTGCCGCTGATATTCCCGGTCTTATCGAGGGCGCGTCAGAGGGACTTGGCCTTGGCCACGCATTTCTTCGCCACGTCGACAGGTGCAGACTTCTTCTTCACGTAGTAGATATCGCGGGTACAGACGGCAGAGACCCGTCAGATGACCTTGACAAGATCGACGAGGAGCTTCATAAGTATTCTCCCGAGCTTGCCGACCGTCCTCAGATCGTGGTCGCCAACAAGGTGGACTCGGTCGATATGGAGGACGAGGTAGTACAGCACTTTATCAAGAAGTGCGGCTGGCTTGACAGACAAGTAGTATTCGTTTCCGCAGTTACGGGTGAGAATCTTGATGAGCTCGTAAGAGTTACCATTAAGGCTCTTGAGGAGCTTCCGCCCCTCACCGTTTACGAGGCAGAATATAATCCCGAGGAGGAGGCTCTCGCCGTATCTCAGGGAGCAAAGGAAACCGAGATTTATAAGAAGGACGGCAAGTTCTTCGTCGAGGGCGAGTGGCTCTACAACTTTATGGGTCAGATCAATTTCTCCGACTATGAGTCGCTTAACTTCTTCCAGCGAGTGCTCGAGAAAAACAGAGTATTCGACCGCCTTCGCGAGATGGGCGTAGAGGAGGGCGACACCGTCAACATCTACGACTTTGAGTTTGATTTCGTTTATTGATTTTTGTGTTATTAAGAGGAAATAAAGAAAAGATATGGTACGCACCGATTTAAGAAATATTGCAATTATCGCTCACGTTGACCACGGAAAGACAACTTTGGTTGACGAAATGCTACGTCAAGGCGGTATTTATCGCGACAATCAGGAAATGGAAGACAGAGTAATGGACTCCAACGATCTTGAGAGAGAGCGCGGAATTACCATCCTTGCAAAGAACACCGCTATCCATTACAAGGACGTTAAGATCAACGTTATTGATACACCTGGCCACGCAGATTTCGGCGGCGAGGTAGAGCGTATTCTTAAAATGGTAAACGGCGTAATACTCCTCGTTGACGCTGCTGAGGGACCTATGCCTCAGAC
The DNA here is from genome assembly GCA_964622425.1 of uncultured Ruminococcus sp. Lineage (GTDB taxonomy): Bacteria > Bacillota > Clostridia > Oscillospirales > CAG-272 > UBA1740. Next base: position 25,810 of record CAZUQN010000020.1, read on the forward strand.
ACGCTTCGTGCTTGAGAAGGCGCTCCAGATGAACCACAGAGTTATCGTCGTAGTGAATAAGGTAGACCGTCCCGATGCCCGTCTTGATGAGATCGGCGATGAGGTCCTCGAGCTCTTACTTGAGCTTGATGCTACCAACGAGCAGCTCGACTCCCCGATGCTCTTCTGCTCGGGCAGAGCGGGTACTGCATCCTTCGATCCCCATACCCCCGGCACCGACCTTACACCCCTTCTTGACACCATTCTTGAATATATGCCCGCTCCCGAGGGAGAGGAGGATGATCCTCTCCAGCTTCTCGTTTCTTCCATAGACTATAACGAGTTTGTCGGAAGAATCGGTATCGGCCGAGTTGAGAGAGGCGTTATCAAGCAGGGACAGGGCGTTGCTATCTGCAACTATCACGGAGACGGAAAATCCCGTCCCTCCAAGATCGTATCCATCTATCAGTTTGACGGTCTTAAGCGTGTTCCCGTAACCGAGGCCAAGGTAGGCGACATCGTCTGCTTCTCGGGCTGTGAGGACATCGCTATCGGCGACACCGTCTGCTCTCCCGCAAAGGTTGAGCCTCTCGAGTTTGTCAAGGTTGGCGAG
>CAZUQN010000021.1:0-26357 GCA_964622425.1 uncultured Ruminococcus sp.
TATGTGAGTGAATCCCATACTCTTTACATAGCCTGCGAGAACATCTGCAACCTCTCTGTATGAAAGGTATCTGTTGTCCTCCTCATGACGCATAAAGCTACCGAGATGCAGCTCGTAAATATTTATCGGAGTTGGAATATATGATCCATGCTTTGTCGTTATGCTGTTCTGTCTCTTATGCATCCAAGCGGAATCTGTCCACTTGAAATCCGAGGACGTAAATATCAAAGACGCACCGTCAGCCTTTCCCCTTGAGAAGCGTGCGTAGGGATCTCCCTTATCTACGGTTCCTGACTTCGAAGAAATTCTGAATTTGTATGCCTGCTTCTCGAGCGAGCAGTCCGAGTCATATATAAGCTCCCACACACCGTTGTCAGTGACCTTGGTAAGCGGAAGCGGATTCGACCAGCCGACAAAATCGGATATCAAACCGACACTGTGCGCATTCGGAGCCCAGGTTCTGAAGGAATAACGGAACTTGCCGTCAACAACCTCAAGGTTGCATCCCAAGAACTTGTACGCCTCGTAATTTGTGCCTTGATGAAAATAATACGAATCTAAAGAGGTATTCTTTTTCATAGAACATCGTCCCCACATACGCGTAATTTATAAAATAAATAATTATACAAATCAATTATACCATCGCACTGTTCTTTTGTCAAGGTGAAAAAACTGCAAAATAAGCATATTTTATCTTTTTCTATTCAAAATTTTAGCAAAAAACGTTTTAATTATTCCTTTTGTTACCATTGCTGACAAAATTAGTAAAAGTATTAGCAAAAACACATTTACCCCGTCGACGAAAACGTATTGAAAAACGAAATAAACAATTCCCGCAAAAAGAACGAAAAAATAATCAAAAACATGGCGCCAAAATCCGGTTAACGAATATTCATTGAACGTGTAATTTTCTTTACGCTTGGGCACGCAAAAGAAGATTATAGGCGCATACAAAAAAATAGTATATAGCAATCCAAGGCAAGCCCCAAAAAGAACGGAAAAACGAGCTGCGTTGAATATCATATCCGCGGAAATAGCAATCACTAAAACGTTACTCTGCCCTTTCTTTTCTCTCTTTTTTCAATATAAAATACTCCTGAGATATCTCCGGTTACTAAAATTTTCGATGTGCTCTTCTCAAAATTTTCTATTCGCAAATCACGTCCCTCGACGGATATCAGCCCCTTTGAGCTATCGATGATAACGCCTGTTTCATCAAATGATCTGACCGAAAGGACCGTATCAATTTCCACACTGCTTTTATCTGTGATAATTATTTTCTGCGCGCCTTGCATATATCCTCCATAAAAAAATATCGCATACCTTCGTTTGAAGATATGCGATATAAAACAAGATTATTCATCAGACTCGGCAACAACCTCATACATAGATGCCGACTCGGATTTTTTAGTAGTCTCTTTGATTTCCAAGACTTTTACAGTAACCGTCTTAGTGCCGAACGTGACTGAAATAAGGTCGCCGAGCTTGACGTTATAAGATGCCTTTGCCACCTTACCGTTAACAAGGATTCTTGATGCGTCGCACGCATCGTTGGCAACGGTTCTGCGCTTTATTAATCTGGAGACCTTTAAAAATTTGTCAAGGCGCATGCTGATCAGTTAAGGCTATCCTTCAATACCTTGGATGCGGAGAAGGAAACCTTCTTGCTCTCGGGGATCTGAATGGTCTCGCCGGTCTTGGGGTTGTGACCTTCTCTTGCAGCTATGGTTTTAACCTCAAATGTGCCAAAACCGATAAGCTGAACTTTATCGTCCTCCTTAAGTGCGTTTGCAATCGCCTCAAGTGCGCTGTTTACAACTGTATCAACAACCTTCTTAGAAACCTCGGTTTCGGCTGCTACTACATTTACAAGATCTGTCTTTGTCATTTTGTTACATCCTTTCAAAAATGTTTTTAACGCTAACTATTATAACAAAAAAACAAACTTAATTCAATACCGCTGAAATTATTTGATAATTTAAGATGATATTTTCGGCCTTTCCGCCAATATTCATACTTGAATTTTGTTCATTTTAACCGTTTTTTGTCTTTTATAGACACAATATGCTACGCCTAACATCAGTACATATACAAAAAGAGACAAGCAAATTGATATGAGCATTGTGATAAAGGATGACCCGAACAACATTCTACAATAAACGAATTTATAAATCGGATAAAAGCTTATCGCACCTAACACGAACAAAAATATCATTTTAAGCAAAACAAATATTCTTGATCCCGATGCATAAAGGACAAATATAGAAATTGCTAAGCTTACCAAGTAAGAAATAACTGTACCAAGCGGAGCGCCAAGTATACCCAAGGTCTCTCTTCCGATCAAAAAGTAACTCGAGCAAAGCTTTACAATGCTTCCAAGGAGCAATGATACAACCGTGGCAATAATTCTTCCCTTTGACTCCAAGGCGGTGTTAACAACCGTAAGCACCGATAAAAGACATATACCCAACGATAGCATCATAAGCATTTCCGCACCGATAGCAGATGACCCGGTTGAAAAAAGAATGTCAAGCAAATCAAAGCTATAAAAGTGTAAGGCGAGCGATGCGGGAGTTGATATAATAAGCGTAATCCATAAAAGATTGTTTAGCGTCTTTGCGAATTCTTCCCTTTTTCCACTTAAATTCATATCCGAAAGTCTTGGCATATACGAAGTAGCAATCGGAGTCAGTACCGAAATAACAAGATTAAACATCGGTACAGCGAGCGTGGTATAATTCCCATATATAGAATTGGCATATTCCTCGCTCATTCCGAAGCTAACAAGACGTCTGATAATAATTACTAGATCGATCGTTGATGAAAGGTTTAAAAGCGACGAGCTAAGCGCTATTGGCAACGCATTTTTTAAGATTTTCTTTTTGACTTCGGAAGTACCTAAATTGCTGTTCTGCCTTGTATTTTTATCTGTATTTTTATTTTTTGATGATAACAAAAGATACACAAAGCTAATCCCGCTTCCAATCGTTATCCCAAGAATTGCGAGCGCAGATATCATATGAATTGACATGTTACACTTTACTCCGAGCATTGCAAATGCAAGTCCCAAAGCAAGCTTTACACCGGCTTCAATAAGCTGAGATGTTGCAATAACCGTCAGTCTTTCGCAGCTGTTCATATAACCGCGTATTACTCCGCTCATCGAAACAAAAAGAATTGACGGAGCAACCGCAATTACGGAAAGGAGCGCTTTCTTGTTGCCGATAAAACTAACCATCGCGGGCGCGCACGTTATATTAAATAAGGTAGTAATAAGTCCGATCAAGCAAAACAACCTGAGCCCGCAGCTTAAAATGTCACCGTCGGTTATCTCGTTTTTCATTCTCATTCTGTTCTCGGACAGAGCAAGCGTAATTGATTTCGGCACACCGGCTGTACAAAGCACGTAGAAGAAACCGTATATTGAATATGCCGTATTAAAATATCCCATACCCTCGTCGCCGAGCACGTATGAAAGCGGAATTTTAAAGGCTACGCCTAAAATCTTTATCAGAATAACCGATATGGATAAAGAAATTGTTCCCTTTAAGAAAGCATTATTTTTGTTTCCCTGCATATATTCTCCAAACAAAAAAAGAGTTCACTAAAATAATATTAGTAAACTCTTGATTTTATTAAGATATTTTATTCATTTGTTGCGTTTGTAAAAAATTCTTTGGCCTCATCCATCAATGACTTTTTATTGGATTCTACGCCCTCTTTGCGCTCCTCTACCATTCTGAGGTACTCATATGGATATTTAGGGTTAAAGAGTCGCTTGATAAGGGTATCCTTAACACCGGTACCGTTTCGCTTAACAAATTTGCTTACCGCGCCTGCGCCAACAGCAAAAATCGTCTGCACCTCTTCCATCATCAGAACGTTATAAATGCCTTCGTGTCCTTCGATGGCAAAGCCAACGTTCTCAAGATTTCCGACAGTGTTCTTCTGCCTATACATATAGTAAGGCTTATATCCTGCGAATTTGGTATTTAACTGAGAATAGGATACACTCTTAGCGGCATCTCCTCCGGTCAATGAGTATATACTTGAATTATTTCTCAAAACGTCCGATGCTTTCTTTACACAAAATGTGTGAACGGTTATATTTGTCGGCTCAAGCTGAATAACTCCGTCTAAGGTCTCCGCAAAGCTCTTAAAATCGTCCCCGGGAAGTCCTGCGATCAAATCTACGTTTATATCTCGGATTCCACTCTCCTTAGCAATACGGTACGCCTCAAAGAAATCCTCGCGAGTGTGCTTACGTCCAATTTCTCTAAGGATATCGTCGTTAAGAGTCTGCGGGTTAACACTGATTCTCGTTACGCCCATCGCACCGGCAACATCGAGTTTTTCCTTTGTAATAGTATCCGGACGTCCTGCCTCAAGCGTAAATTCGAGCAAGGAAGAAACATCTACCTTTTCATTTATCTTTGCAAGCAGTTTTTCGAGCTGAGCATGATTTAAGGTTGTGGGAGTACCACCGCCTATGTAGACAGTATTTACTGTAAGTCCTACCGCATTGATAACCTCAAAGGTTTCATCAATCTCACCTAGGAGTGCGTCAAGATAATCGTCTATCATAGACAAAAGCCTGGGCGTAGTGTAAGAAACGAAGCTACAATAAGAGCAACGTGAAGGACAAAAAGGAATAGATATGTAAAGAGAACACGTGTTTTTGTCGATCTTTTTGAGAAGCTTTCCTTCTGTCGTGGCGACAGAAACCGCAAGCGCAGCCTTCTGAGGATTCAGAAAATATTCGTCTCTGAGTATTTTCTTTGTCTTAATAACGCCTCTGCCCTCGGCAAGTAGAGCGCTCGCAATTTTAGCAGGACGAACTCCGGTGAGTATTCCCCAAGGAGGAATATGGCCGAGTAAATCCTTGCCTGCGGCAAAAATAGCTCTGCCTACGGCTATTGCGGAATGCTCTGCGATAGTGATATCCTCGTCGATATTAACCGTTTCGGTGGCCTCGCAAACTCGATCGTTAAGCTTCATGGATACAAATGCTGTATCCGAGCCGTCCTCCTCTTTGTAAACGTTTACATTTACCTCGGGGACTCCTATACCGGAAAGCTCATTCTCGCCAAACGTTGCTCCGGGAAAGAAAACCATACAGAGTGTCTGAACGTAATATCTGTTTATATTGCCTTCAACTCGAAGTATCATTTTCTTCCTCCTTTTAAAACGTTTGAATCCATCACGATAGTCACAGGACCGTCCGTGGACATTTCAGTGCGCATATCCGCACCAAAAACTCCACAGGCAAGTTTTTTTGTTTTGAGCTTAATCAGCTCTTTGAAGTATTCGTACAATCTATCTGCCTCATCGGGCGCTGCAGATGCAAAATAATCAGGTCTGTTGCCGTGTGAATAATTAGCATTCAAGGTAAAGTTTGATACAACCATTATCTCACCGTCAATATCCATAACTGAGAGATTCATCTTTCCGTTTTCGTCGGAAAAGATCCTGAGCTTAGATATTTTTTCACAAAGAAGGCGCGCATCCTCCTCGGTATCACCTTTTGCAACACCAAGAAGAATATACAAGCCCTTCTCTATGCTACCTGAAAATTCGCCGTCAGCATATACGGTCGCGTTATTTACTCGTTGAATTACAGCAATCATAACGCCTCCGTCAGTTGGAGAATCCTCTCGTAACGGTGATTACTGACTTAAGCGAACGCAATCTCGAAACGATGGACTCAAAATGTGAAGTGTTTCGGCAACCGATAGAAAGATTTATCGCCACGGTTCCGTTCTTGAGAGTCTGAGTGTTAATTGATGAAATAGATACTCGCATATCCGCAAGAGCCATGGAAATAGAAGCAATAACTCCTATTCCGTCCTCGGTAACTATCTGAAGCGATGCTTCGTAATTCTCGCTGGAATTGAAGTCCTCGTTCTCCCACGCGGCACTTACCCAGCGGGCAAGATTCTCTTCATTCTTGCGGGATTCGGCAACATTCTGACAGTCAAGCTTGTGTACGGAGACGCCGAAGCCACGGGTAATAAATCCGATAATATCATCTCCGGGCAGCGGATTACAACATTTAGCAAACTTAACCTGGTAACCGCCTTCACCCTCGATGATAATTCCTCCGGATGAGTTCTTTTTCTTATGCAGATTGGTAAGCTTGATCTTGGAAAGCTCATCCTGCTGCGACATGGGTGCCTCTTCAGGCGCATAAAGCTTCTCAATTTCCTCCTTGAGCTTAGGCAGGAATCTCTGCAAAGAAAGTCCTCCAAAGCCAAGAGTGTTATAGAAATCGTCGGTGGTCTGAATGCCAACTCTGCGGGCAGCCGTAAGGATAAGCTCCTCGATCTGGGCATCGGTAACGTTCTTGTTGATTCTGCGAAGCTCGCGCTCAACCTCGTTCTTACCCATCTCGATGTTTTCAGTACGCTTTTCCTTCTTAAACCACTGACGGATCTTACTTCTCGCCTGACCGGTCTTAACTATCTTGAGCCAATCTCGGCTAGGGCCCTTGGAGCTACCCTGAGTAATGATCTCAATAATATCTCCGTTTTTGGGTGTTCTGTCGATAGGAACGATAACGCCGTTGATCTTAGCGCCGGTCATCTTGTTACCGACAGCGGAGTGAATAGCGTATGCAAAGTCAATAGTGGTCGATCCCTGAGGCAAGGAAATAACGTCACCCTTCGGTGTGAATACGAATGTTTCGTCATGGAAAATATCCGTCTTGAACGAATGAATGAACTCATCGGGATCACGGGTGTTCTCATCCGACTCGAGAAGCTGAGCAATCCAACGAAGCTTCTCGTCGATGCTCTGCCCTGCTTTTTCTCCCGTTTTATACTTCCAATGCGCTGCGATACCGTATTCAGCCTCTTCGTGCATCTGTTCGGTTCTTATCTGAACCTCGAACGGAATACCCGAGCGGCCAATGACGGTTGTATGGAGAGATCTGTAAAGGTTAGGCTTGGGAGTTGATATATAATCCTTGAATCTACCGGGAATAGACTTGAACATCTCATGCACAAGACCGAGAGCCGTATAGCACTCAAGCTCGGTATCAACGATAATACGTACGGCGTAAAAGTCATAGATTTCGTCAAACGCCTTGTTGAAGGTATACATCTTTCTGTAAAGGCTGTATACCGACTTGATTCTTCCCTCGAGTCTGAAGTGTATATTATTCTCGGAGAGCTTCTCCTCGATAAAATTCTTTGCATCCTCAAGGAAGTTTCTGCTTTGACCGTACTTGTTGTCTATTGAGGTGTGGACCTCCTCGTATCCGATGGGATCCAAATAGAACAAGCTGAGATTCTCAAGCTCTTGCTTGATCCTCTGAATACCGAGACGATGAGCCAGGGGCGCATAGATGTACATGGTTTCAAGCGCAATAGCTCTTTGTCTGTCTTCCTTTTTAGCCGACAGAGTTCTCATGTTATGAAGTCTGTCACAAAGCTTTATAAAGATGACTCGGATATCCCTATTCATCGCCAGAAGCATTTTTCTTATGTTCTCAATATGTGCTTCTTCCTTATCTGCTATCTGAACCTGAATGATCTTGGTTAATCCGTCGACAAGCATAGCGACGTCCTTGCCAAACATCTTTGTAATTATATCAAGATTGGTCTTATCAGAGCAATCCTCTACGGTATCATGAAGCAAAGCGGCGCATATGGAGTCGGTATCAAGCCCTAGCTGCGCCACGATTTCGGCTACGGCAACAGGATGGCATACGTAAGGCTCTCCACTCAGTCTGTACTGTCCTGCGTGGAGCTCCTTAGCGTATAAAAAGGCCTTTTTTATTTTTTCTAAATCGTAATTTCGCTCGTTGTTCTCTATTACAGCGAGCAAGGGTTGCATTTCGTTAAACATAAATTTATCTCATCTGAGAACGTAACTTTCTCAGAATACTTGATTTACTCAGATTTTTCTTTGCAGTTGAATAATGGAGCTTAAAGCGATACTTCTCGTCCTCAAATTCGTCGATTTGGAGAAGATTCATCTCTTTAAAGACCATAATGATAAATTTGAGCTTCACGTATCCAATTTCACGCACAGAATTGCTTGAAAGCTTCGAAAGAAGATCTCTGTGTGTGAAGGTGTCTATACCTGCGTGAAGCGAATTCTGCAGGAATTTATACACCGCAACAAAGTCCTCGCGCTCAGGGAAATATCCCTCCTCGTGCGTAAACGTTGCGCCCGCCTTTATGTCTTCAAATCTCTGTCTGTTAAACTTATTCTGCTTTTCGCTCGATATTGATATTTTCAAATCCCTTATTATGAGCTGCACACTCTTTCTGTCCTGCCATTCGTTGATAACAAGATTAAAGAGGATGTCGACCTTATCTCCTGCGCAAACACCAAGATCAGACGGAGAATTAGAAAAGTACATAGCAGAAAAACCGGTCTTTCCATCGGTAAGAGTTAATCTGGTGTGCTTGTTGTCGCTTACACCGGAAGCCTCGGAGACAAAAACGTTTTTCATAATGAACTGAGGAACGGGATTTCCGACTCCATAGGGCTCAAGAAGCTGGAGCGAATCTGCAAGAGCGAGTGATACGTCAGAGAAATCTATCTCACAATCGGCTTCAACAACCGGAACCATATCTTCCTCGGAAAGATTTGCGCGGGCAAACTCATTTATTTTCTCTATGAACAGAGGTAACTGCTCTCGAGTTACGGAAAGTCCGGCTGCAAGCTCGTGACCTCCAAACTTTACGAGATGATCGCTGCAATAGCAGAGAGCGTCTACAAGATTCATTCCCTTGATGCTTCTTCCTGATCCCTTACCTACATTTTCAAGATGATCAACATCCTCGTCGTTTCCTTCAAAAGAAACAAGGATAGACGGACGGGAGTATTTTTCTGTGATTCTCGAGGAAACAATACCGATTACACCGTGATGCCAGTCGTCAGCGTTAAGAACGATAACGGGATTATTCTTGATGTCAAGAGCCTCTATTTTGTCATAGGCTTCCTGCATTATTTTATTTTCTTCAGCCTGTCTTTCCTTATTTGCCTGACAAAGCTGCTCAGCGATCTTAACCGCCTCGGAATACTTTTCGGATAAAAACAGCTCTACGGCAATCGTCGCGCTTCTTACTCTGCCTGCCGCATTGATACGCGGTGCCAGAGTGAAGCCTATGAAGCTGGAGGTTATCTTCGTCTTTCTTTTCTTTCTGTTGCGCTCATATCGCTCACTGTGCTTGGCATCGGTTTTATTCGAAGAGACGTCAATGAGGGCGGCAAGGCCGACTCTGTTGGTGTTCTCGATCATGTTAAGGCCGTACTTAACAATGATTCTGTTCTCTTCCTTGATAGGCATAACGTCTGCAATAGTACCGATAGCTACAAGATCTGCGTATTCCTTAATGATGCGAAGAGTTGACTTCATACGGGTATCGCCCGTTCTGAACTCCTCATACGCGCATATGAGCTTAAATACGACTCCGACTCCCGCAAGCTCCTTGAATGGATATTTGCAGTCGGGACGGTGAGGGTTAATTACAGCAGATGCCTCGGGAAGATCGGAACGGCACTCGTGGTGGTCGGTGATAAGAAAATCTACGCCGACGCTCTTCGCATATGTAACCTCCTCATTTGCCGTGATACCCGTATCGACGGTAATTATGAGCTTTGTTCCGCCTTCTTTTATACTGTCAATCGCGCTGACAGATACACCATATCCCTCGCCTGAACGATTAGGGATATAGTACTCGACGTTTGCGCCGAGTGATTTGAGATAGAGATAAAGAGTGCAAACGGACGTTACACCGTCAACGTCATAATCACCGTATACAGTGATCTTCTCCTTACCGTCAAGCGCCTTTTTAATGCGCTGTACGCCCTTCATCATATCAGCCATATCAAACGGATTGCGAAGCATCTCGTTTTCCATTTTGACAAATGAAGCGGCACTTGTGGGGTCCTGATAACCGCGATTGTAAAGCAGCTTGGCTATAATGGGATTAACTCCTAGTACGCGCGCGATCGCCGAAACGGCAGAATTCGCCTCGTTTGTGTCGGGAGCGTTGGTTATCCAGACCTTCTCCTTTGCTATTTCGTTTTGTAAGAGCATATAAAAAACCATTAGTGGGGTTGCCCCCGCCTTTCAATTTATTAACTGTTTAAGGCAGCTCCCGCTGCGGGGCCGCGGTCTGAATTTCACCCGCGGTAAAGGTTGTCCTATTAAGGCTTGTACCTGTTTATAATGGCAATCGCAGTATAAATACCGTCTATCGCCGCACTCGTTATTCCACCGGCATAGCCGGCGCCCTCGCCTGCAGGATATAAATTATCATAGCCCGTAGCGAGTCTTGTATCATTATTTCTGATTATTCTAAGAGGTGCACTCGTCCTTGTTTCGGCACCGGTCAGCACCGCGGACGGATGAGCAAATCCTTTAATTTTTCTGTCAAAATCGAGTATTCCGCGTTTTAAATGCTCGACAACAATTTTGGGAAGGTACTCCGACGGATCAGCAAGCTTTACTCCCTTACCGTCCATATAAGTTGGCTGAATATCAGTTGGCTCCTTGGAGCATCTTCCTTCTAAGAAGTCTCCGACGGTTATAATAGGTGCCGAGTAGTCACTACCACCCGCAACAAAAGCCGCTCTCTCAATTTTTCGCTGATATTCTATGGCAGATTTAGGATCGGATCCATAATCCTCTTTGAAGATAGAGCAACAAACCGCGCTGTTAGAGTTCTTTCCGTCTCTTGCGTGGGCGCTCATACCGTTTACAACGACACCACCGCTTTCACTCGCTGCAGCAACCACAGTTCCGCCGGGACACATACAAAACGTATATACGCCTCTTTCCTTCGTGTTGTAGGAAAGATTGTATTCGGCGTGTCCAAGCCTCGGGTCTGAGGCAAAATCACCGTACATTCCTCTGTCGATTATCTGTGTGGAATGCTCAATTCTCATGCCTACCGAAAACGGCTTTGCAACAATGTCGAATCCTCTCTCGATCAACGTGCCGTAAGTGTCTCTCGCGCTGTGGCCTATCGCAAGGACCAATGCTGAGCAATCTATGACGCCGTTATTTGTGTATATGCCCGTCACTTTATTTCCGGATGAGCGATAATCCTTGAACTCGGTGTGATACATTACTGTGCCACCAAGCTCCTCAATTCGCGAAATTATTCTTTCTACGACTATGGAAAGAATATCAGTGCCTATGTGCGGCTTTGCAAGATACAATATCTCCTCGGGCGCTCCAAACTCTACAAAACGCCTTAAAACGTATGTAGACATCGAATCGTTTACTCTTGTCACAAGCTTACCGTCAGAAAACGTTCCTGCACCGCCTGCGCCAAACTGTATATTTGTATCAATGTCGAGAATTCGCGTCCGCTTGAATGCTTCTATACGTTCGTTTCTCTCAGCTACGGATCCGCCGCGTTCAATAAGAATAGGCTTGTACCCATTCTCAGCCAGTAAAAGAGCGGAAAACAGTCCGCAAGGACCTGAGCCTACCACAACTACGCTCTTATCAAGCTTCTCGTCACCCGGCGCGAAGGACGGCTCGGAATAGCTGTAACAAACAATTCCCGCTTTTTTCAACCGTTCCTCATTGATCGAAGGCATTTCCCCGCTGACCATAATAGAATAAACGAATTTAACGTCGTTTTTCTTCCTTGCATCAACGCTTCGCTTATATATAGTGAACTCACAGTCCTTGGAGCTTATTCCCACGGACGCAAGCTTCTTTACCGCAATAGTAAACGCCTCTTTGTGAGAGGCGTTTATAGGCAAAGTTACGTTATTTATGATATAACTGCGAGTAGAATAACTCATATAACCCCTGTTGCTCTCGTGAAGGCGCAGAGCTCTGTGAGAGACCGTCCTTCTAGATATTGAAGTAGAGCCAAAGCAAAAATGCGATGACTATACACGCTAAAACAGTAAGAATCGTACTTACTTTAATTCCAAAAATATCCCTTTTCATTTGATTTCCTCATTAAAATCGAAAATGAATTATTTATCAGACGGATTGCAGCTGATTCTGAGAACGTTCTCAAGAAGAAACTCCTTGAGCTCCTTAGGCTTAACGTTTCTCAAAAGAGAGAAGTCGTATGCTATGGATATACCGCCGGTTTCCTCGGAGACCACGATAACTATTGCATCGCTTCGTTCAGCAAGACCTATTGCCGCTCGGTGACGTGTACCGAGGCTGGAGTCGAGATCGACTCGCTGTGTCAAAGGCAAAAAGCAACCCGCGGCGATGATCTTATCACCGGATATAACAGCCGCTCCATCGTGAAGCGGAGCCTTGTTATAAAACAGATTTCTGAGAAGAAGATCGTTTACATTTGCATCGATCACAACGCCCATTTTGATAACGTCCGAAAGTCTGATCGAGCGCTCGATAACAATGAGAGCCCCGGTCGATTCTCTGGAGAGCTCGGTAACCGCAGAGCAAATATTGTCGATCGCGTTTTGATACTGCTCCTTCTTCTTTTTTCTGTCACTGAAGCTCATTATTCCCTTCAGCGATCCGTTACCTATCTTTTCAAGCGCATCACGTATCTCAGGCTGGAAGATAATAATCACAACAAGCAAACCGCTGCCAAGAATGGTGCTGAAGAGCTTGTAGAGAACGTTAAAGTTGAACAAGCTTGACAAAACGGAAAGACCTGACAAAACCACAAGTCCTGTTACGAGCGCGCCTGCCTTCCTACCCTTCAAAAGATGAAAGGCTAAAAACAGCATAACCGCGAGAATTACTATTTCTATTAAATCCTTGATTTGAAAATTGCTGATCGCGACCTTGCACTTCTCAACAATCTCGGAGAAATTCGAGTCGAATATTGATGTGAGCATCATAATATTTATCCTTAAAAGCGCACATATGGGCGCATGAATTTATTTAAAAATATTTACCATCTTTTATTATAACACAAACTTTATCAAATTTCAATGGTTTTTCAATTATTTTGGATTATTTTTTGGGGAGGTAAAAAATGCTCACAAAGTAATTATTTTAGCCTCTAAAGTATTGACATATTTGTTTTTATGATGTATAATATGTATCAGATGAGACACTTTTTGCTTTAAGGAGGGGATATGTCGTTATATTCATCTTTTCTGAAAAAGACGTTCCTATTTAAGGGTATCGACGAGGACGACATAGATCGCCTCATAAAAAACGCGAGCATCGAAGAAATAAACTACCTGCGCGCCGACGTTATTTATTCTCCGGAAGATTTTGAAAAGAAAATCGGGTTCGTCTATCGCGGTGAATGCACGGTAGGTCGGCAATCCGGCGGAGCAGTCGTCCCCCTTAACACTATCAAGGAATATGAATCCTTTGGTATCGTCGCAGTCTTCTCTGACAGAGACGAGTTCCCTACTCTGGTAACGGCAAAGTCTCCTTCCACCGTTATTTTCTTTTCCGCTGATGACGTGCATGAGCTTGTACGCCTTGACTCGCGCATTGCTTTAAACGTAATCGAATTTCTGACCGCAAAAATCAATTTTATGAATGACAAGGTAGCGGCGTTTTCGGGAAGCTGCGTTGAGGAGAAGCTTGCAAGCTATCTACTCGGCTTGAAGAGAAAATACGGATCCTCCGAATTCGATTTCAACAAGAAGAAAAGTGCGGAAGCGCTTAATTGCGGACGCGCCTCTCTTTATCGGGCTATTGCTTCACTCGAATCAGAGGGATACATATCGTTCGAAAACAAAAAAATACATATAAATGACCAAGAAGGTCTTGAAAGGATTTCAAAATGAAAAAACTACTCGCACTCATCCTAGTGATCGCATCACTCACACTCTCTCTTGCATCGTGTACTTTGATTTTCGGCTCTCACGGCACCGAAGACGATGAAAACGGCACAGTTATCAGAATCGCATATATGAACGGCCCTACCGGAATGGGAATGGCTAAGCTGATACATGATAACGGCGGAATTGAGGGAAATGAAAAATATCAGTTCATTAAGTACAGCGATGCCGCTCTCGCTACCGCCGACCTCAAGGACGGAAAGGTGGATATGGCGTGTATTCCCACCAACACCGCAGCAACTCTCTACAACAAATTCGGAAACGTTAACGTCCTTGCGCTTAACTGCCTCAATTCGCTCTACGTTATGACCAAATCCGGTGTAGAGATCAACAGTGTAAACGACCTTGAGGGTAAAACAATTTACACGATCCAGAACGGTACTCCCGCAGTAATTCTCCGTCACCTGCTTGCAGAAAGCAACGTTAATGCAACTGTAAAAACAACAATCGGTGAGGGCGAAAATGAAAAGGTTATCGCAGCTCCCACAGACCTTGCTCCCCTGCTCATCGCAGGAAAGGTTGAGATTGCTCTCGTGCCGGAGCCCGTTGCAACCGCAGCCCCTCTTAAGATCGCATCTCAAAACAAGGATTACACCTATACCGTAGCAATTAATCTCACCGATGCATGGAGCGAAATCTCCGAATCTCCCGTTGCGATGGGATGCATTATCGGAAACAAAGATTTTGTAGCAAACAACAAGGCTTGTGTCGACTCCTTCCTTGCGGAGTACAAGCAGTCAATCGAGTATATTTCTTCCTCCGAGAATCTCGACACCGCAGCACAGTACGTAGTCGATGCGGGAGTTCTCGATGCAGTTCCCGCAGCTAAAAAATCACTTGTTAATCTCGGCGGTGCGATCGCATACCGTGACGGAGCGGATATGAAGTCGATACTCGTTGATTTTTACAATGCAATCGGAGCGAATCTGATAGGTGGAAAGCTTCCTGACGACGAATTCTATTATGAAAAATAAATCGTTTCTGCCTCATAATAAAATCGCAAAAACAATTATTTCACTTGTTGTTATTCTTTTAGCATGGGAGCTTATCGCACTGATAATCAACGATAGCTTCTTTATGCCCGACATTATTCAGACCTCCAAATCACTGATAAATATTCTATTTTCAAACACGTTCGTTAAGGTGATTTTCACCGCCTTGTATCGAGTTCTCACAGGTCTGATCCTCGGTATACTTTTTGGAATTTTACTTGCCACTCTCTGTCACAAGGTTGACTTGATCAACACCATCATTTCTCCAATAATTTCAATAATGAAGGCTACTCCCGTTGCCTGCATAATCGTTCTTTTATGGATCAGAATGAGCTATACCGAAATAGCGGTTTTCGTTGTTGTGCTTATGATTTTACCTATTGTCTGGCAAAACGTTTACGATGGATACAAGGCGATTGACGAGAGTCTTATCGAGGTAGCAGACGTGTTTGAGCTGAGCAGACTTCAAAGGCTCAGGGTGCTGGTCGTTCCGTCTATTCTCTCCTACCTTTTACCCGCAATTATTACGTCTGTGGGCTTGGCTTGGAAGGCGGAAATCGCCGCAGAAATAATGACAAACAGCAATATCGGACGTTTGATTTACGACTTTAAAACCGTATCGTACGATACCGCATCTATCTTTGCATGGACGGTAATAATCGTGTCGCTCAGCATAGTTTTCGAAAAAGCTACAAAGTATTTTCTCGGGAGGTTGATCAATGATATTAAGGCTTGATAATCTCTCAAAGCATTTTGGAGAATCGGTTATACTCTGCGACTTCTCTTATTCTTTTGAAAGTCTCGGTGCGTATGTGATCGCAGGCGATAGCGGCGTCGGAAAGACAACGCTCTTAAGAATAATTGCCGGGCTTGACAAGGAATATGATGGCACTGTCAACGGAGGCGGAGTTGAAAACGTATCATTTATGTTTCAGGAATACCGACTATTCCCCGCCCTCAGCGCTCTCAAAAATGCTTCAATTTCTTCCCCAGATAATTGTGATGAAGCTTCAAAGCTGCTTATTCGACTCGGCTTTAAAGAGGCTGATCTTAAGAAAAAGCAGCGTGAACTATCCGGAGGTATGAAGCAGCGAGTGGCATTTGTTCGCGCCCTGCTCAAAAAATCTCCTATTTTGCTTCTCGACGAGCCGACGAAGGAGCTGGACTCTGACACGGCAAGCATTATGCTTGAAATGATAAATGAAGAAGCTAAGAACCGTCTAGTTATCGTCGTAACTCACGATGATATCTCGGGCAAGCTGAATGGCGCACAAACAATTCATCTAAAATCCGACAAATAATATTTAACTAAAAAACACTTATGGATCGACTATGCGTTTATTCGTAAGTGTTTTTTGTTTATTTTTTGGTGCGCATTTCTTTTTTTATATTGTAAAATAAAATCTTTTGTGATATAATGAGTTTTGAAAGTTTGTTTTTGAGGAGATTTTCCCTTATGGCAATAGATATTTCGCAAAGAATCCGGAAAATGTATCCATCTCTATCTAAAGGACACAAGAAAATTGCAAACGCTGTGATCAACGAGTATGAGACCGTCGCATATATGACCGCTTCAAGACTCGGAAACAAGGTCGGTGTCTCGGAATCTACGGTTGTCAGATTTGCAGGCGTGCTTGGCTATGAAGGATACTCTGAGTTTCAAAGAGCCGTAGAAGAGCTTGCAAAAACAAAGCTCACTCCAAATCAAAGAATTGATATGACAAAAAAGAGGATCGGAAAAGGCGATATCCTCGAAAACGTTATGCACTCAGATATGAACAAGATACGCTATACACTTGAAAAGCTGGACAGAGATGCTTTTTATAGGTCGGTGGATGCAATTCTTTGTGCGAAGACCGTATACATAATAGGCGCAAGAGGCTCGGAGCCCATAGCAAAAATCTTGAATTACAATCTATCGCTCATATTCGACAACGTCAGGTTTATCAACGCATCATCCACAGCAGAGGTGCTTGAGCAGATGTTCTCAATTAACGAAAATGACGTTCTTGTGGCATTCTCATTCCCGAGATATTCATCAAGAGTTGCAAACGCAGTAAAATTTGCTAAGTCCAAGGGTGCGAAGACGATAGCCTACACAGATTCTCATATTTCCCCGCTTGCGCAATATGCCGACTGCCTCTTGCTTGCTCAATCGGATATGGCCTCGTATATGGACTCACTCGTTGCACCTATAAGCCTTATCAATGCCTTGATAGTCGAAATAACCTCCAGACGCGAAAAGGAAATACGCAGAAGGTTTGATACCCTCGAGGACATCTGGAGCGAATACGATATTTACGCTAAAATTTAACGGAGATTATATGGATTTTTCTAATAAGGTCTGCGTAATAGGGGGCGGGGCCGCAGGAATGATGGCGGCAGGGACCGCATTGCTTTACGGCGCAGACGTAACAATTTTCGAATCTATGCCCTTCCTTGGCAAAAAGCTTGCCATTACAGGTAAAGGCCGCTGTAACGTAACAAATGCATCGGGGATACAGGAATTACTTGACAATATCACAAAAAACCCACGTTTTCTTTACAGTGCGCTTTCGATTTACACACCTGAAGACGTAATGTCGACGTTTGAAAATCTCGGTGTCAAGCTGAAGGTCGAGCGAGGAAACAGAGTTTTCCCCGAGAGCGACAAGGCCAAGGACATAGTTGATGCAATGAGAAAATATTGCGCGGGCGCAACGGTAATAAACGAAAAGGTTAAAAAAGTCTTTCTCAGTAAGGACGGAGGATTCACGGTAAAAACGGACAAGGAATACGCATTTGACCGTGTTATTCTCGCAACCGGCGGAAAATCCTACCCGCTTACCGGCTCTGACGGCTCGGGATATAAGCTTGCCACTTCACTCGGCCATCATGTTACAGAGCTTATTCCTTCCCTTATTCCAATTAACTCCCCATCAGCGCTTTGCTCGGAGATGCAAGGACTTTCGCTGAAAAACGTCGGAATAAAAATACTTGGACAGCAAGGTGAAATCCTTTATACCGATTTCGGAGAAATGATGTTCACACATTTTGGCGTTACAGGTCCAATGATACTCTCTGCATCTGCGCACTTGCGCGGTTATGATATTTCGACACTCACGCTTTCAATAGATCTCAAGCCCGCGCTTGATGAGAAGACTCTCGACACGCGTTTACTGAGCGACTTTAAGGCAAATGCGAATAAGGATTTTATTAACTCTTTATCGGCGCTTTTACCCAGCAAGATGATTCTCCCATTCATCGCGCTAACCGGAATCGACGAGAGGAAAAAGGTGAATACAATCACAAAGGAAGAGCGTAAAATAATACTCTCAACTCTCAAGGATTTAAGGATTCCGCTCTCCTCCTTCCGTCCAATCGAGGAGGCTATAATAACATCGGGCGGAATCGAAGTAAAGGAGATCAATCCTAAGACTATGGAATCAAAAATAGCCCCCGGTCTATACTTCGCGGGAGAGGTTATTGACGTAGACGCATACACAGGCGGATTTAATCTGCAGATTGCCTTTTCAACCGGATATTTAGCAGGAAAAAGCGCGGCAGAATCGCTATATTAAAATACAAAATCAAGGAGCATAAAATGATAAGAATTGCAATTGACGGCCCCGGTGGCGCAGGCAAATCCAGCCTTGCCAAGGCGGTAGCAAAGGAACTTGAAATCATATACGTTGATACCGGCGCTCTGTACAGAACGATTGGTTATTATATGCTTAATCACGGCATCAGCTCTACCGACGCACCTGCAGTTGCGGCGGCGCTCGGCAACTTCACTCTTGAGCTCACATACGTTAACGGCGAGCAGGTCATACTTCTTGATGGCGAAAACGTCAAGGACGCTATCAGAACACCTGAGATGTCCATGGCGGCCTCCAACGTAAGCGCAATCAAGGAGGTCCGTGAGTTCCTTCTCAACACTCAAAGAGATATCGCAAAACAGCACAGCGTTATAATGGACGGACGTGACATCGGAACGGTCATTCTTCCCAATGCAGAGGTTAAAATCTTCCTCACAGCATCACCCGAGGCTCGTGCGAAGCGCAGATATGAAGAGCTCAAGGCAAAAGGCAAAGAGGTAAGCTACGAGCAAGTCTACACCGAAATGGTTGAACGCGATAAGAACGATTCGACCCGTGATATTGCCCCCTGCGTTCCTGCAGATGATGCCATTATGCTTGACAACTCCGATATGACCGCGGAGCAAACCACAGAGGCGGTGATAAAGATAATTAAAAAGGCGCAAAAAAAGCAAAAAAAAAGCTTCTACATGAAGGCGCATAAGGTAGTTGCGGCTCCGATAAGATTTTTCAGCGGTATAAAGACGTACGGAAAGGAAAACATTCCTAAGGAGGGCGGTTTCCTTCTCTGCGCAAACCATATTGCCGTGCGCGACGTCATTCTCATTGGCGCAACCTGCCCAAGACAGATAAAATTCGTTGCAAAAAAGGAGCTCTTCTCCATTCCCATTCTTAGCTCAATTATCAAGGCTCTCGGCGCTGTAAAGCTTGACCGAGGCGGAAATGACGTAGCGGCTATCAGAAAATCCATTGAGGTTGTTGAGAATGGAGATATCGTATCTATTTTCCCTCAAGGACACAGATATCCCTCGGTAGACCCTTCGACCACGCCTATCAAAAACGGCGCCGGAATGGTTGCTTATCGCTCGGGCTGCGACGTTATCCCCGTGTTTATAAAAACCAAGGGCAATAAGTATGGAATTTTCAAAAAGACGGAGATAATTTACGGCAAACCTATTAAAAATTCAGAGCTTGGATTTGTAAACGGAGGAGCGGACGAGTATAAATCTGCAACCTCGATCATATTCAACGAGATACTTAAGCTTGGCGGATACTCTTATAACCTGCCCGAGGAGAAAGAGATTGAAAATTAATCTTTCAAAATATGCAGGCTTCTGTCCGGGAGTGCGAAAAGCTGACGAAACCGTGCGAGCAATTCTTAGCAGGCAGCCAAGCAGAGCTCGTGTTTACACACTCGGCCACCTGATACACAACAGAATTTATAATGAGGAGCTTGCCTCACTCGGTGCACCTTCAATATCCTTTGAGGACGTAGAAAGGTGTTATTTCGAGAGCCCCAACTCCCCTATGACGCTTGTCATAAGGACACACGGGATAACCAAGGAGCAGTTTGCTTTTCTCTCAGAATTCGAGAAAATGCATGACAATTTCACTCTCGTTGATGCGACTTGCCCCTTTGTGAAAAAAATACACAAAATTGCTACTGAAAACACAAACGAAGATACGTGCTTCCTGTTATTTGCCGACCCAACTCACCCTGAGGTGATAGGTACAATGAGCTATGCAAACGGAGATAAGCTTGCGTTTTCATCTCTTCGGGAGCTTGCGTCATACGATTTAAGGAACAAATTGCCTATTTTGTGCTCGCAAACAACTCAGAATTTAGTGGAATTTAAAAAAATTAAAAAATTTTTAAAAAAACTATGTACAAATGCGAAAATATTTGATACAATATGTAGTGTCACTGAAAATCGACAAAATGAAGCGACAAAAATCGCCAAGGAATCTGATTTAATGATCGTCATAGGCGGACATGAGAGCTCGAATACCAAAAAACTATTCGACCTCAGCTCTTTAGAGTGTCCAACCGTGTGGATCGAATCGATTACGGACTTACAAACTGATTTTCCTGACAACGCTAAGTGCGTAGGAATAACCGCCGGGGCTTCCACACCGGACGGTATAATAACGGAGGTTTTGAAAGAAATGGAAAACTTTACAGAATTGCTGGAAGGCTCAATCAAATCTTTACATACAGGAGATACAGTTGTTGGTACCGTGTTCACCATCGATAAGGCCGAAATAAAGCTCGACCTTGGCGCTAAGTTCACCGGCGTGCTTACCAAGGATCAGATCACTGACGATCCTAACGCTGTGCTTACTGAGATGTTCAAAATCGGTGACGAGATCGAAGTATTCGTTATCAGAGTCGAAGACGGCAAAGGCATTGCTACCGTGTCTAAGAAAAGAGTAGACAGAGACAACAGCTGGGTTGTTCTCAAGGCTGCGTTCGATAACGGCGACGTTCTCGAGGGCAAGGTTATATCCGTAGTTAAGGGTGGCGTTATCCTCTCCACCAGCGGCAACACCGTATTCGTACCCGCTTCCCAGACCGGCATTGCAAAGGGTGGCGACCTCTCTGCTCTTGTAGGAACTACTCAGAGAGTTAAGCTTCTCGAGTTCGATACCGAGAAGAAGAAGGCACTCGGCTCTATCAAGGTTATTCTCGCAGAGGAAAAGAAGGCTCGCGAGGAAGCTGCTTGGGCAGAGCTTGAGGTTGGCAAGCACTATATGGGTACCGTTAAGAATCTTACTCCCTACGGCGCATTCGTTGACATCGGCGGCGTAGACGGTATGGTTCACAACACTGAACTCTCCTGGAAGAGAATCAAGCATCCTTCTCAGGTTGTTTCCGTTGGTCAGGTGATCGACGTATTCATCAAGGAGCTTGACGTTGAGAAGAAGAGAATCTCTCTTGGTTACAAGACTCAGGAGATGGATTCCTGGTTCCAGTTCACCCAGAAGTTCAACGTTGGTGACATCGTTCCCGCTAAGATCGTTTCCATTATGCCCTTCGGCGCTTTCGCTGAGGTTTATGAGGACGTAGACGGTCTTATCCACATCTCCAGAATTTCCAGCCAGAGAATCAACAATCCTGCTGACGTTCTTGAGGTTGGTCAGGTTGTAGACGTTAAGATCACCGAGATCGATGATGAGAACAGAAAGCTCGCTCTCTCCATCCGCGCTATCACTGAGGCTGCTGAGAAGGCTGCAAGAGAGGAAGCTCTCGCTGCTGAGAAGGCTGCTGAAGAGGCTGAGGCTGCTGCTGAAGAGGCAAGACTTGCTGAGGAAAGAGCTGACATGGCTCCCTACATCGTAGGCTCTATCGACTAATAATTAAATATAGTATTTCACCCGGCTCATTTCTGAGTCGGGTGATTTTTATTATTAATCTGTATTGCGCTTTATTTTGGCTAAAAATTCATCCAAAGCAAAGCTGTCCTGCACTATAAATTGAACATCTTCTCCCTTATGCTTAAAGGTCAGAAAGGACTGACGTACACGATATGTACGCTTTTTATACTCGAACGTTTTTAGATCAGACAGAACATTAATATCGCGGATATCATCAACGCTAATTTTCTTCTGCGCATCTGTTGTTTTAGCGTTTAATATATCAATGTGGTTCTCGAATATAATCAGGTATTTTGAGGACAGAAGCATATGAGTGACAACATATTCAGTGGTTCGAATCACTCCATCTCTGCCCTGCTTTATCAATGCGTTTTTGTCAAATACATACCCTTCAACGACTACATTATGACCTTGTTCTTTTATATCATACGCTTGATAAAGCTCATTGATCCTATCCTGCGAGCTTTGCTTTTCCTTCAGTATGAACTCATCTATATCCGTATCAGAAAACTTGTTTAATGAATCAATAAGCAAAATCGCAAGTCCAATTGGGAAAGCCGTGCACATTATGATATACGATATCCAACCCATTCCAACAAAGAAAAGTATAATTGAAATTGAGATCAGTGCAATTCCGATATACTTGCTTCTGTCACCTTTATTAAAATAATTACTTACACCCTTAAAATGCCTCGACGCTTTCTTTTCGCTATCCATACTAACTCCCCTTCGTTATTTTTTGTTTTCTTCTAAATAAATTATATCACGCACAAGCTTGTATTACAATAACCGCATAGTTTAGTTTAAATAAACCACAAGTAGAAGTTCAATAAACAACGTTATTTACGTCCTTATTATATCATTTAAATTATGTAATATCCTTGCAGATTTTATCTTTTTACCCCCAGGTCGATTAATTAAATTTGCTAATAAAAGAGTTAATGGTATTGGTTTTATCAAGTTAAAAAAGTGAGCAAATAACCAATACGTTACTTACTCACTTAATATAAACTATTTATTCAGGCTTCTTTTATACTCAAGGAATTCCTCATATGTGCCAACTCTATCGATAATTCCATCGGGAGTGATTTCGATAATTCTGTTTGCAACAGTATTAAGTATCTCATAGTCATGAGATGAGAAAAGAATATTGCCCTTAAAGTTGTTCATACCGTTGTTAACCGCGGTGATTGATTCAAGATCAAGGTGGTCCGTAGGCTGATCAATAATAAGCATATTCGAGCCAAACATCATCATTCTTGAGAACATACATCTTACCTTCTCTCCTCCGGAAAGAACGTTAACCGGCTTGAATACCGACTCGTTGGAGAAAAGCATCTTTCCGAGGAATCCGCGAAGATACGTCTCTGTCTGATCCTTGGAATACTGTCTCATCCAATCAAGGATAGACTCGTTATGTCCGTCAAAATAAGCGGAATTGTCGTGCGGGAAGTAAGAGGTCGTGATGGAAACGCCAAACTTGAACTCGCCGGAGTCCGCTTCTTCCTCCTCCATAAGCACCTTGAAAAGATGTGTTATCGCAAGCTCATTACCGACAAATGCTATCTTATCGCCCTTAGCTACGTGGAAGGACACGTTCTTAAAGAGATAATTATCTCCGAGCTTCTTGGAAAGACCTTCAACGTGCAAAATTTCCTTGCCCGCTTCCCTATCCATATCGAAGCCGATAAAGGGATATCTACGGCTGGATGCGGGAAGCTCTTCTACCGTAAGCTTGTCAAGAAGCTTTCTTCTCGCTGTTGCCTGTCTTGATTTAGACTTATTCGCTGAGAATCTCGAAATAAAGCTCTGGAGCTCTGCAATCTTCTCTTCATTACGCTTATTCTGCATCTTAATCATACGCTGGATAAGCTGGCTGGATTCATACCAAAATTCGTAGTTACCTACGTACATCTTTATTCCCGTGTAATCAATATCGACGATATTAGTGCATACGTCGTTAAGGAAGTGTCTGTCGTGAGAAACTACAAGGACTGTGCCGAAGTAATCCGAGAGGAAATCCTCAAGCCACATAACAGCATCAATATCAAGACCGTTGGTAGGCTCGTCGAGGAGTATAATATCGGGATTACCAAAGAGAGCCTGCGCAAGAAGGACTTTAACCTTCTCACTCTCCTTAAGCTCGGACATCATCATATAAAGATAATCATCGGTAAGTCCTAGGCCCTGAATAAGCTTAGAAGCATCGGATTCTGCTTCCCAGCCGTTAAGCTCGGCAAACTCGCCTTCAAGCTCGGCAGCTCTGATGCCATCCTCGTCGCTGAAGTCCTCCTTGCAATATATCGCATCCTTCTCTTTCATTATATCGTAAAGGCGCTTGTTACCCATAATTATGGTATCAAGAACCGTGTACTGCTCGTACTCAAAGTGATTCTGCTTAAGTATAGAAAGACGCTCCGTAGCGGGTATGGAGACTTCGCCGCGAGTGGGCTGAAGCTCACCGCACAATATTCTTAAGAAGGTGGATTTGCCTGCACCGTTTGCGCCAATAATGCCGTAGCAATTACCGGGCGTAAACTTTAAATCCACGTCCTTAAAAAGTAACTGACCGCCAAATTGAAAGGCGACATTGTTTACTGTAATCATTTCAAATTCCTATTTCTGCTTAATATTATATTCTAATTATAGATTTTTTCATATACTTCTCGTATATCGTTCATTATATACGTCGGTTTGGTATCCGCACTTTCGGCATCCTCGCGCGTGCCTTCACCCGAGAGGACCAAAACAGTATCAACACCTGCGTTATAGCCTGAAGCTATATCGGTATAAACACGGTCCCCGATCATCAACGTCTCTTCCTTTGAGTAGCCGAACTTTTCCATTGCAAGAAGAAGCATCTCGGGCTTGGGCTTGCCGATAAATATCGGACTCTTCCCCGTTGCCCTTTTGATCATTTCGGCAACCGCTCCGCAATCGGGTACGTATCCATACGAGGTGGGACAAACCCAATCGGGATTCGTTGCAATATATACGAGATCGCGCTCTGTAAGAAGCCTTGAAACATCATCAAGCTTCTTGAAGGTAAGCTCTGTGTCGTTACCCATTACTATACCGAAAATATCATCCTCAATATCGGTGGTGGTTATTACACCGCTCCCCTTTAACTGCTCCTCAAAGGATTTTGTTCCGCTTACGTAAAACTTCTTTCCTTCGTATCTCTTAAGATAAAGGCAGGTCGCATCGGTCGAGGTAAGAAAATCATCCTCATTCGATTCAATACCAATTTTAGCGAGTTTTTTAACGTACGCATCGGTGCTTTTGGACGAGTTATTCGTAACGAAGAGATACTTACCACCCGATGACTTTACAGCAGAGAGAAAATCAAGTGTACCGTCAAAGAGATCGTTATCAAGATATATAGTTCCATCCATATCAAGAAGGAAAAACTTCTTATCTTTCAAAGACATATTTGCCTCCAAAAAAAGAGACACCTAACCATCCGTTTCGGTAAGACTTAGGAGTCTCTTTAATTTTTATTAGTCGTCGGGATATCCGTCGGGATTCATCTTCTGCCATCTTGCAGAGTCCTCGCACATCTTGCGAAGATCTCTTTCTGCCTTCCAGCCAAGTACTTCATAAGCCTTGGTAGGGTCAGCGTAGCACTCTGCAACGTCACCGGGACGTCTGTCGACTATCTTATATTTTACGGGAGAGCCCCATACGTCGCCAAAGGCCTTGACCATCTCAAGAACGGAGTAACCGTTACCGGTACCTACGTTAACGAAATCGATGCCCTTCATACGCCCGGTATATTCGATAGCCTTGAGATGAGCAAGTGCAAGGTCGACTACGTGAATGTAGTCACGCACACCTGTTCCATCGGGAGTATCATAATCGTTGCCGAATACGCTGAGGCACTCAAGCTTGCCTGCTGCAACCTTAGATATATAAGGAAGAAGATTGTTCGGAATTCCTCTGGGATCCTCACCCATAGTTCCGCTCTCGTGAGCTCCGATAGGATTGAAGTAACGGAGAACACAAGCAGAGAGCTCCTTATTGGCAACACAAGTATCCTTGAGAATTCTCTCGATCATAAGCTTGGTCTCGCCGTAAGGATTAGTAGTAGAAAGGGGGAAATCCTCTCTGATCGGAACAGTCTTGGGTACACCGTAAACGGTCGCAGAGGAGCTGAAAACTATTCTGTTTACACCGTGAGCATTCATACAATCAAGAAGATTGAGAGTGCTGGTGAGATTGTTGTAGTAATACCATACGGGCATTGCCACGGATTCACCGACAGCCTTAAGACCCGCAAAATGAATAACCGAATTAATTTCGGGATAGTCACAGAATACCTTGTCAAGAGCCTCCTTGTCGCAAAGATCGCACTTTATAAAGGTAGGTCTCTTTCCGGTTATAGCCTCGATTCTGTCAAGAACGCAAAGCTTGCTGTTAGAAAGATTATCAACAATTACGACTTCCTCGCCAATGTTCATAAGCTCAACAACGGTATGAGAGCCTATGTAACCTGTGCCGCCTGTTACCAATATCGACATAATTCCCTCCTGAAAAATCTTTTGTTAAGTAAAAAAGAGTAGCCGAGCTACTCTTTTTTATATTATTAGTCAGCGTATACGCTAACCTGCTTCTTGCCACCGGTAATATGCTCGAACTTAAC
>CAZUQN010000022.1:0-16121 GCA_964622425.1 uncultured Ruminococcus sp.
GCCGTCAGGCAATCATAACTTGGCGAAGCCAATCATAACTCATAACTTGCCCATAGGGCAATCATAGTTGCATTTGTTGTCAAATGACAACAAATGCGCAAGAGCCGGGCTTAATTTCTACCTTACCCGAGACCTTCTTACCGCAAAGTGCGGGAAGCTCGTTGTTCTCGCCGAGCACAAGGGGAGTTTCGTTAAGGTACATAACCTTGCTTCTCATATTGCCATTACCGGAAAGCTCATAAAGCTCGCCCTCCGCGGGGAGCTCAAGAGTTGTTACGTCGGTAAGAGAGTTGTTAACGATAAGGTAAGCGTAGCCGTCCTTGCCGTCCTTTCTGGAGTGGCAGTATACGTGTGCGCCCTCTACGCCCGGATTCTCGCAAGCATATGCCTCGTTGCCCATAATTCTGGTCCAGAGGAGAGCCGCGAAGTAGTTGGGTCTGGGGTCAAAGGTGCCGTGCTGAAGGAAGCCGTAGTCACTCGATGCGAGGGTGTTGTGGAAGATAACGCCGTTGGTGAGAGTGCAGAAGCTACCAAGCTCGTTGAGAGTTCTGAGGACGTCAAGATAGGTGGAAGCCCAAGTGTCTCCACCGCCGCCTGCGTCACCCGACTCGGTAACCCACATCTCGCCGCCGGGGGTGTACTTGTCTCTGGGCTTAAGGTTGTTGTAGCAGATGCCGGGAGCAACAGCGAGGTAAGCATCGGTGTGAGCCGCCTCTGCGGGCCAATGGCCGCCCGGAACCATAGATGCGATTCTCTCGGAGATGCCGTTGTAGTAGTGGTAGGAGTACACGTCCATAGGAACCTCAGTGCCGCGCATAAGGTCGTGAACGGTACCGAGCTTCATCATATTTCCAAGGCCTGCGCCCATGGGATTGTCATCATTCTCCTCGGTCATACCTGTGTTGCAGGGACCTACGATAAGGCACTCGGGATAGTTCTCGCGTACCCATGCGTTTGCGATATCCTGGTCGCGTACGTAGTCGGGGAAATCGTAGCCGAGGGGCGCGCCTGACATCTGGAGCATATTAGGCTCGTTCATAAACTCGAATGCGTCGATCTTGCCGCCGAGCTCGTCGGTGAGAGCAAAGAGCTTCTTGATCTGGGTGAGGTCGAGAGGACCGCCGTCCTTGTGGTCGCCCGCGCAGTTACTTGCGGAAACGAGGAGCTTGCCGTCTACCGCCTTAACAAAGTTAAGGATATTGGTCCACTGCTCGCGTGTAAGAATGCTCTGGTATCCCTCGGGAGCCTTGCCGCCAGTGGTACCGTCGAAGTCATAGTAGGTCTTGGTTGCCCAAGTGCCGGAAACACGTACCCAAACGGGGCCGAATTCCTTTGCAAGAGAGATGAGCTTCTCATTGGTGGTATCGATGGGGGGATAGTACTGCATAAGGCCTGCCATCGCGGTGTGGTTGGTGAATCCCTCGAGCTTCGGGAATTCCTCAGTACCCGCGATCTGTCCCTCTGTATACGCCTTCCAGAAGGTGCCGCCGGTAACCTCGGTCATCTCTACGTTGTAGGACATAAGACGGGGGTTGATGTCACGGATCTTCGCAAGGCCGCTGTTTGTGAGCTTAAGATTGTGCGCCATTGTAATATTCTCCTTTGGGTTTATCATTTTACAGATATATTGTAACATATAGTGAAAATGCGTGTCAAGAAGGATTTTGTTACAAATATTTTAATCCGTCTTGAAAGAAGGCGAAAAAGATGATATAATAGCGTTGTGTATTGATACGTCACCGTTAGGTGGTATATCGCTGTCTCTCATCAGAGAGACAATCTCGCGGCGCGAGATAGCGATATGTTTGCATTCGCAAACGCGATATGCTCGCTCTCGCGAGCGTTATTGAAAGGAGAAAAGAAAATGACAAAAGAACAAAGACTAAAGAATCTCGAGGTTCCGAAGGGACCGATCGACGTAGTGATAGATACCGATGCGTGCAACGAGGTGGACGATCAATTTGCGATCAGTTATCTCCTAAAATCGACGGAAAAACTCAACACGGTTGCCCTCTATGCCGCTCCGTACTCCTGGCCCGGCAAGGCAACGACGCAGGAAGGAATGGAGGCAAGCTATCAGGAGATATTAAAGCTCCTTACTCTTGCGAATGAAGAAAAGCCCGCCTTCCGCGGCTCGGACAGATACCTGCCCGACAAGGATACTCCCGTTATCTCCGATGCAGTGCGCGACTTATGCGAAAGAGTGGAGAGCTACTCACCCGAGAGACCCCTTTACATTCTCGCAATAGGAGCTCTGACAAATATCGCCTCTGCCCTGCTCCTCTCGGACAAGGTGAAGGAAAATGCGGTTGTGGTATGGCTTGGCGGACACGGTCATGATCTCGGCTGGACGGACGAGTTTAATATGCGTCAGGACCTCGCCGCGACGAGAATAGTTATGACCTCGGGCGTACCCTTTGTACAGATTCCTTGCGAGTGTGTGGCGAGTACCTTCGGCATCTCGGGCCCTGAACTCAATGAATATCTCGTAGGTAAAAATCCCTTGGCGGACTACCTCGCAAACAACATTCTCTCAGCGCAGAAAAACGCAGGGAATGCTAAGTGGTCAAGAATACTCTGGGACGTTGTTGCGGTCGGTTGGCTGCTTAACGACAACTCACGCTTTATGCTCTCAAGAGTGATGCCGACCTATACCCCGACAGATGACTTTAAGTATGAGCTTACCGACGGCGCGCCCGAGTCGAATTACGTATTCTGGGTCAACCGCACCGCGCTTATGACTGATCTTGTAAAAAAGCTCACCGAGTGAGCTTTCCACGCCACCGCTAGGTGACAATAGCTGTCTCTCATCAGAGAGACAATATCGCGGCGCGAGATAGCGATATGTTTGCATTCGCAAACGCGATATGCTCGCTCTCGCGAGCGTTATTGAAAGGAGAAAAAACAATGAACGAAAAAGAACTAAGAGAAATAAAAAGACGATTCAGACCAGACAAGAGCAATATTCCGAACATCGTCGGTTGCTTTGTGAACTCAGAGGGGCAGATAATCTCCCGCTTCTCGCAGTCGATACTCCTCTCGGAGAATGATGAGAGCGAGGCTCTGCTCTCGGTGATGAAAAAGACGCTCTCGGGCTCGCTCGGTACGAACCTCATAGACATCGAGTTCTCAACCCACGACGTGACCGACGGCGAGGAGCACAAGCTCCTGATGACGCTCCGTGACACGCACCTGAAGGACGAGGCGGCGCTCTCCACCTTCTTTGAGAGAGTGGCGGAAAGCGTACATATTAATTCTAATTACGTAGTGCTCTTGGCAAACGATATTTATGACGTCTACACCAAGGAAAATGACGAGGAATCGGGCTCATCGGTAACCTTCAACTACATCGTGTGCGCTATCTGTCCCCTGAAGGATGCGGCGGAGGGACTCTTCTTCCGTGAGTCGGACAAGCTCTTCCACTCGGTGACGGCAAACGCTATCCTCACCCGTCCCATCCTCGGCTTTATGTTCCCGACGTTTGATGACCGCGCGGCGAATATCTATCACACGCTCTATTACACCAAGGACCTCGCCTCCTCGAGCCCCGAGTTTGTCGGACGGGTATTTGGCAAAGAGCCGCCCATGCCCGCAAAGGTGCAGAAGTCGACCTTCAATTACTGTTTGAAAGAGGCGCTCGGCGAGGAGTGCTCGCTCGAGGTCGTACGCTCGGTAAGTAAGCAGGTTGCCGAGATGGTCGAGGAGCACAAGGAGATGAAGATTCCCGAGCCTCTCACCCTCACAAAAGCTACCGTCAAGGGTATGCTCGAAAGATGCGGCATTGAGGAAAAGACGCTCGAGACTCTCGGCGAAAAGCTCGATGAAAGCTACGGCAAAAACGCCGAGCTCTCACCAAAAAACGTGGTAACCACCTCGCGCCTTGAGGTAGTGCTCCCCGATATAAAGATCTCTGTCAAAAAGGGCAAGGAGGACCTCGTATCAACGCAGGTCATTAACGGCAAAAAGTACGTGCTTATCGATGCCACAGAGGGCGTCGAGGTAAACGGCGTGCCTGTGAAAATCGAGGGGTAAACCTCGATTTTCAACTCTATTCGCCAAAAAGGCGAGTTCTATTGCTAAAGCAGATCACTAAGCGGGCTAGAGTGTCATCCTGAGCTTGTCGAAGTTTTGCTCCGGTGAGGAGCAAAACCGAGGAGCGTAGCGACGAAGGGATCTAGCACGAGTCTGATGACGGCTTCCTTAACTACTGTTTTTTAGATAGTCATCGTGTTAGTCGAAGTAGATCCCGACACTCTGTGTCGCCCTACGGGTTCGACTACGTGCTTACGCACTCCGCTCAGGATGACACACAAACCCTGCCTAGAGATATTTGTTGCTTTGCCTACGAACATCTCAAAATCCATTCTTATCCCATTACTTCACTCAATATAAAAAGCGTGATTTTTGTTTGAAAATCACGCTTTTTGCTATCTTTTATTTACTTTTAAACCATAAAAATCACTTATGATAGCTTCTACCCGAAACATAAGCCTCATACGCTTCATCCGTAACACCCTTATTCTTGATAATATCGGCGTAGAGCTTACCGGAGGCGTTGACCGTTCTCGTCTGGGTTTCGTAATCCACTCTGACAAGGCCGAAGCGTGCGCTCTCTCCCTCTCGCCACTCGAAGTTATCCATAAAGCTCCAGTGGTAGTATCTCTCGATGGGGTTATCCGTCTCGGATATCAGTTTTAGCTGATCATAAACGAACAAAGGACGGAAGGCGTCGGTGTTGTCGCAGGTGCCGTTCTCGGTAACGTAAACGGGCGCGCCGTACTTCTTGCCAAGCTCGTTTGCAAGCTCGATAAGTCCCTCGTGGTAGATCTCCCAGCCGAGGTCATTCTTGTGGCAGTCCTCTCTCACTCCGTCGCCGATACCCTCTACGGTGCTGCGGGAGTAGTAGTTGATGCCGATAAAGTCGTAATACTTGCCCTCGGTGACGCCCCCGCACTTCATAACTGGAAACTTACACTTGCCCGTCATCATAGCCTCGGTTATAGCGTCCTGGAAGAGCCACTTATTGAGCTTTGCGCATATCCTGTGCCAAGAGTTGTCCTTATCCTTCGGCTCAAATATGCGCAGGTGATTAGCGAAACTAACTCTCGTCACTTCCTTGCCCATCTTTTGGCGCTTTTCGTGTATCATCTTATACGCCCTGATATGACAGGCGGTCATATTCGAGAATGCCTTAACCACGCTGACGAGCGACTTCTTCTCGGGAGGCCAAGTGCCGAAGAAAAGACTGTTTGTTGCGTAGACGTTAGGCTCGTTGATGGTGATATAATCCTCGACGAGGTCGCCAAGAGCGTCTATCACCCTCTCGGCAAAGGTCATAAAGATCTCAACCGATCTCTTATTCGTAAATCCGCCCATATCCTCAAACCACAAGGGGTTGGTGAAATGGTGGAGAGTGAGCATCGGACGAATGCCCTTTGATATCATATACTCGATCTCTTCGCGGTAGTGCGCGAGCACCTCTGGGTCAAAGGCTCCTTCTGCGGGCTCTATCCTCGACCACTCGATGCCGAAGCGGTATATCTCTATACCCATCGCCGCCATAAGATCTATATCCTCGCGGAAGCGGTTGTAATGATCGCAGGCGCGTGTGGGTGAGGTCTTATCGTAAACCTTCCCTTCCGCGGCAAAGCGCGCCCAGTTGTTATTCTCATCTCCGCCCTCGATCTGTGTTGCGGCGGTTGCCGCGCCGAGGATGAGTCCTTCCTTAAGACTGAATTTCATATACCTCAACCTCGATCTCGGGCTCGTCGCACTCGGTCGCCTTACCCTCGGTATTTCTTTCCTCAAGGTCCGCAAGTATCTTTGCGTACATCTCCTCGTCTATCTTGAACTTCTTCGAATAGAGGAAGAAGCCGATAAGGATGCAGATAAGGGGCAGGATCATCATAGATATCTTCATGATCCAGATAGCGGAGCCGGGGGTAGCGTTGATGATCTCCGTAGCTCTCTCGGGATCAGCGCCCGCGGCGTTGGCGATGGCGTTTATACCCGAGATGATAAGAGTGAAGGAGATAACTCCCTTACTTGCCGCGCCTCCGAACTGATTGATGAAGGGCTGAACGGCAAAGGATGCCGCCTCGTTTCTCTTACCGAGCTTCCACTCACCGTACTCAACCGCGTCGGCAAGGAACAGGAGCATAAGGAGCTGAATAAATGCCTGAGCGAAGAAGAGTCCGAGTCCCGCGATAACGACTAAGGGAAGGAACTCAAAGGAGAGGAAGAAGATGACGTATGATACGGTAACGGCTATCATCGAGCCGGTGTAAAGCTGCTTTCTCGTAAACCTCTTTCTGAAGAGGGGGAATACCGAGAGAGCCGTAAGCTGAGCAACGGCAAGCACCGCCGCAAAGACCATATACATTCCCTCGTTCTTGTATGCGTACTTGAAGTAGTAGGTACCGAAGCCTGTGGTGGTGCAGTAGCCTATCATAAAGAGCGCCATGGAGATAGCGGTAACAAGGAGCTGATCGTTGCCGACGAGGGCGCGGAAGAGATCCTTGAGGCTTGTGCGCTCGGTCTTCTCAAGGCTTGTTCTGTCCTCCTTTACGCCGAGGAGGGTGATGCTCTGGAATACCCACATAAGGACTGCGATGATTATCGCGAAGATGAAGTAAGCCTGCCTTGCGCTCATACCGCCGAAGAAGCCCGGCACGTTGAGGTAGATAAGCACCATTGCAAACATACCGACGTTAGCGCAGATTCTCGCAAAGGCGCCGACGCCCTCGCGGACTGTCTGGTCCTTGGAGATCGCGGGCATAAGCGACCAGTAGGCGATGTCATTAAGTGAGAAGAAAATGCTGAAGAGGAGATAGGTGACGCCGAGGAGCACGATGTGCGCGGTCTCGCCCATCTCAAAATTGTGGAACATAAGCACGGTAAGTACACCTGTGCCGATCATGCCGATAAATATCCAGGGCTTGAATTTACCCCATTTAGTCTTCGTATTGTCAACAATTGCTCCCACAAATGGGTCAATAACTGCGTCGAAGATACCGAAGAGCGTGAGCATAACTCCGATAACTCCAAGTCCTTTGTCACTAAATCCGACCACGTCGGTCAGATGAACGAGAAGGTACATTGAGACGAGGGAATACAGCGCGTCGCGGCCAACTGTACCGAGGCCGAAGCAATATTTATTGCGTCTTTCCTGCTTTGTCATATGCTTTATCTCCTATCAGTTATTTTTGATTATCGCGAACTCGTAGGGCCTGAGCTTCTTTGACTCGCCCTCGTAGTTGGAGAGGACTCGCTCGCCCTTAAGCTCCATAGGATAGGACACCGCCTTATCCTTGAAGTTACAGATAACTGTGAGCTTTTCGCCGTCAAGCGCTCTTTCAAAGACGTATACCCACTTGCCGCGGTGAAGCTCCTTGAAGGAGCCCTCCTTCAAGATTTCGCTCGACTTCTTGAAGGCGTTGACCTCTTTAAAGAAGGAGATGACACCGTCCTTATCCCCAAGGTCCTTTTCTACGTTGACCTCGGTGTAATTCGGGTGGAGCTTGAGCCAAGGCTTGCCGCTTGTGAAGCCCGCGTTTTCCTCAGCGCTCCACTGCATAGGTGTTCTCGCGTTGTCGCGGGAGGTCTTCTTAATAAGCTTCCAGCGGAAGGGGTTGATGATGCCGAGCCCCTTAGCCATCTTGTCGACGTTGTGGCTCTCGATGTCCATGATCTCGTCAAGGCTCTCAAACGCGCCGTTGGTCATACCGATCTCCTGTCCCTGGTAGACGTAGGTCGTGCCGCGCAGGGAGAAGAGGAGGCCGAGGAGCATCTTTGCGCCGATAGCGCGGTATTCCCCGCCCTTTGTGAATCTGGTCACGGATCTCGGCTGATCGTGGTTCTCGAAGTAGCAGGAATTCCAAGGCAGGCCCTCCTGCCATTTGGTGAGAATACGCATCAGCTTCTTCGGCTTAAACTTGGTCTTAAACCACTTGACACCGATCTGATCGCACTCCATATGCTCGAAGGCGAAAACCATATCGAGCTCTCCCCTCTCGGGAAGTGTGAGGTCTGCAGCCTCCTTGAGGTCAACCATCACCGTCTCGCCGACGGTCAAGGTCTCGTAGTGGCTGAGCACGTCGCGGCGCAGGGCGGCGAGTATGTTATGACAGCCGTCGGTGGAGAGATAGTGCTCCTTACCCGTGAGGGCAAGATGCTTCTTACCGTTGGCAAAGGACTCCTTGAAGATGACGTTGATAACGTCACAGCGGAAGCCTAAAACGCCCTTGTCGAGCCAGAATTTCATAATATCGACTACCTCGCGGTAGACGTCGGGGTTATACCAGTTGAGGTCGGGTTGCTTCTTTGAGAAGAGGTGGAGGTAATACTCCTCGTTTGCGGGATCTCCAAAGGGCTCCCAAGGACACTCGGCAAAGAAGTTGCCCCAGTTGTTGGGCAATTTCCCGTCCTTTCCCTTCTTGATGATATAATAATCTCTGTATTTCTGCTCGCCCGCCTTAGCTCTTTCAAACCACTCGTGCTCGTCGGAGGTGTGGTTGATGACGAGGTCCATTATGATGTTGATGCCGCGCGCCTTAGCCTCCGAAAGGAGAAGGTCGAAGTCCTCCATAGTGCCAAACTCGGGCTGGATAGCCTTGTAGTCGGCGATGTCGTAGCCGTTATCGTCGTTGGGGCTCTTGTATACGGGAGAGAGCCAGATAACGTCAACGCCGAGCGATGCTAAGTAATCAAGCTTTGAGATAATGCCCTTGATGTCGCCAACGCCGTCGCCGTCCGAGTCACAGAAGGAGCGGGGATATATCTGATATACTGTCGAATTCTTGTACTTGGTTAACATAAGTCCTCCAAAAAATTGGTAAAGTATATTATACCACATTCGCACGCGCTTGTCAACTCACACGCGCGGATACGCGATGCGCGGGGTAAGAAGTGTACAAAATGAACACATGTCACCTATTCTTTTTCTTGGTTTTTACCAATTTACAAATTGTGTCGAATGATGTATAATTAAGATGTAGCAATATGCATAGCCAATGCTAACCTAAATTGAACACGCCTAAAGCCACATAAATCCACGCCTTTTTCAAAATTCTCGCTCGTAAAGTGCTACTTGACTTCGTTCGCATTTCAAAAAATGCATTGAATTTCTGTCGGCTTTAGGTCGCTAGATTTTAAGTAGACGAATTTTTTCGGAAGAAAAATCGAAAAATTCGACGTCATATATCATATTACGAGGATTTTGCATACTCGCGGAAAATTCGTCACTTAAAACGTATTCGATTTAGGTTAGCATTGGCTAAAAAACTTATCAAGAAAGGTACAAGAAAATGAAGAAGATCAGAATCATTCTGCTTTTGATGCTCGTGCTCTCGCTCGTACTCGGTACGTTCACCTCATGCGACGTGATAAACAGCATCCTTGGCAACGACGACGACGGCGACGACATGGTAATCTGCGAGCACGCGTACGAAAATGGCAAATGTCTTTTCTGCGGTGCAGAAGAGCCCAAAGATGACAATGGCAATGAAAACGGCGGCAATGAGGGCGAGACAAGCAAAAAAGAGGCTTGGCTTGCTCAGTACGAAACCATCACCATCAGTGAGGCTCTCACCATGTGTGAAGAGTTCGTAAGCAGCCCCTCCGAAACCAGATACTACATCATCGCTACCGTTAAGTCGGTTGATGACACCGCATACGGAAAACTTATGATCGAGGATGAGACCGGTGAGATCATGGTTTACGGCACCAATAGTGCGGACGGCTCTCTCAAGTACGACAAGATGGGCGTTGACCTTAAGGCAGGCGACCTTATTCTCATTTACGGTACTCTTCAGAACTATAAGGGAACCACCAAGGAGATTCAGAATGCTTGGCTCATCGACTACGTTTCTGTTGAATCTGCTCCTGTGGAGCCCACCATCACCCCCGACTCCACCATCACCATTGCAGAAGCTCTTGCAAACGCAGCGCTCGTAGGTGAGGACGTAAGATTCTACATCACCGCTACCGTTCAGTCCATCAAGAACCCTGCATACGGTGAAATGTACATCGAGGACGAGACCGGCGAGATCTACGTTTACGGCTGCTACAGCGAGGACGGCTCCATCGGTTACGCTGCTATGGAGGACAAGCCCTACAAGGGCGACACCGTTACGCTCTACGTAGTAATTAACGTTTACAACGGTACTCCTCAGATTAAGAACGCAAGAATCATCTCCTTCACTCACAATGAAATCGAGTTCAACGAGAGCGATTACGCAGAGTTGACCGTAAACGCAGCCCGTGAAGCGGCAGATGGCACTCTCGTTAAGGTAAGCGGTGTAGTTGCAAGAATCACCTACGCTTCTGGTAAGGTTCCCGCAGGCTTCTATCTCGTAGACGGTACCAACTCCATCTACGTTTACGATGGCAATACTGCTTCAAGAGTAGCTATCGGTAACACAGTTACCGTATATGGCGAAAAGGAGCATTGGATCCTTGAAAAAGAGCAGGACAGCGCAGCAAAGCACGGCTACAAGGGTTGTAACCAGATCACAAACGTTATTAATTTTGAATCCGACAACGGTACTACCGATTTTGATAAATCCTGGATCACCGAATCTACCGTTAAGGAAATACTCAGCACTCCTGTAACTACAGACATCACCACAACGATCTACAAGGTTAACGCACTCATTTCCAGATCAGAGGGCGCAAGCTTCATTAACTACTACATCAACGATCTTGACGGAGTAACCGGATCTTACACCTACACGCAGGCAAACGGCAGCGATTTCGCTTGGCTCGATCAGTTCGACGGAAAGATCTGCACGGTATATCTTTCTGTACTCAATGCTAAATCCTCTCCCAACGATTGCATTTGGAGATTCATTCCCGTAGCAGTTGAATATGAGGGCTACACCTTCGATAGTAAAGACGTACCCGATTTCGTATTTGAGTACCACGTAAAGGATAACTTTAAGAGCAATTACACCGCTGACCCCGAGCTTACCTTTACCAACGTCGTATCCTCTGATCTTCTTGGATTTGAGGGTGCAACCATCACTTATACCTCATCTAACGAAGAAATTGCCAAGTTCACCGTTACCGATGAGGGCGTACTCTTCAATCTCCTCGCTTATGGCGATGTAACTGTTACCGTTACTATTACCTATGGCGATTATGTTGGTAATTACAGCATCGACCTTACCTATGCCGAGCCTGTTCAGTACGACTTCATCACCGTAGAGCAAGCTATTGTTGCAGAAGAGGACTCAACAATTATCGTCAAGGGTATCGTAGGTCCCTCTCTCGTTAACAAGGTCGGCTTCTATCTTATGGGCGAGAATGGTCTGATTGCGGTTATTACCGACTCTGACACAATGGCAACTCTCAGCATCGGAAACGAGATCATCATTACCGGTAAGAGAGAAACCTATTCCAACGGTGCGGCAACTCACTTTGGTCAGTCATCCATTGTTGATGCAGTTGTTCTTGTAAACAATCTTGGAAACCACGAGTTCAACGATGATTACTTCATTGAG
Organism: uncultured Ruminococcus sp.; assembly: GCA_964622425.1. Taxonomy (GTDB): domain Bacteria; phylum Bacillota; class Clostridia; order Oscillospirales; family CAG-272; genus UBA1740. The sequence continues at coordinate 11,502 of CAZUQN010000022.1, forward strand.
GCAGATACCCTTGAAGATCTTCCCGTCAAGGATATCACGGTTGACCATACCACCGAGGTTTACGTTATTGAGCTTAAGTTTGAGTTCTATGACGGCGGTCGTTACACTTCTCTTACGGTTACCGATAAGAACGGCACCGCACTTAAGCTTTATATGTCCGGTGCTAACCAGTACTCTTGGATGAGTGAGTATTACGGAGATTACATCACCGTAGAGGTTGCTCCCTGTAACTGGAACAACAAGACCGACGAGTACAGAGGCTGTGTTATCGCCATCGTACTTGAGGACGGCACCAAGATCTACAACACCCTCAATTTTGATAACTAATATTTACAATTATTAGCTAAATAAGGCGGCTCCTTCGGGAGTCGCCTTTTCTTTTATTCCGAGTGCTTATGCCTTTACCCGGCCTTTCCCGACGTAAGTTCGGTGGGGGTGCCTCGTGTTTTCCTGCGAGGAGGGACAGATTTGAGAATATACCTTTTCCAAAATGGCATTTATAAAAAAGATACATCAAAAGATGAAAAGTACAATATCTTAAAGTAGAAATGTTAACAAATTAATAATTTTTAATAATTTTTAATAATTTGCCTTTTTGCCCTTGACTTTGGGAGAGTTTGATGCTAAAATATTTTATAAATTAGCGCTTTTTTCGAGGTATATTTTTAATGAAGACAATTATTAATAAGGTAAAGGAAAACAAGGGTATTATCCTTAAGCTCCTTGCCCTTTTAGCTATCGTTGCGGTAATCTCGCTCGCGACACTTGCGGTACTGTTTGCAACAGACATACTAAATTATGACGACGGCTTCGTTTTTAACGAGCACATATTCGACGGCTTCAGAGGTAAGTGGTACGGATTTATCGTATTCATTCTTATACAGACCGTGCTCTCCACGCTTCTTTGCGTCATTCCCGGTGTTGCGGCGGCGTTTGTAATGTTCTCGACCGTCCTCTACCCGAATCCCGTGATGGCATTCCTTCTCTCCTACTCCTGCATTCTTATCTCCAGCGCGACTCTGTACATAATCGGCAGACTCGGCGGATACAAGATCTGCGAGAAGATACTCGGTAAGGAGGACTGCGAGAAGTCGCTTAACCTACTCAGAACAAGAGGTACGGTATACTTCCCTCTTATGATGCTTTTCCCGATATTCCCCGACGACGCGCTCGTTATGATCGCGGGTACGACCAAGATGAAGCTCTCCTGGTTTATCCCCTCCATCGTGCTTTGCAGAGGCGTTGGCGCAGCAACCATCATCTTCGGTATGTCGATCATTCCCTTCGATCAGTTCACGTCCGTTTACGATTGGCTGGTGCTCATCACCATATGCTTCTTCTGGATACAGCAGCTCTTCAAGCTCGCTAACAAGGTAGACCGCTACTTTGAGAAGAAAAAGAGCAATGAAGGAAAGGCTGAGCCCATCACCATCTCCAAGGAGACCTACCTTAAGACCGGCGTTATCAGCGTTGCTCTTGCGGTAAGCTTCCTTCTCACCTTCTTACGCTTTGGAAGTGAGATCACGGTATATAACTGCCTGATGTTCACTACCATCTGCTTCTACTGGCTCAAAGAGATCTTTATGGTTCTGGTTAACCTGACGAACTACATAATAAATAAGAAGGCGGGCAAGTCCGGCGCGCTCAGCGACACGCTTGTTCCCAAGGACAGCTCGGTCAACACCTGCCACTCTATCGCGACGGTTATTATCTGCGCGGGCATCGCGGTTATCCACTTCGGCAGATTCCCGAACATCCTCGATCTCATCACTCTTGTTACGGTTGCCTTCTTCTGGCTGAAGGAGACCTTCAAGCTCGCGAATAAGATCGACCACTACTTCGCTAAGAAAAAGATTACAAATTCCGACAAGCTCTGTGGCGCAACAGAGCAGACTCTCGAGGAATCCTTCGAGTGGTCCGGTATAGAATAAAGAAAAACAGAGTCCCCTGAGGACTCTGTTTTTTCTTTATTCAACGCAAATATGTTCACTGCGTGAACGTGAAAAAGCGCTACGCGCCTTAACCGATAAGCAGGCAAACGCCGACGAGGACACCGAAGAAGATGAAGTTATACACGGTGAACTTGAGGATATATCTGAGGGTGTGCCCTGGCTGGTCCTTCGAATACTCCTTGAAGGTGATAAGGCTGGCGAGCGAGGAGATAAGCGTACCGACGCCGCCGATGTTTACACCCCAGAGGAGCTCGCGGTAGTTATCCGTAAACTGCGAGAGGAGGATCGCTGAGGGGACGTTGCTTATGACCTGGCAGGAGAGCGCCGAGAAGATAAGCGTATTTCTCTCAAGGAGCGAGGAGAAGAAGTCGCGCACGACGCCTATTCTCGCCATGTTGCCCGAGAAGATAAAGAAGAATACGAAGGTGAGAAGAAGGCCGTAGTCAACCTGCTTCAATGCCTCCCTATCGAGGAACAGAAGCGCTACGGGAATGATGATAAGACCGACTACAAACGGCACTGTGCGGAATACGATAAGTATGGAGATCGCAAAGAGGATAAGGTAGATTATTACCCTCGGGAGCGGGAGCTCTGCCGCCTTCTCGTGTATCTCGAGCGGCTCGGACTTGACAAAGATGAGGCAAAGAGCCGTGATAAGCGCGATGGATACAATGAACGGCGGGAACATTATCTTCATAAACTCAAGGTCGGGAATGTTGAACTTGCTGTAAAGATAGAGATTCTGCGGATTACCGAAGGGGGTAAGCATACCGCCGAGATTTGCAGCGATGTTCTGCATTATGTAGGTGAACGCCATATACTTCTCCTTGCCCGTGGTGTGCAGGACGAAGTAGCCGAGCGGCAGGAAGGTCAGCAGCGCCATATCGTTGGCGATCAGCATCGAGCCGATAAAGGTGATGTAGACGAGCGCGAGGATACAGAGCTTTGTGTTCTTGAATTTTCTGATGATCGCCTTCGCCATAGTGTAGAAGAAACGAATGTTTCTAAGCGCGCACACAACCGCCAAAACACAGAAAAGACAGGTCAAGGTCTTAAAGTCAAAGTAACCGAGATATTCCTTGTCGGGCGGGATAATAAACGCGGTGATAAGTGCCGCGAGTGCCGCGATAAGCATTACCGCATTGGTCTTGATAAATCCTATCACCTTCTCGCGGTTTATACTCTTAAAGAAATCAATTATTTTAGTCTTCATAAAAATCCTTTTTATGATAATGTTATTTCCCGATATAAGAGTATAGCACTTTTTTAAAAAATTGCAATAGGTTTTAAAAAACTTTGCCCAAAGTTTTTTAATGACGCCCGTGGGGTGTCTATAATTACACCCGTAGGGTGTTTATAATTACGCCCCGGCGTTCTAAATTGCCGCTATCGGCAAAATATCCCAAATTTTATTTCTATTCTTACTTGATATTTTGCCGATAGTGTGGTATAATAGTATTGCAAAGATACGAAAGGAGGACATCCTATGAATTATATCTCAGTAGGTGAGGCGGCTAAAAAGTGGCAGATCTCCGAGCGTAGCGTTCGTAATTACTGCGCCGAGGGGCGTGTGCCCGGTGCGGTTCTCATAAGCAAAGCCTGGATGATTCCCGAAAATGCAGAGAAGCCGATCCGCAAAATACGTAATGATACCGCGCCCGAAACCCTGCTTGATGTACTGAAAAGAGAAAAGAATAGCTCTCTGTCGGGAGGCATCTATCATAAGGTCCAAATCGAGTTGACCTACAACTCAAACCATATTGAAGGCAGCCGTCTGACTCACGACCAAACAAGATACATTTTTGAGACCAACACTATTGGAGCTACGAATGAGAGCGTGAACGTGGACGATATCGTTGAGGCATCAAACCATTTCCGCTGTATCAATCTCGTTATTGAAAATGCTACGAATATATTGACAGAGGGATTCATTAAAGAACTGCATCGCGTTCTCAAAAACGGAACCTCCGACAGCCGTCAATCCTGGTTTGTTGTCGGTGATTACAAAAGACTACCAAACGAGGTCGGCAGTCAGGATACTACGCTCCCTGAGAACGTCGCCGCTGAAATGAAATTCTTAATTTCAAGCTACAATAAAACGAAGGAAAAGACGTTTGAAGAAATACTTGATTTTCATTACAGATTTGAACGTATCCACCCATTCCAGGACGGAAACGGACGCGTGGGCAGATTGATTCTTTTCAAGGAATGCTTGCGACATAACATCGTTCCGTTTATCATCGATGAGCAGCTCAAGATGTTCTATTACCGTGGTCTCTCCAAATGGACAGAGGAGCGCGGATTTCTGATGGATACCTGCCTTACAGCGCAGGATAAGTTTAAGAAATATCTTGATTATTTTAAGATTCAATATTGAGTATCACGGGAGATTTTTGTTAGAGTGAGTAGATCCCGACACTCCGTGCCGCCCTATGGGTGCGACTCCGTGCTATCGCACTCCGCGTGTCATCCTGAGCGTAACGGAGTGAAGTCGAAGTTTTGCTCCGGTTAAGGAGCAAAACCGAGGAGCGTAGCGACGAAGGGATCTAGTATGAGTCTGATGACAGCTTTCTAAACTACTGTTTTTTAGATAGTTAACGTGTTAGCCAAAGCAGATCCCGACACTCCGTGCCGCCCTATGGGTGCGACTCCGTGCTATCGCACTCCG